>JAAESQ010001076.1 GCA_024229275.1 bacterium | reverse complement strand
TGGGTAGCGCGCCAGAGATTTCTACTCCACCCAAGGTACTACCCGCGTTCCATCGCTCGTGGCCAAACCAACGCGGCTCGAAGCTGTGAATTGAGTAATCCTTCATCGTGCGACACAAAAGATCTTGTTTCACGCGCCTGCCACCTAGCGTTGCTCGTAGAGTCCTTGCCACTCGAAACCAATAGGAAAGACCACTCTGCGTCTCTGCGCCTCTGCGTTTATTCCTCTCACGCACCTTCCAACCTTGAAGCGAGCCTACACAGGACACAGCAGAGGTTCTTCCAATTCACGAAGCAGACTGCTCATCGCTCCGGTGCGGTAAATGTAGGCGGGTACTTCAGTGCCCGCGACCAGGAACAATCGGTTGTGCGTCAAAGCTCTGAATCTCGAAGCTGGAATCGAACGAAGACAAGAAAAACGCAGAGACGCAAAGACGCAGAGGTGGAAGGAATGCCGGCTCTGTCGAAAGTCCCTGCTGAAAGCTCGGCATCTGTCTTTGTTGGAACTCACGAGAGGGAGTTTTTTGGGTCGCGCGCCGGAGATTTCCGCACTATTCTGAAATCTGCCCGCGTTCCATCGTCCGAGGCCAATCTTACGCGGCTCGAAAGCTTCTATGTGAGTGGTCCATCACCGTGCGACACAAAAGATCTTGCTTCACACCCCTTCCAACTTGTGTCGCTCGAAGAGTCCGTGCCACCCACGACCAACAGGGAAGATCAACTCTGCGTCTTTACTCGCGCAAGCGCGGTGCACCACCAGGATGAGCGGGTGAACGTATGACAGCTCGAACATCTGCCAACGTTCACATTCCGCTCCCTCTGGTGTTGTGTCGCCTCTGCGTTGATCTCACTCACGCGCCCCAAAACAAGAGGCGCCCGAAACCCGAGCCAGCGCACTCTCCCTTCGTGCTGTCTTCAACTTCGCGCTCTTGGTGAGCTTGGTGGTTCAAAACTCACGCGCATTTCAGCTAAGTAGGCATTTCATCGAAGGCCACACCACCGAGCATTGCTGTTCTACCGTATAGCCGTTCGCCCCGTTCGCCCCGTTCGTCCCGTATAGCCCTCCACCCTCACGCCGCCTCAACTGCACCATCGCCCTTCCTAAACGCCTTCCGCATCGCAGACAGCCAGATCTCCCGAGCATCGTCGAAGAAGGTGTAGAAGATCGGCACGACGAGTAGGGTCAGGAGAGTCGCGGTGGTCAGGCCTCCGATGAGAGTCAGGCCGAAACTGGTGTAGCTGAGGCCGATGCTGCTGGTGCCGGACAGGGTGACCGGGATCATGCCGCAGATCGTAGTCAGGGCGGTCATCATGATCGGGCGGAAACGGCGCTGAGCGGCTTGCAGCATGGCGTCGTGACGCGACATGCCCTCATTGCGCAAACGATTGACATAGTCGATGAGCACGATGCCGTTGTTGACGACCACGCCAATGAGCAGCACGATGCCGACAGTTCCGAGAAAGTCGAGGTTGTAGCCCGCGAGGTAGTGGATCCAACCGACGCCAATGCCGGCCAACGGAATCGTGAGCAGGATCGAGAACGGCAGAATGAAGCTCTCGAAGAGAAAGCCCATCAGGAAGAAGATGAATACGATCGACATGACGGCGGCAAACTGCAGGGCTGCGATGTCATCATCGGCGGATCCCGCGCCTGGAGGAGCGCCGAAACGGACGCCTTCCGGGAGATTGAACTGCTGCATCAGGGTGGCGAGTCGCGGACGCGTTTCCTCCTGCTCACCGTCGACGAGTTCGAGCGTGATGGTTCGCGTGACCTGCTTGTCACGGCGCACGATGCGGCGTGAACTCTCGAGATAGTTGACTTCAGTGACGGAGGACAGAGGCACGTAGTTACCGTCGCCTGTGGGCACATAGAAGCCCTTGAGCTGGGTCAGCGTCTCGCGATCTTCCTCTTTGAACCACACCCGAACGGGGATGTCCTCGCCGCCGGTGCGATAGCGGCTCAGCATTTGACCGCGCAGCGCGTAGCCGACGACGCCGGCCACGACCTCCGGGTTGACCTGCTGCTGCTGGGCTCGCTGCCGGTCGACAACGAGGCCAAGTTCGTTGGGCGCCGGATCATCCGAGGCCTTGATGCCGAGCACACCGGGGATGCGAACAAAGAGTCGCTCGAGTTCGACGGCGGTGTCTTCGAGCTGACTGGCATCCTCGCCGTAGAGGGCGACGACGTGGATGAGCTCATTGCTCTCTTCGCCACCCTGGCTTTCATCTCCAGTGAAGTATTCGATTCCGGGACGCTTGGGCAGTGCTTCCAGGACGCGTTCGGTGACTTCGCTTGGCGTCAGGTCTGTGGTGCGCGGATGGCTGAAAAATCCTTGTACCTCGCCGAAGGTGGCGGTATGAAACATGAACCAGCCGGCGAGGCCAAGCTCCTCGGCCTTACCTTCAACGATGCTTTCACACTCGAGGAAGAATTTCTCGGATTCCTCGAGAGTCGTAGACTGCGGCAGGCGCACGTCGATCTCGAAGCCGGATCGCTCGTCCTCCTGTGTGTCGACGAACTTGACGTTCTTGAATGCAATAAGCTGTGTCGCTACAAACACCGCGATGAGAACCAACACGAGGTCCATGCGGCGGCGCAGAAAAAGTGTGAGTAGGCGACCGTAGCCGCGATTGATGCGTCCAAGCGTGGTTTCGTACAGGCGCTCGATGCTACCGGTGAATCCGTTGTAGCTGCGTCGCACGGCGCCGGGCTCTTTGCCGTTGCCGTTCTTCAAAGTCAGGTAGACGCTGAGCGGCACGAATACGGTGGCCACGCCGAGCGAAGCGGCCAGCGCCACTGAAATCGGCAGTGAGAGTCGCAGCAAGAAGAACTGTGCCTGCCCCTCGACCAGCGACACCGGCAGAAAAACGACGATGGTGGTCAGGGTGGCCATGACGATCGCCAGGGCGATCTCGCCGGCGCCACGGATCGCGGCTTCTCGGCGACTGGCACCCTCAGTATGAAGGCGGTGAATGTTCTCGGCGACCACGACCGAGTTGTCGACCAGAAGACCGACCGAGATCATCAGGCCGAGCAGCGACAGAATGTTGAGTGACTCACCGGCGAAGAACATTACCGTCAGCGCGATGAGGAGGCTGAGAGGAATCGACAGGGCGATGATCAGGGTCAGCCGCAATCGGCGCAGGAAGAAGAACAGAACCACAATGGCGAAGATGCCGCCGATTTTGCCACTGTCGAGTAACGTATCGAGCGACTCGCGGATGACCTGGCCCTGGTCGAAGAGAGGCACCATGCCGACGTCCTGCAGACGCGGGTTGTCCTGCATCGCCGTGAGTTCGTCACTGATTGCGCTGGCGACCTGGAGTGTGTTGGCCTGGCCTTCTTTGAGAATGATGATCGCTACGGCCGGCATCGAGTTGGCACGCACGCGGTACTTCTGCTCGGGCTGGCGATAGGTGACGGTGGCGATGTCGCGCAGACGAACCGTCGGCGAAACAAGGCGATCGCGCAGATCGTCGAGGCTCGTGTAGCGAGCCACCGAGCGCAGCAGCAGCTTGTCGCCGCCGTGGCGTACGTCGCCGGACGCCATGGTGAAGTTGTCACTCTGCAGTTCGAGGGCGAGTTGGTAGAGGTTGAGGCCGCTCGCCTCGGCGCGAGCGCGGTCGAGCTCGATGAAGATCTCTTTCTCCTCCGAGCCGTTGACGGTGACCGAGGCGACACCGTCGATGCGCTGCAGCGGCAGCATGACCTCGTTCTCAACCAGATTGTAGGGATCTGTGATTACTGGATCGATCGTCAGGCCGATGACATACACCGGGATCGAAGAGTCATCCTCCTTGCGGATGAACACGCGATCGGCGTCGTCCGGGAACTGGATACGGGCACGTTCGACGCGGTCTCGCACCTCGCGGTAGGCCACGTCCATGTCGGTTCCCGGCTTGAAATTCATGAAGCAGCGACCGTTGCCGGTGCGCGCGACCGAGGTCAATCGATCGAGGCCGCGCACGGTGGACAGTTCTTCTTCGAGGGGCAGTACGATCTTGTCGACGACCTCCTGTGCCGGGGCATCGCTCCATGGCACGATCACGGCCAGGAATGGCGCCGAGAAGCCGCTTGGGATCAGCTCGAGTGGAATACCGAGGCTGGCAACCAGGCCGACGACAACGACCGAAGCGAGCAGGACCAATACGGCAATGCGGCGATTGAGTGAGAATTCCGGCAAAGCCCCTTCGAGGAAAGACAGACCCTTCATGACTCGGCTCCCTCCTCGACCGGAGCGGCCTTGGGCGCGCCCAGAAGGCGTTCGCGCCCACGATCGAGGATCGAATAGAACGATGGGATGACAATCAGCGTCAGCACTGTCGAAGCGAGCAGACCACTGATGACTGCGATCGCCATCGGTGTGCGGATTTCGGCGCCGTCACCCAGGCCGAGCGCCATGGGCAGCAGGCCGAGGACGGTCGTAGCTGTCGTCATCAGAATCGGTCGCAGACGGACTGATCCAGCGGTGACGATAGCTTCGGCACGTTCCATGCCGCGCTCACGCAGTGTGTTGATGTAGTCCACCAAGACGATGGCGTTGTTGACGACGATTCCGGCGAGCATGATCATGCCGAGGAATACAACAATCGACACGTTGATGCCGAGTGCGAGCAGAGCCACCACGGTTCCGAAGAAGGCTAGGGGGATGGTCAGCATGATGATCAGCGGCTGAATCAACGACTCGAACTGAGCCGCCATGATGACGTAGACGAGGAAGACGGACAGGGCGAGTGCCAGCAAGAGACTGGCTTGGCTGCGCTGCCACTCCTGATTCTGGCCTGAAATGTAGAACGTCATGTCACTCGGCCATTCGATCTGTGAGTGAAGTTCCTTCTCGATGGCCTCGACTGCGGCGCCGAGCGAGCCGGTAGCGAGATTCGCGTTGACCAAGGCGACTCGACGTCCGTCGATGCGGCGCACTTCGCTCGGTCCTTCCGCGAGAAGGATCTCAGCAACAGCTGAGAGCGGGATCGGGCGCTCGGCGCCCGGGTTGACCATGAAGTCACCAACCTGTGCGACGTTGGAGCGATCAGCCTCGTTGAAACGAACGACGATTGGAATGCGTCGATCGCCAAGGTTGTAGAGGGTAGCTTCGAAGCCCTTGACGGCGTCGCGCACCTGCGATGCGACGTTTGCGATGTTGAGGCCGTAGCGCGAGAGTTGATCACGGTCGTACTGAATCTGAACCTCGGGTGCGCCGGTGCGTTGCGTCGTCTCGACATCGGCGAGTTGTGGCATCGAAGTCATCAAGCTGCGTACACGCTCAGCCATCTGCCGCAGGGCGATGAGATCCTCGCCATGAACCTCGACTTCGATGGGCGTGCGGAAGCTGAACAGCACCGGACGGACGACCCGACTTTCGAGATCGGGGATGTCACGGAGCTTTGCCCGCAAGCGATTGATGACCTGTTCTTCAATCTTTGGGTTCGAGGTATCGAGGATGATCTTGAAGCGGGCGGTGTGTTCACCTTCGTCCGAACGCTGACTGGTTGTGGGATCGAAGCCCAATGTCAGGAGAAGAGAATCGATGTGCTCTCTCTCGCTGAGAATGGCTGTTTCGACCGGTGCGAGAATGGCTTCGGTTTCTTCGAGCGGTGTGCCGACAGGAAGGGTGGCCTCGATCGTAAACTCACCCTGATGCACCTCGGGTAGGAGTTCGCTGTCGAGAGACATGAAGAGACCAACAGTCATCGCCATGCTGGCGAAAGCCAGGATTGCCACTACGGCAGGATGTGCGAGACCCCAGCGGATGACCTTGGGATAGTGGCGGCCGAGCCAATCCAGGACAGCCTCGGTCACTCGAAGCAGAGCGCCCGTCCCCCAGGAGAAGACAAAGACGATGGCTGGGCCGGCAGCCTTTTTGATGAACCAGCCGAGACCGGCCATCACGATCAGCAGGAGTTTTCCGATGAGTTCGAAGACGGTGCCCAAGATCAATCGGATCAGGAGGTAGGCCGCAACGAGTGGCAGGAGCAGAATCCCGATCGCGAGGCGTGCTCCGCGAAACCAACCAGTGAAGAACACCTGCGCGTCTTTGAATACGGCTTTTGCGGTCGATGTTGGGAGGAGCGATGGGAGAGAATCGGGCTGCTGTTCGAGATTGATGCCGCGCAAGCTGGCGAGCATCGGAATGAACGCGACCGCGACCAACAGGGCCGCGAGCAGCGAGATGACGACCGCGAGTCCAAGGTCGCCGAATGCCTGGCCGGCGACGCCTTCGACGAAGACCATGGGTAGGAAAACAGCGATCGAGGTCAGCGTCGAGGCGATGACTGCCATGCGCACTTCTGCCGTGCCGCGGATCGCGGCGTCGACAATCCCGTCACCCTCCTCCCGGCAACGGAAGATTGACTCCAGCACAACGATCGACGAGTCGACCAACATGCCGATTCCGAGTGCCAGGCCACCGAGAGACATGATGTTGAGACTGACGCTGAGCATGTTGAGCGGCGCGAAGGTGATGAACAGGGAGATCGGGATTGAAACGGCGATGATCAGGGTGCTGATGACGCTACGCAAGAAGAGGAAGAGAACAACAACGGCAAGCAGTCCGCCAATGATAGCCGTGTTGCGGACTTCGTTAATGCTGCCCTCGATGAAGACAGAGCGATCGGCTACCACCTTGATCTGAATCCCCTCGTTGAGGTACAGCTCTTCGGCCAAGCCGCTGGGGTCGCCGCGTGTCGGTGCGCCGGACGGAGTTTCTTCCGTCTGTTCAGCGTCAGGATCGAACTCGCCGAGGCGCTCTTTGACGCGATGAGCGAGAGCGACGATGTTGGCGTCGGCTTCCTTGAAAATCTCGATCTGGACGCTGGTGTTGCCGTCCGTGCGAGTGGTGATCTGGCGTTCTTTGTTTGCCCATACGACCTGACCCAGGTCTCGAATACGGATCTGTCGGCCCTCGCGCTGGGTGATGATGGTGTCGGCGATTTCGCCAAGATCTTGATACTCGTTGAGGGTGCGCACCATGTACTCAGTGCGTCCTTCGGTCAGCGTGCCACCGGCGACGTTGATGTTCTCCTGGCGGAGTCGGTCGATCACGTTCTGGACCGAGACACGTGCACGGCGCAGTTCGCCGTCGTCGAGCTGAACGTGTATCTCTTCTTCGAGTCCACCGCGAACCCGTGCGGCGGCTACACCTTTGATCGGCTCGAGGGCGCGTTTGACCTGCAACTCGGCCACTCGGCGCAGGCGGCGCAGGCCTTCGTCCCCCGAAAACCGAGCACCTTCGCCGGACATGGACAGCTCCATGACTGGATCCAGAGAAGGGTCGAAACGGAGAATCAGCGGTCGCTCGGCCTCATCGGGCAGAAAGACAAGATCGAGTTTTTCGAGGGTGTCCTGAATCGCGTCGGTCATTTTGGTGTCCCACGAAAACTCGAGGATCACGTCGCTGACACCGGCGCGACTGACACTGGACAAGCGGCGCAGTCCACCGATGACGCCAAGCGTTTCCTCGACGGGTCGTGAGATGTCGTTCTCGACTTCTTCAGGCGCCGCGCCGGGATACTCTGTGCGTACCGTCAGGGTTGGATAGCTGAGTTCCGGCATCAGAGTGACTGGGAGACGCCGGTAGGAGAACAGCCCAAACACAACGGCAGCCAGGAAGAGCATGACAACCGCCACCGGTCGTGAGGTGACGAAGCTCGTGCGCGGCGTAGCGCCGCGGGCGTTGGAGGTGTCCGAACTCATTCGTCGGTCTCTTCCACGTTCTCTTCATCGCTGTCGTCATCTTCAGTCTCCTCCTCAGGATCTGGATCTCCAGGCAGCCGGACCAACGCGCCGTCCTTGAGGCCAGACTGACCGGCAACCACGATCTGATCGCCCATATCGATGCCGCCGTCTGGCTCGATCCAGTCGATGCTCTCGAGAGCAGGGACGACGCTCACGCGTTCCACGCGGCGCTCCTCGCCCAGGCGGAAAGCGAAGACCTGGTCGTTGTCATAGACAAGAGCCCGTTTTGGCAGCAGCACTGCATCCTCGTGGATGGCGGTGACCAACTCGACCTCGACGAACATGCCGGGCCGCAATCCCTCTTGGCGAGGAGTTGCCACAGTGACCTTCACCGTGCCGGTTCCAGGATCGACGACCGGCGAAATGCGGTCGATGGATCCTTTGAACGAGGCCTCTCCAATCGCGTCCGCGGTCAATCGGGCCGGTTGGCGTTCGGCGAGGTCTCGGAGATCATTTTCCGGAACATAGATGCGGGCAACGATGGAATCAAAGTCGACGACGCGAAATAGTGGTTGATTCAATGTTACGTAGTCGCCGATGTTAACCAGTCGCTCGGTGACGATGCCGCCGATGGGAGCACGGACCTCGGTGTAGGCGAGCTCGCGCTTCGCGTCATTCAAAGAAAGCTCGAGCTGTTCCACGTCGTAGCTTGCGTCGTTGTAGAGCTGCTCGCTGATCAGGTTTTGGTTGAAGAGGCTCTCTTGCCGCTTCAACTCGCGGTGCGCTTTTTCGAGCTGGCTTTCTACCTTGGCCAGCGTGCTCTGTTGCTCGAGATTCTCCAGCCGGAGGAGGAGCTGGCCGCGATTCACGGCATGGCCCTCTTCGACGAGTCGCTCCGTCACACGGCGCGGCGCCTCGGCGAAGATCTGGACGTCGCGTTCCGCCTCGAGATTGGCCGAAAAGCGCAGCGTCGCTTCGATGCGGCCGCGCTCGACGCTGGCCACCTCGACAGGGACAGCCTCTTCGGTGCGCTCTTCCTCGCCGTTGCCGTCGCCGCCGCCTCCGCGCTCGAAGGTCCTGGGACCATCGTCGTTTTCGCCACCGCAGCCTACTGTGATGAGGCTCGCAGAGAGCAGCACGAGAAACAGAGATTTACCGATAAGGGATAGAGATGACCGGTGGTGAACGCTCACGAATCCTCCTGAAAACGAAGGGATGTTTTGTGACCTCGTAAACTAAACGACGAAATCAATTGAAAATTGCAGGTTCGGGCCACACCCCGAACCCAGCTGAAGTACGACACGCGCGCCTTCGGGTTGCAATGCTAACCAGTTCCAACACAGATTTAAACGGCGAAAGGGGTGTTGAAGTTCCCAATTTTGAGAATCCAGCAACAAATTGGAGAATGAGACCGTACCTCATAACGTTGAGGCATTGCAAAGAGTGTTCGCACACCGACTCATGAACAACGGGAGGAAAGAGAATATGGAGCCAGCATCGTCCAGGTACTCGGCCCGAGTCGGAGCGGGGATTGCGTGCGGAGTACTTGCCGTGAGTCTTCTCTTGGGATCCCAAGAGGTGCGGGTTTCAAAAGGGGAAGATCCGCTGCCGTACGATCTCGAGCAGGGCTGGGAGATAGTCGGTGGAGTTGCCGGCGATCTTGATGAGCTTCGGGGTCGGGTCTGGATGCCGGTCTCAGTGCCTGGAACCTGGCGCACAAGTGGAATCGATGTTCCCGATGGACATGCCTGGTATCGAGTCAACGTCTGGATCCCTCAGAGTCTGAGTGGCTTCTCATTGGGCCTCCAGCTTCCAACTGTTCACGACGTCGATCAGGTCTTCCTGAATGGTGAGAGAATCGGGACAACTGGGTCGTTTCCTCCTCATTCCCTCAGCGCATCCTTGTATCCTCGGATTTATCAGATGCCTGCAGAGGCCATTCGCTTTGGCGCTTTTAACGAGGTGATAGTCCATGTCTACAGCGCTACTGGCTACGGTGGACTCGTAGGGGCTCCGCCTCGGATTGATCTCTACAGCGAACTCCTGCGGCGTCAGAATCTTGCTTCCCACGCATTGGTTGGGTTCAGCGTGCTGTTTGCGATGGTCGGAGCAAATCATCTCGTGCTGTTTCTGTTGGGGCTGCCTTCGAGCAGGTCAAACCTCCTATTCTCGCTTTTCGCATTTGCCTCGAGTGTGTATGCATTGACGTTTTCGACAGAGATTGGCTTGGGGTTTCTCGGGCTCGAGACCGCTGTGCGGATGAATGGTGCATTGCTGCCGCTTTGTTTGATGTCTATGTGTGCTTTTCTGTTCTCGTTTTTCGAGCGCGAAATGTCACCGTCTGTGGTGGTTCAGCTCCTCGTGTTGGCTGGAGTGGCCGCTGTGGCGATCGCTGCTCCGACGGTGGTCGATCCATGGATCTACCTCATCGTCGGTGCATTGGCCGTGGTGGTCGCAGGTTCGGTCGTGTGGATGTTGGGTGACAGCATCAGACGCCGGCGGCCTTTCGCGCGGCCAATAACAGCGGCCGTTGCCGTCATAGGTTTCGGTGGGTTGGCGGATTTGCTCTCAGCCCTCGGGCTGGCAAGGCCTCTGGCGCTTAATGTTGGTGGGTTGGTGTTTCCTCTGGCATTTGTTCCGTTCTATGCGGTTATGGCTGGAATCTTCGTTTACGGCTACTGGCGAAGTTATCGAGAGTCGACCATTGATACCCTGACAGGGTTGATGCAGCGGCACTTCTTTCTATTGAGACTGGGCGATGAAGTTGCGCGAGCGGTGAGATCGGAGCAAGTTCTCACTGTCGCAATGATAGATCTCGACAAATTTAAGTCGATTAACGATACGCTCAGTCACTCGGTCGGGGATCGGGTACTTCGCGCAACCTCGCAGGCGATCAAAGGGGCGACGCGACAGTTCGATCTCGTGGGGCGCTACGGGGGGGATGAGCTGTGTCTCGCCATGAGCACACCTCGGGAGGAAGAGGCACTGGCGGTGCTTGAGCGAGTGAGATCCTCGGTGGAAGCACAGCGAGTCACAGTCGGCGACCGGGAAGTAGGGTTGACGATCAGCGTCGGAGCGGTGATGTGTGATCACTGCGTCCCAGACATGTCACATACCCGCCTCATGGAACTGGCGG
>JAAESQ010001075.1 GCA_024229275.1 bacterium | reverse complement strand
GGGTTTCACTATCGCGAGCTGCTCGATGATGAGGACCTGGCCTTAGGCCCGGTCGTCGTCGTCTCTCGCGACATGCGCTCTCACTCTATACCTATGGCGAACGCTTTGAAGAAAGGTCTCAGAGCCAGCGGTGTCGACGTCATAGACGTTGGTGTCGCTGACACTCCGCAAAACTATTTTGCGATCGGATTCCTCGGTGCATCCGGGGGAATCCAAGTGACTGCCAGCCACAACCCGGCTCAATACAACGGACTCAAGATGTCCCGCAGGACGGCGATCCCTGTGTCATGGGACACAGGTATTGCGAAACTCGAAGAGCTGGTCCACGGATCGGATGCCAAACCCGATCTGGCCCTGAAGGGTAACGAGACTTCGAGAAGCCTTACCGACGAATATGCCCAGCATGTGGTCTCGCACCTCGAGTTGAAGGAACCTCGACTCAAGGTTGCCGCCGACGCGGCGAACGGAATGGCCGCGATATACGGCAACATGCTCGAACAGCTCAATATTGAAGTCGTACCTCTGTACTTCACCCTCGATGGCACCTTCCCGAATCACGAGGCAAATCCTCTGAAACCAGAGAATCTCATCGATGTTGAAAAGGCCGTGCGCGAGCATGACTGCGACTTCGGAGTTGCATTCGATGGCGATGCGGACCGGGCAATGCTCGTCGACGAGACCGGCAACGCGATTTCAGCAGACAAAATCACCGGTATGCTGGCTCCGAGGTTTCTCCGTATTAATCCCGGTGCAGCAATCGTCTATGACCTCCGTTCCTCCTGGTCCACCAAGGAAGCGATCGAGGAGGCCGGTGGAAAAGCAGTTAGGGAACGAGTCGGGCATTCCTTCATGAAGAAGACGATGCGAGATATCGATTCGCCATTTGGTGGCGAGCTCGCGGGCCACTTCTACTACAAAACGAACTACACTGCAGACTCGTCAATCATCACCGTCATCGAAGTCATCAATCACATTCGCGAGACAAGCAGGACTTTATCCGAGCTAGTAGCACCCTTGCAGCGATATCATGCCACCGGTGAGATCAACTTCGAAGTAGAAGACAAGCGAGCGATGATCGCCAAACTTCGAAGTGACTTTTGCGACGGCGAAGTCGACGATCTCGACGGTGTGACGGTTCAGTTTGACGATTGGTGGTTCAACGTTCGGCCTTCGAACACAGAACCGTTGCTACGACTGGTTCTTGAAGCCAGGACAGAAGCACTGATGACAGAGAAGAAGGAGCTTCTACTCGGTTACCTGGGAGAACCAGAGTAGATTACAGCTGTGCTTT
>JAAESQ010001074.1 GCA_024229275.1 bacterium | reverse complement strand
GGCGAATCGCAGTATGAGTTAGACTAGTAGATGGTGTCTTGAGCAATGAACAACCTAGCATTGATTATCACCGACCAAGGCTCGGTCTTCGAGCGCATCTCCGATGCGTTGCAGAGCGGTGGTGTAGACGTCAAGCGAATCAAGAAGGTGGTTGGCGCCGTATTGCTGCTGCAGGAAGATGTCTTTCGGTACGTTTTCGTGACATACCCCGTCGCAGATCTCACGATGGATGCCTTGCTCAAGGCACTTCGTGCCCGGAACTGTCCGAGCCGTCACGCGGGTGTCGTCATCTTGGCACCGCCGAAGGCTTATGGTGAGGTGGAGAAATACATCAACAACAGTGCGAATCATTACCTGTCCACAGATTTCTCCGAAAGCGACATGGCTCAGGCTCTCAAAGCACTCCAAAGTGTTGCTCCACGGGCCAGCGCGAGGGCGCTCCTGAAGTTCACATTAGATGTCGGGGATAAGCGAAATCGTGTGCTGAGCCAGACCGAGAACCTATCGTCTACTGGAATGAGGATACGAGGGCCGCAGTCTTATCCGATTGGGACGCGGTTCGATTTCGAACTTGCTCTACCTGGCAAATCCGAGCCCGTCACCGGGGTAGCAGTTCTAGTGCGTCATACACGGTGGCCAGCCGAGTCGATTGAAGGTTTTGGAGCCCAGTTTCTAGAAATGGATGCTGATGGCCAACGACAGTTGGAGGATTTCCTCCGGACTGCTGATCCAGACCGGGGAGAGGGAATCGGTTAGAGTAGAGAAGAGAGTGGATAAACGCTGCGCGGCTAGTGGACCGATTTCATCCCTCTCCCTCCTCTCGTCTTACGTCTCACGCCTTTCGTCATACCTCTCTGCTATCATTCGGCGGTCGCGCGCGGGTAGGTGTGCGAACGTTACTCCAAGGGAGGAATTTGATGCGACTTATCCTGATCGGACCGCCGGGGGCCGGCAAGGGAACCCAGGCAAGCTACGTATGTGAGAAGTACGCGATTCCGCAGATTTCCACCGGCGACATGCTCCGTGCCGCGGTCGCGGCAGGTAGCGAGCTGGGACTCGAAGCGAAGTCATTCATGGACTCCGGGAAGCTCGTCTCGGACGACATCATTATCGGAT
Source organism: bacterium (assembly GCA_024229275.1). GTDB lineage: Bacteria > Acidobacteriota > Thermoanaerobaculia > Thermoanaerobaculales > Sulfomarinibacteraceae > JAAESQ01. Next base: position 2,485 of record JAAESQ010001074.1, on the reverse strand, counting down.
TGGTCAAAGAACGGATCACTGAAGATGATTGCACGAAGGGATTCCTCCTTGATGGCTTCCCTCGCACGCTGGCTCAGGCAGGAGCGATGCGCGAAGCAGGCGTAGCGATTGATGCCGTAGTGGAAATCAAAGTCCCTGACGGTGAGATCGTCAGCCGGCTCACTGGACGGCGCGTCCATCTCGAATCGGGACGTTCCTATCATCTCCGATTCAATCCGCCAAAAATCGAGGGCAAGGATGACGTTACCGGCGAGGACCTAATTCAGCGTGATGACGACAAGGAAGCAACGATACGCAACCGTCTGGACACCTACCACCAGCAGACTGAGGTTGTGTGCGATTTCTACAGATCGCTAGGACGCGACGGTGCAGCGGACGCACCAAAGTTTGTCACCGTGGATGGCTCGCAAGCCATTGATGGCGTGAAGGATGCGATTCTTGGTGGACTCGAGGGTTAGAGGAAAGAAGAAAGACGGGAGACGATAGGAGAAGAGAAGATAGACGACAGAGGCACTTGATTGTCTTGAAATGACGGGTGCGCCTTGTGGCGCGCCCTTTCTTATTCGTCTTTCCTCTAGCGTCTCACATCTATCGTCTAACTCTTCCCTGAGTAGGTTGGGAGTTGAGTGCCATCGATCTGATCCTGGATTGTGTGAATCCAGTCCGGATCGGTCAGGTCTCCGAGTGAGTATGCGTGAAGGACTTCCGCGACCTTCTTGTTGATCAATGCATAGACGAGCCTACATTCACAGTAGTCGGTTCGCATGCAGCTTTCCGGGTCATCGACACAATCGACGACGCAGATCGGTCCGATCGAAGCCTCTACGATTTCACCAATCGTGATCTTACTTGCCGGTCGTGCCAGTCGGTATCCACCTTTGCGGCCTGCGGATGAACGGACGAGGCGCGCGTTTCTCAACGTCAAAGCCAGCTGTTCGAGATATCCACGAGAGAGCCCGGTCCTGCCGGCGACCGTTGCCAGGCTGACGGACTCATCCTCGTTTCCTTGGACTGCGAGATCGACCATGAGTCGCAGAGCATAGCGGGCACGGGTAGAGAGCTTCATGCGGCAATACTACAGAACAGTTCGTTCGATCGCGACTGTCTGATGTCCTTAGGTGAGTAGATTTTCACGCGATTCATCTTTAACTACCTCCAAATCAAGATGCACTGAACATCTGAGAGTGCCGATTGGCGAACTCTTTGAGCGTCTCGAAGTGTTTGCGATCAGCATCGGCCAGACTCTTCATAAGGTTGGTAAATTCTGGATTGGTCGATTCGATGGCCGAACGGTGTACATCGACCTCGGTATCAGTTTCGAGTTTCATTGCAAACAGAAGAGCCTCGGTAGGGCGTGGTCGGCTGTGCTCTTCTCGGAAACTAGCGATCGAGGCGATGAACTCGTTGAGGGGGTCCAAGTTCACATCGACGTTTTGGAAACGGTGCCCGTTCTGGTGAACCAGTCGCTTCCCGTATCGAACAAGATTGGCGTGCGATCGTTCCTGCGTGCTCATTCGAAAGAAGAAGCCGGAGGTATCGTCGTGTTCGTCGGCTAGTTTTTCGCTCAGCCATTCATAAAAATTACCTAACTCTGTCTCAAGTTTCTCGAGTGCGTTCAATACGACGATAATCTCCACAGAGTACTGCTTCCTCTCGTGATGGTGGTTTTAGTGGTTTTGACTCCCCGCTGCGTCAAACCAACTATTGAGTGCAACCGATGATGGAGGGTCAATGATTCCGCATCATCGGGGTGAAAAGGAACTTTTCTCGAGAACCGATCGGTTGTGGATTGGTATAAGTGAAGGGGAACACGGAAGTGATGGCTGACTGATTTCTTGGCCAAACGTGAGGAGGCAGCATGGAAAGCGCGCGATGTGAATGGTGCGGAACAGAACCGCTCTACGTGCAGTATCACGATGTCGAGTGGGGGGTGCCGGTTTGGGATGATCGCACGCAGTTCGAGTTTCTGACTCTTGAGGGCGCACAAGCTGGGCTGAGCTGGATCACCATTCTCCGCAAGCGTGAGGGATATCGGAGAGCCTTTGCGAACTTCGATCCGCAGGTAGTTGCAGGCTTTGGAGAGAATGACGTCGAGCGATTGTGTGACGACGCATCGATAGTACGCAATCGACTCAAGATTCGCTCGACGATCGACAATGCCAAGAGCTTTTTGGAGGTGCAGGAAGAGTGGGGGACCTTTGCCTCCTATATCTGGTCTTTCGTGGGTGGCGTGCCGATCCAGAACACATGGACTGAACTTGGTGAGATTCCGGCCCGTACACCGTTGGCTGAAGAGATGAGTCGTGACCTTAAGAAGCGCGGTTTTCGTTTCGTAGGTCCCACGATTATCTATGCCTACATGCAAGCCACAGGGATGGTGAATGATCATGTTGTGGAGTGCTTTCGCCACGCGGAGATCGCGAACCTCGAAGTATGAACTTCGATTCCGACCTCGCTGAGGTATTCAGAGAGCGAGCTCTCAAGG
>JAAESQ010001073.1 GCA_024229275.1 bacterium | reverse complement strand
CCTGTTCGAGTGCCGCGAGGCGAACGCAGAAGTCGACGTCCTCCCACCACGCAGGGGCAAATCCGGAGTGCAGTCCTTCGAGCGCGTCCCACACTACTCGACGAATGCACCAAGCGGCTGCCGCTGGTTGTTCGGCCTGAGTCGGTTGAGTCGGCGAATTGGGGAATTGGGGACGTCCACTGCGTCCCAACGCGAGATCGCGCAAGCGAGGTAGACAACGAAGCTGCCAGTGGTGCTGTGAGGAACCATCCGGTTCAACGAGTAGGGGTACGGCTCCCGCTGCATTTGGGTGTTCCATCAGATAGCCGACGAGCACTTCGAGGCTTCCCTCGGTGATCTCAGTGTCCGGATTCAGCAGAAGTACAAAGTCGCCGCAGGTTCGTGCGACACCTTGATTGGCAGCCCAAGCGAATGAACGGTTGTGCTCCAGCTGCACGACCTCGATGTTGTGGAAGGCTTGCTGCAGCCGTTCTCCACCGCCGTCACCTGAACCTGAGTCGACAACGATGATCTCTTCCAACTCAGAGCCACCGTGAGCAAGGAGAGACGCGATACAGCGTTCGAGTTCCTTGCCGTTACGCCAGCGAACGATGACTGTTGAGATCTTGGAATTCATGATGGATGAATCTCGAGTTGTGGTCGGATCAATCGAGCTGCTGCCCTGATGAAGGCTCTCGTCTGGCTCGATCGCTCAATGCGTTGTGGCGCCGCAAGCCAGTCGACCAGAGGCCTGGCCAACGCAGGCCATCGCCATGCGTCAACCGTTCCTGCGAGCGCCTCACGATGCAAGTTCTGTCGAGCCGGATCAAGCAGCCGCTCAAGCGCAGCTGCGGTTGTCTCAGGGTTATGCACCGGCACCACTTCGCCCCAATTGTTCTTCCGTGTCAATCGGGCAACCTCTCCACCTTCGGAAAGTAAGAGAGGGATGTTCGCCCATACGCCGTCGAGAGCGCGTGTGCGGAAGCTTAATTCTGCCTCTCGGCCCGGATGATGGAGAACTGCCAACACTGCGGCGCGGTTGAGTAGCCTGTGCCTATCGGTATAAGGAATCCATGATGAAAGCCCGATCACCTGGGATTCATCGAGTCCGTGGCGGACTCTCGATTCGTCTAAAGCCGCAGATGTGAGCGAAGCGGTGTTTCCACCGGGACGGGGTGCCGTCGGAACAACAAGGCTCATTGCAGGGTCATTCAGCAATCGAATCGCAGCGAGTAGGGTGTCCAGGTCGAGCCATGGCCATACCCCACCCCACCACAGTACGAGCTGCCGCTCCGACGCAACTTCCGGCACCTCGCATCGCTCGGGGGTCGGCTGCTCAGAGACGCCGAACGGCAGCTTCAGAATCGTCACAGGCCGGTCGATCCTTGTCCTCCACCAGTTGGCCTGGGCTTCGCTGGCGACAAGGATGACGTCAGCACAGGCAGATGCAAATGGCACACGAGCTGCCGCTGTTCGTCGACGTCGGAGCACCTGGCGCGTTCCAGGCAGGACCGAGAGTTCAGCCAGAAGTGGAGTGACACCATCGATGATCAGCAGGGAGCTGGCAGTGAACTGGCTTGGAGACAGGTTCCAGGGCGGAGAGATGACCGCTTGCGCCCAACCTGGCTCAACGTGGTCTTCAGGCGCCGGACCTGCATCTGTGACCGGCGATGACCCGGCGGCCGCCATGATGCGGACGGTATGCCCTGCAGCGGTGACGGCGCGTGCGAGTTCCCATGCGCGGAGCGCCGATCCAGCCATAGCCGGCCCCAGTCGATCGTCGGTCTGAACGACGACTCTCATCGCTCACCCCGCGGTAGGTCCCTTAGTCGGGTGCCAGGTGTGCGCCTCAGTTCTGCTTTGGCCGCAATCCAGGGCAGAAGCATGGCAATTGCGAATCCTGTCGGGACGGCGCGCCAGTTTTGACGGGTTAGCGTCCGAATCGCACGAATTTCTCCTCGGAGTAGGATCGGCAGGGCGGAGGTAAACGAGCCGGCCGCCAAGTTCCCCGCCAGTGCTCGCCATCGATTTGCTAGCACCCACCATGGATGTCGCCAGCGCAGCTTGGGACCACTCGCGGAACCTGTGTGGCGGCATGTGGCGTTGGGTATCCAACACGCCTTCCAGCCGAGGCGGCGTAGCCTCAGGCCCACGTCGAGGTCCTCGTGATAGCTGCCGAAGTGAGAATCGAAAAGATCACCGTTTGGCATACGGATCTGACGAAGTGCTTTGTTGCGATAAAGAGCAGCGGTCGCGGAGACGGCTAACAGGTTTCGCGGTGCGGTCGGTTCTGTTTCAGCCAGCAGATCGCGGTCGACTTGCACCGGAAGGCCGAGGGGATCGAGTTCGATACCGCGGCCGTCGATGAGACCTGTGTCTGACTGCGTTATGGTTCCTTGTACTGCGGCAACACAAGTCTGCTTCTCAAGTGTCGCTGAAAGGGTCCTGAGCCAGTCCGCAGAAGGCTGAGCATCATCGTTGAGAACAGCGGTCGCCCAGGTGTGTTCTATGCGATGTTCGATACCCAAGTTGACGGCCTCGGCAAAACCGAGCCTGGGAGATCTGCTGAGGACTTCGACACCGGCTCCGAGCGATGGCAAGGGCACGGTTCCGGAGTGCACCACAATGGTTGCCTGCGGTGCTGGCCCGCACTCCTCGAGAGCTGCCAGGCACTCGAGGAGGCGTGGATTGCCGAGGGTCGGAATCACCACCGATATGCCACTCAACGCACAACCTCCACGCGATCTATCAGCAAATCGACTCTGCGCTTACCTTGTGCCTCCCACTGCAGGTGGAGTGCGCCGCGTTCCAGGCCGACGGGATGGGGTAGATCTATCGTTTGCCATCCTTTCGATGTCAGGGTAATCACGGTTTCTGGATTGTCGTCCCAGCTCGCCGACAAGCGTCCACCAAGGCGTTCTTGGCGGCCGTCAACTCGAACTCGCGCTGTGGCCCTCTGACCGAGGGGCGGATGCCACGGAATGGTGATCGAATCCTGATCCGTCAACCGCCAGGAGATACCATGGGCCGATGGAAAGAATGATCCTAGTCGGGGATGACGTTGCCCGCCATTGTGGATGACTTGGGGGTCTTCTGCATGGACAACGTGTTCGCGGCGAAAGGCTGCCAGGCTGCACAGGATGAGACACGCAGAAAGAGTCAGAGCCACTGCCGAATGGCGCTGGCGTCGGGTCCACAACCATGCCGCAGCAAGAACTAGAATTGGGACGATAAGAGCGGCGGGGGCCGGTCTAAGAAGCGTCGGCAGCAGTTCTAGAGCTGCGCTGTCATAGGCGCGAGCGAGCGCGTCGGCCAACCACCAACCACCATCGCCAGGGTTGAATAAGTGCAGTGGACGAGTGACAGCCATCCAGGCGGCGACAGCTGTCCAAGGCAGCACCAGCCGAATCCAGCGGCGTCCGGCGGACACAGCAGCGCATTCAGCCAAGGCCAGGACGAAGAGAGGGAGTAGTGGTACGAGATAGCGTGCTGGAGGGGATCCGCCACCGAACCACTCCCCGCGCGGGAGAAGCGCGGCCACCGTAAGTCCGGCGCCGATGATCAGGGCGTGTTCACCGTGTTTGCCACGCCGCCAAACCCTTGCCAAGAAAAACAAAGCGACGAGCCATAACGGCGCAGAGAACGCTAGGCCTCCAGCTCCGTCCCACAGCAGCCCCCATCCGGCACGGGCGACAGACGAGAGATTGTGAGGGATGAGTTCCGCTATCCGGTGGCGACCGAGAAGTCCTTCGGGCAACAGGAAGATGACTGCCGCTGCCGCTGCCGCTGCTGCTGCGACAAAACTCGCGAGCACGGTCATTCCCCGGTTACGTCGCCGCAGACCGGTCATGAGTGCCAATGGAATCAAGATCAGTCCGAGACGTACTTTGACAAGAAGGCCACCGATCGCAGTCAAAATCGTGCCGGTAAGTGATCCTCGCGCGGAAGCTGAAAGCGCGATTCCAACAAGAGCGATGCCGAACGCAGCAGGCCAGACCGAAGTTGAAAAGGTCACCGCAGGATAGGTCAGCAACGACAGGACCCACGCAGCATCAACTGCACGTTGATGGATACCGAGTTGCTCTGCTCTGGCTGCCGCCAACCCAATGCCGAGAGCGACGAGGAACGCCATTGTCACTGCAGCGCCGGCATGACCTGCAATCAGCCATCCTGGCAGTGACACGACCGCAGGCAAAGGTGAATGAATGAGTTCGTCGCCGTGCTTGAGATAGACGGCTTCGTTACGGCGAGAGGGATCCAGATTGTTGCTCAGCGCCAGGTCCTGATCCTGGACCAAGCTCTCGGTGAGCTTGAGGTGATAGACCTCGTCGCCGGCCGGTCCTCGCAGGAGCGGTTGTGTCATGGCGAGCGGTAGCAGCAGAACCATACCTGCTAGCACCCTGCGTCGGTGGAGTTTCGGCAAGATCAAGGCTGCGGCAGCCAGCCATATGGCGGCCGCGAAGTCGACAACTATGCGATGGGCCGCCGTTGCTATCGGATCAACCGATGAACCCGTCGCGAAAGCAGCAGCTACGAGTAGCACTACTCCGACATCGAGCGCGCTGGACTGGTGTTTGCCAGCAATGATTGCAGCCACCGCCAATGTCGCCAGACAACCGATCAATAACCCGAGAGTACGCCGATGGCGTTGTTGCCATCGCTCGCCGTCTTCGACCCAGACGATCAGGTCTGTCGTTGCTGTCAGTGCAGCATTTGGTCGATCCTGAAGAGAGATAGCTCCGACGCCAACGTGGCGCGCTGTACGGCCCCAGCCACGAACCTGAGTTAGGTGTCCAGAGCGAGAGGGTCGATCGATCGGTACGTCTGTACCGAGGACGATGGCTCGGGATGGAACATCGTCGCCAACGAGCAGGGGTCGGCCGGGGTGATTGGCCGCAGACGACTTGGTAGAGACCAGAATGACTGGACCGACTTCAGAGGATTGCGAAAGCTGGAGCTGGTCTCCGACGCCAAGGTGCTGATCGACACCAGGAACAGGTGTCGTCCATAGCAGGCCTAGGGCCGGAAGAATGCAAGCGAGTCGGAAGACCGGAACAGGAATCCGAGTGAGGATCATTGCCGTCGCGAGACCACTCACCAGAAACACCGGCCGCGAGCTGATGGCCGTCGCACCTCCCAGTGGGGACATCACGAGCAGGCATAGCGAAGCGCCAACCGTCCATGGCATCAGGGCGGTAGTGTGGCGGATCGTGGTTTCGTCTTGCGGGACACTCGGCAGAGCGGTTAACCAGAGGCAGGCGACCACGGCAGTGGTGAAGGGGCCTCCAGCAAACACCGGCAGCAGAAGCAAGCCGAGGCCAAGCGCATCTCGAGCCTCGCCGGCCGAAAGTCGTCGCGCCGGAAGTGCGAGCAGCAGAACGGGGAGCAGAGCAGGCAGGCAAGTAAAGCCAAGAGGAAAGACGAGTGCCAGTGTCTCTGTCGTGGGCATATGCAGCAGATTGGTATCTGTAGGCATCCGCCACATCGCCAAGAGAACTCCAGGGAAAAGAAGAAGAAGAGGCGTGATCGATCTTCGTTGGCGGGCGGCAGCACCCGTCAGTGCAACCGACAGGATCAAGCCCGCAGGAGGGAGTGCCGAGCACACAATACCGAGACCCGAGACGAGCCATGGCTGACGTGCGCGTAGTGACCACAGCGCTCCGACAACCAGGGGTGGCAACACCCAGGCCAGAGTGTGTTCGGGTCCGATAGCGGCACCCAGAGCAAGAGATGTCGAGACAGCAAGCACCGCCGATGTGATTCTGCTGAGCATCCAGGCAGTCAACGTTGAGGCTAAACAGACAAGAAGTGCCTTGATCTGCCAGCCCTCTGCGCCTTGAATCCCGAGGCCAACAGCGATCCCGGTCGCCGCTCCGGCAAGGGTTGTGAAATGAGTTTTCGTCTTCTGAGAAGCTTGGCACCAGAGCCCGAGCAAGGTCAGAGCCATGGCGGCGAGGGCGCCGCCGACGACGATCAACCGGCGTTGCGAAGACGGTTCGCACAGAACACCCGCCAGGGCGGATCCCAGAACCACAAGCTCGGCGGCCCGCCCCGCCAGTCCACCGCTGCTTCGCGCTAAAACTCGTGGAAATCCTAGACCAAGGGCAGCAATCATGGAAGCCGCGACCGCCTCGGCGAAGCCGAGCCTTCCGGCGCGTGCTGCTATCAGTATGAACACCGTCCAAACCGCGGGTACAGCCCAGGGTATAAGCTTGATCATGCGGCACAAGTATAGAGTTGTTCGGATTGAGTTCCTGAACTGAGCGGACCAAAACCCGCACGGAGGAAAAATTCCCTACAATAGCGGCGTGCACATAAGGTTAGGTCTCGATGCGCGCAAGGTCACCGACTTCGGTATCGGAACGTACGTATATAACCTCCTGCGTGGCCTCGCTTCAGTGGATGACGTTGAACTGACGCTGCTCGCCCGCCCGGACAACCAGGAACGCCTTGCCGAGATTGCGCCTTCTGCGAGCATGATTTCGCTTGCAGCAAGGGAGTATTCGCTCAGAGAGCAAGCGCAGCTTCCTGTGGCGTTGTCGCGAGAACGCCTGGATCTCCTGCATGTGCCTCACTATGTTCTTTCTCCGGTGCTGTGGTGTCCGACAGTCGCGACGGTGCATGATGTCATCCAGCTCTTCTATCCGCCCAGAGAGAGACGCATGCTGGCTCTGATCTACCTCCGGTTCATGCTGCGATCCACCCTGCGGCGGGCGCGTAGGATCATCACAGTCTCAAGGTCTTCCCGGCGTGATCTTATTGAACTATTCGGCGCTGATCGGTCCCGACTGACGGTTGTGCCGAATGGAGTGGACCACGAACTTGCCGAACGGCCAGAGTCCGAAACGATCGAGGCGGTCAAGGAAGAATATGGCCTCAAACCGCCGCTCACTCTTGTGGTTGCCAATGACAAACCTCACAAGAATCTCGACGTAGCTCTTCGAGCCTTCCACTTGGCAATGAGGCGGCACGCTCTACCGGGGCAGCTAGTTTATGTAGGTGGCATGGAGGGGGAGTCTCGGCTCGCCATACGCGCGAGTCGACTGGGCATCGAAGACCGTGTGCGGTTCTTAGGAAAAGTGCCATTCGCTCATTTACATGGGCTGTATCATGTCGCATCTGTGCTTCTGCATACGGCGCTTTACGAGGGGTTCGGCTTGCCGGTGCTCGAAGCCATGTGCGCCGGGCTTCCCGTGGTTACGTCGAATCTCGGCGCGATGCGTGAGGTGGGAGAGGGTGTGGCTCGGTTAGTGAATCCACTCGATCTCGACGAGATAGCGAGTGCATTGGAACAGGTTCTCGTCGATGATCCTTTACGTCGCCGCATGACTGAGGCTGGCCGTCGTCGTGCTGAGGCGATGAGCTGGGAACTCACTGTGGAGAAAACGCTTGAGGTCTATCGAGAGGTTCTTCGGGAGGTCTGAATGCGAGTGGCCCTAGTACATGACTGGCTGACCGGGATGCGTGGAGGAGAATGGGTACTGGACGAGATCTCTCGTCTGTTTCCAGACGCCACTCTTTACACACTGATCCACCGTAAGGGGAGCGTCTCGGAGGAGATCGAGGATCACGAGATCCAGACTTCCTGGCTGCAGCATCTCTCGTTCGGAGGAAGAACCTGGCGCAATCTTTTGCCCCTCATGCCTGCAGCGATCGAGTCATTCACCTTTCCAGATACCGATCTTGTTGTCTCAACCAGCCATTGTGTTGCCAAGGGGGTCATCCCGCCTCCTGGAGCATTTCACATAAGCTACATCCATACGCCAATGCGATACGCTTGGGACCAGCGACCGCTCTATCTGGATCGTATTCCCGGGATTGTACGCCCTCTCGTGGAGTCGAGGCTGTCGCGTTTGCGTCAGTGGGACATGGTGTCATCCGCCAGGATTGACCGTGTCATCGCCAATTCAAGGCTGGTGGCGTGGCGGATCAAGCATTACTGGAACCGCACTGCGGAAGTTCTGCCACCGCCTGTGGACACCGACTTCTTCACTCGGGGAGGCGAACGCGGAGATGGTCTCCTGACGGTGGCGGCTCTTGTTCCGTACAAGAGGGTAGAGGTTGCAATCGAGGTGTCAAAGCGTCTTGGCAGAACGCTTGATATTGTCGGTTCGGGTCCGATGTTGCGCAAGCTGCGCCGTGTGGCTCATCCTGGTGTGCGATTCCTTGGCTGGCTCTCACGGGAGGAGCTACGAGAAGCGTACCGCGGTGCGGCTGCACTGTTGGTTCCGAACATCGAGGACTTCGGTATGGTCACAGTCGAAGCGCTTGCCTGTGGCACCCCGGTGGTCGGTCTCACGGCGTCGGGTACCGCAGATATCGTTCGGCCAGGAATCGAAGGAGAGCTTGCGGCTCGAGCCTGTGTCGATGCCCTCGTCGATGCGACTCAACGAACATTGAGCACAGACTGGGACCGCGACGCGCTGCGACACAGAGCCCTCACATTTTCTCGCGAGCACTTTCAAACCCGGTTTCGATTTCTGCTCGACCGCCTTGGAGTGAACAGGTAGTTTTTCATGATCAAGCGCCGTAGACGCATCCAAATTGCGTTCCAAGTTCTTGGAGATGCCACCATGACGGGGCTGGCCCTGCTGTTTGCGTTTCATCTGCGGTTCGAGTTTGCGCTACTTCCGGTCACCAAGGGCGTTCCTCCGATTGAGCCATACTTGCGCCTGATTCCGATCGCGGCCTGTTTGTGGCCAGTTGTCTTCTACTTCCAAGGCCTCTATCAGCGCCGTAGGAGTCGATCCCGGTTTGACGAGTTTCTACGGGTGTTAGTCGCTGTATCACTCGCCTCGATTCTGCTCACCGCTGGCTTGACGTTCTACCGAGAGTTCTCCTATTCACGGCTTGCACTCGCGATCTTCGCTGTTCTTGACGTGTTTCTTGTCACGACCTTTCGCTGGACGCTGGCGGCGGTTCTAGGTCGAATCAGAGGGTCGAGAGGAAACCGTCAATTGGTGCTTGTCGTTGGAGCAGGTGATCTGGGCCAAGAAGTTGCCGAGCGGTTGCGCGGACACGTCGAATACGGCTACCGCGTGCACGGGTTCCTCGATGACGATCCGGGAAAGCAGCAACGTTCGATTAAGGGTATCCCGGTACTTGGGACCACTCAGGATCTGGAGAAAGTAGTCGCGGAGCACGAAATCGACCTCGTAATGCTGGCGCTTCCGCTGGCGGCGCATCACAAGACGGTGAGACTAATACGCAGGGCAGGACAGCTCCTGGTTGAGATCACAGTGGTGCCTAACCTTCTTCAGTACTACGTCCTCCGCGCCGGAGTCGAGGACCTTGATGGCCTCCCGATGATCAACTTGACACAGATCCCGCTACAGGGCTGGAATCAGTTGGTCAAACGCCTGTTCGACATTGCGGGTGCGCTTGTGGCTCTACTGGCGACCTGCTGGTTGTTCCCGATCATCGCCTGGCTGGTTCGACAGGAGGACAAAGGTCCGGTCTTTTTCTCCCAGATTCGCACGGGTCTGGATGGGCGATCATTCCGGGTTTTCAAGTTCCGCACCATGCGCGTCGATGCCGAGGCCGACGGTCGGGCACATTGGACACGCAATCGTGATCCGCGAGTGACTCGAATAGGTGGATTCCTGCGACGGTTCTACCTCGATGAACTTCCCCAGTTGATCAATGTTCTCAGGGGAGATATGTCATTGATCGGACCCCGGCCCGAACAGCCTGAGTTCGTAGAGCGATTCCGAAGCCGATATCCTGATTACATGGCGCGGCATCGCGTGCGTTCAGGAGTCACAGGTTGGGCGCAAGTCAACGGTCTGCGTGGCGATACGTCGATACGGCAACGCGTAGCCCATGATCTCTACTACGTAGAGAATTGGAGCTTCGGGCTTGACCTCAAGATCCTGTGGATGACCCTGAGAGAGGTTCTGCGATAGCGGCCTCTGCCATTTGCTTGGAACGCTAAGGTCATGAAACCGAAGGCTGATATGGGTCAAAGCAGTTCGAACTACCGATGATGAAGAACGAGAAGTGCTGCGACGGTTTCCTGGCTCTGCGCGGTGAACGCATTCAGTGGAGTTACTGTGCTCCTCGCTCTCGAGATCGAACAGGTGGCGCAGCTATCTGTAAGGGATCTGCATTAGGCTCGATACTCGTCGTCGCCTTGTCTGCTGAGACCTGCGGCTTGGCGCAGGACCTGGATCGTTGCGGCGGCCGCGGAATCCCACAAGAATCGAGACGCCCGCTCGCGGCCGAGCCCGATGAGGCGTTCTCGATGGAGTGGATCGTCGACGATTGAGGAAACTGCAGAAGCTATGCCGTGAGGGCTGGATGGATCGACGTAGACAGCGGCCGTACCGGCTACTTCGGGCATCGATGATCGCCCTGAGGTAATGACTGGTGTACCGCAGCCCATGGCCTCAAGTAGTGGCCTGCCGAAACCCTCCTTCCAGGAGGGGAAGAGCAGTGCATCAGCACCACGATAGATAGCTGGTAGTTCGTCTCGATTGACCTCTTGCAGATGCTGGATTCGATCGTTGACTGGTGAGGTTTGAATCTCGTGTTGAATTTTTTCACTCCGCCAACCCCAGCGACCGAGTAGCACGAGCGCGCCGCTATAGCCCCAATCGGCAAGAAGGCGGAATGCGCGGAGCGCGTTGATGACATTGGTGCGCGGCTCAAGAGTCGATGCGAAGAGCAAGTAGTGCGACGGAAGAGCGGAGTCACGGGTTCGTGCCTGGTCCGCGACCTGGCAAAAGGCGGGATCCAGACCCTGGTGGATGGTGTGGATTCGCCATCGCGGTAGATCAAGGTGTTCGCGCACCTCATCTGCAGCAGCTTCTGAAACGGCGATGACACGATCGCACCGATGCATCATCGCGGGTAGGCGGACTCGAAGCAGTTCTCGTGTGGTAGGTTCAACAGTCTCTGGCATTGTGGCGAACGTGAGGTCATGGAGGGTCGCAACCGTAGCGCGTGCATAAGCCTCTCTTTGGTCAAGTACAAGCGCGTCGGGGGCGAAGTAGACATCAGCTCCGTCGAGTATCTTGAAAAGAGGGTCAAGAAAGATCCGCAGCATTGAGATCGTCATCCTGCGCGGAAGCAGTGCTTTGTCTGGAAGCCTGTGAACCCTGTAAAACAGGCGTGGATTGTGGGGGAGTTCTTCGAAGTGCGTCGGATCCTGGCTTGGGAAGGTATGACCGCAAAGGTTGAAGACGAGGCTGCTATCCTGACGACCAAATGCCTCGACCAGTCGCCATGCGTAGACGCTTTCTGGGGTGGTGTCGTTGTCAAATGGTGCAATATCCATTGCGACGGCGGCGATTTCCTCGCCAAGGACGACACGGCTGTGGAAACGTCGCCAGCGCCGCGCTACGGTCACGATGAGATCGCGCACGAGGTGGAGGAGGAACGCCGCCGTGACGTACAATGACTTGCCCATGATTGCTGCACATCTTACAGCACATCGATTGAAGAACACCGCACGCCTGCCGAGAGGCAACTGGCGGGCGCAGAGCGGCGCGCGATGAAGGTCGGTGTCACAGCCGGGGAACTCGGGGGCGAAGCGACCGGAGTTGGGACCTATCTCGAAGGTCTGTTCAGCGCCGTGGCAGAGATGGATCTCGACTGGACATGGCATCTTCACTTTCGCGCTCAGTGTCCGCAGATTCCCATTCTCGAAGATCCGAGGTTCATTGGCGTATCGGGAAGCGGGAGGTTTGGAGGAGTCATGTGGGAGCAGCTGGAACTCCCCATTCAGCTCGCTCAACACAGCGCCGATGTGTTGTTTGCGCCTGCGTACAGCTTGCCGTATTGGTCCACAACCCCTGGAGTCGTCACTATCCACGATCTTTCGTTCGAATGTCTGCCGCACGAATTTCAGTGGCGAGAGAGGTGGCGTCGTCGCCTTCTTGCGCGCCGCGCATCACGGACTGCTCGCCGAGTGATCGTCGTCTCTAGTTTGATCGGAGATCAGCTACACCATAGCTATGGCGTTGATCGATCGAGAATACGAGTTGTGCCTCAAGGTGTCGATCGAGTGAGTTGGGAGCAAGCTGCTGGTTCTGCCGATGAAAGGGAGTTGGCGGCTCTCGGCATCGATCGCCCCTACCTTCTCTTCGTCGGGTCGCTTCTCGAGAGGCGCTGCGTTCGGTTGATGCTTGAAACCCTCGTGGACTTACGCAGAGACCGACCTGAACTCAAGCTTGTGTTCGCCGGCGCGAATCGTCTGCGGCAGCCACAAAAGTTGCAGCGCTGGATTGGTGAGTTGGGACTGAGTGGATCTGTCGTGAAGATCGGCTATGCGCCGCAAGATTCATTGGCTGCGCTCTATCGGTTTGCGGATCTGTCTCTTTATCTTTCTCACTATGAAGGGTTTGGAATTCCCCCTATGGAATCGCTCGCGTGCGGAACGCCGGCTGTCGTCGGTCCCGGGCTGGGACTTGACCAGTTGTGGCCGGATTATCCCTACCGCGCTGTGAACCTTTGCATTGAAGAAGTTGCCGAGGTTGCACGGAGGGCTCTCGTGGACACCGAGGAGCGCGGTCGGGTGCTCGCGGACGCCTGGGAGATCCTCGGTCAAGCTACTTGGACCAAGGTAGCGCAGAGAACAGTTGCAGCTCTCGAAGAGGCCGGGCAGCCATGATTTCGGTTCTTATCGTTGCGTATAATTCCGGCGAGGTCTTGCAGCGAAGTGTCGCAAGCATCGGCTGTCCACCTGCAAACGATGTAGAAGTTGTCGTGGTTGACAACGCCTCATCTGATGGCTGTTGTGACGGACTTGAGGACCGTTTTCCCTGGATCAAATTGGTAACTTTGAGAAGCAACCGGGGATTCGGGGCCGCAACCAACCACGCTGCGTCGAAGGCCACTGGCGATGCATTCTTGTTGCTGAACAGTGATGCGTGGCTGGAGGACGATGCCCTGATACACCTCGCAGAGAAGCTGACCCAACAGGATGAGTTGGCTATGACAGTGCCGACCCTGCTCTACCCGGACGGCGGTGCGCAGTTTGGCTGGTCTCCGACGCCTGGAGTCGTCGGAGAGGTAGTACAGAAGGTGCGCAATCGATGTGAAGGTTGGAGATGGGCGCACGGTCCGTTCGAGCAAATCTGGCGAAGGCTTGCTGAACCAGGCTGGTTCACAGCTGCATGCATGTTGGTGAGGCGGAGTGCCTTCGAAGAAGTCGGCGGATTCGATGAAGCGATGGTGATGTACTACGAAGACGCTGACCTGTGTCAACGACTGCAGCAGCGGGGCTGGAAGCTAGAACGAGTCGATTCGGCCGTGGTTCGACACGTGCGGGGTGGGTCGTTAGGGCCGGACTGGCTTGAGATGGAGCGTCGCCGCTCGCAGATGCGGTTCTATCGTAAACACCGGCCGGTGTGGGAGATTAAGTTCTTGGTTGCTCATCTGCGACGTAAGTGTCCGGAGGGCCCTATTGCCGAATGGCTCAAGACGCAACGGTTTGAGCCTTTGAGCCGTACAGAAATCGGGCGCGGGAGGGTGGAATTCGAGTGTGATCGTGAAATGCCGGAGCAACCAATCGAGGCCGACTCCTCCTCGAGGGAGTACGTGGAGTCCGACGAGGCCCGAAGATGCAGCCAAGCGGTCGCTCGCCTTGAGGATTTGCGGCGTCAACTCAGCCAGGGTGCAGCTCGGGGAGAAGTTTCAAAGGAAATTGCGCAGCGATCTCAAGCGCAGGTCGAAGTCCTGAAGCGTGATCTTCTCGACGAACTTCGGCAGCATGAGGGACAGGGGATTCGGCCCGATCAGGCCAAGGACTAGTCACAACGATGCGTATTGGATTTGACATTAGCAAGGTGCTTGGCGTTTCAGACGGAATCGCTAACTACTCACGTTCCCTACTGCGAGAGCTGATACGCATTGGAGCGGAGGATCAGTTCCTGCTGTTCGATCTGCGACAGCCAGAGATAGATCGTGATCGCTGCGTCGAAGTGCTGCCTGATCTTCCTCCAAACACGAACGTTGTCAGTGATCGTGGACCCGAGCCGGGGGAACTTGATGTCTTCATGTGCCCGGCATTCAAGGTGCCAGAGTTGGAGTCAGTGCCGTTGGTCTACACCGTGCACGATGTGACCTTCGTATCGCACCCGCAGTTCCACACTCTGTACAACCGCGTGGAAGTACTCAGTGAGACGGTTACAGCACTGCTTCGGGATTCGGCGCTTCTGGCGGTTTCGGAAGCAACAAGAAGCGAGATCTCAGCTTGGTTCGGCGTCGAACCGTCTCGCATCAGTGTTGTCTACGAAGCAGCGCACGTGCTCTATGCCCCCCCTGCTCAAGGAGATCCTCGGCCGGAGATCCTCCAACGCCTCGGTGTTGACCGACCCTACGTTCTCTCGGTCGGTAGCATCGAGCCGCGCAAGAATCTTCGTGGTCTCCTGCAGGCGTTCTCCTCACTCGACTCGTCTTTGCGCGACACTCATGCCCTTGTCGTGGTCGGCGCAGCAGGCTGGCGCAACGAGGCAATCCACAGACATATGTCGGAACTTGCTGATCGCCTGGATGTGAGCTTTGCCGGCGCCCTCCAACTGCCAGACTTAGTAGCGCTGTATGGTCATGCCGCGGTGTTCGCCTATCCTTCATTTGCCGAAGGATTCGGACTGCCGGTGCTCGAGGCAATGGCCTGCGGTACACCTGTTGTGACCTCGAACCGGTCGTCCATGGTGGAGGTGGCCGCGAATGCTGCTCGTCTGGTCAATCCTGAAGACCCGGTCAGCATTCGGGCTGCGCTAGCTGAGCTACTGCAGGACGACTCTGTCTGCAACAGGCTACGAAAGTTGGGTTTAGAGCGAGCTGCTGAGTTTTCGTGGTCACGGGCCGCCGAGGAGACACTTACACTCTTGCGTCGGGAGGGGTATCGTAGGCGCAGCACTCGCGGCACCGGTCGTCCCGCGGAATAGAGAAGCCTGGAGGCAGATGAAACCGTGTCCGAGTTGACCGCCTGCACCATCGTTTCGAAAAACTACTTGCCTTTCGCCAGGGTATTGGCGAAGTCATTCCTGAAGCAACACCCGAATAGTCGATTCGTGACGCTGCTTGTCGATCAAGTCGAGGGCTACTTCGATCCCGCCAACGAGCCATTCGAACTCGTGACCGCGGCCAGCCTCAGCAACATTCCAGATCTCAAGAGCTTCCTCTTCAAATACACGGTCCTCGAACTCAACACTGCGGTCAAACCCTACTTCCTCGAGATGCTCCTCGCACGTGAAGACTGCGACAAACTCCTCTATCTCGATCCGGACATCTTCGTCTATCGACCTCTGAATGAGATTGGTGATCTGCTCGAGAGTCAGTCGATTGTCGTGATTCCGCACTTGACCTCTCCGATTGATTCACCAGGGCTTCCTGACGAGCTGACCATTCTGCGCGCCGGCACCTACAACCTGGGTTTCCTCGGAATCGCCGATAACCAGACCACCGGGAAGTTTCTTCATTGGTGGCAGAGTCGAGTCTTTGACCAATGTGTGGTGAGAATTGAACAAGGTTTGTTTGTCGACCAGAAGTGGATCGATCTCGTGCCCGGCCTTTTCGAAGGCGTTGAGATCCTCAGACATCCTGGATATGACGTTGCCTATTGGAATCTGCACGAACGCGACGTCGAGGTCGCTCCAGACGGACCTCGCGTAAACAGCGAGCCACTGTACTTCTACCATTTCAGTGGGCTTGATCCTCGCAAACCGGAAATCATCTCCAAGCATCAGAATCGTTTCTCGTGGCGTGAGTTGGGTCCGCTACGCCGGCTTTTCAAGGACTACGCCCAAGAGGTACTCGACAACGGATGGGAGGCCACCAAGAGTTGGCCTTATGCCTATAGCACTTTTGACAACGGCGTGAAGATTCCAGACACAGTCCGTCGTATGTTTCTCGATATGGAAACTGAATCAGGTCGATTCGGAAATCCATTCGAGACATCCTCATCCCGGTCGTACTTCAGGTGGCTCAATGCCCCGGCAGAGTCCGGGAGTTCGTCTTGTTTGACGCGCCTGCAACACACGCTCTATCTGTCGCGAGCGGATCTCCGAGGAGCGTTTCCAGATCCTTTTGGTGATAGTGGCCAGTCTCTCGCGGAGTGGTTCTCGGTCCATGCTGAAACAGATTTTGGTCTCAGCGATGCATGGCTCGATTCGTTGCAGCCGGTTCTCAATAATGGAGTGACCGAAACAACCGTTCGCAAAGCGCGCGGCGCTCTCACTCGAGCTTATCGGTCCCAGTTTGCGAACCGGTTCAAGGATCGGGCAAAAAGGCTGTTCGGCGAACAGCGAATGAAACGCTTACGGCGAACTCTCCTTGGTCCGCCGCCACCAGACCCTGAACCGTATGTGGAGATACCCGTACCCGTGGTCACACCGGCCGAAGTAGGCGTCAACGTTGCCGGATATATCCGTACCGAGAGCGGTGTCGGTGAGGGAGTGCGGACCATGATCCGCTCGCTCGAGCTGGCAGAGATTCCGCATTCCTTGACGAACCTTGAATTCAACGTCCTTTCCAGGATGGATGACGACAGTTTCGGCGAGTTTGGCGTTACACCCAACTATCCGGTCAATATCTTTGCGGTCAATGCCGACCAAGTGCCGGCAATGATTGAGCAGGTTGGGTCAGAGCAGCTCGAGAATCGTTACAACGTCGGCTACTGGGCGTGGGAGCTTGACGTCTTTCCCTCGCAGTGGCTTAGAGCATTCACGTTCTTCGACGAGATCTGGACGCCGAGCCGTTTCTGTGTTGATGTACTTTCTCGCGTTGCACCGGTGCCGGTGCGGCGGATTCCGCATTCCGTTGAAGTGACCGCAAGCGAGACGGCGAGTCGCCAGGCCTTCGATCTCCCTCAAGATCGGTTTCTCTTTCTCTTTGCGTACGACTACCTGAGTTTCTGGGAACGTAAGAATCCACTCGCTCTCGTGCGGGCCTTCCGGCGTGCCTTCGACGGCCGTGACGACGTCGGTCTCGTGCTCAAGACCATTAACTCAGATCGCGAACCTGATCGTGTTGCGGAACTCAAGGCAGAGGCTGCCGGTCTCCCGGTTTGGCACATCAACTCCTATCTCGAACGGCAGCAGGTCTATGACTTGATGGCCGCGTGCGATGCCTATGTGTCGTTGCATCGAGCGGAAGGATTCGGGCTTACTCTCGCCGAAGCGATGAGTCTCGGCAAGCCTGTCATTGCCACCGACTACTCGGGGAATTGCGATTTTGCAACACTTACCAATAGCTTGCCTGTCAAGTATCGCCTTGTCACCCTCGAGGAGAGTTGCGGTCCATATGTGGCGGGTGGACGCTGGGCGGAGCCAGACGAGGAACACGCGGCCGAGCAGATGTTGCGGTTGGCGAACGAACCGGAACTGGCTCAACACCTCGGCAAGATCGCGCAACGTGACATCAGTGAGTACTGCGGTCGCAAAGCCATCGCAAAGATTTTGACGAACCAGATTCAGACAATCGCTCAGATTCGAGAAAGCCGAAGTTAGTAAGTCTCACTTCATGTCATCGATAGCAGGCTGTGCTGCTTTGGATTGGTGAGAGCGAACCAACTACTTTCAAACCCGACCATCGGCTAATGGAGTTTGGACCGCTCCTCGGTACAATCGTTCCTATGAACGACATTCTCCTTGAAGATCGTCACGGCTCGAACATGGTGCTGACCCTGAACGATCCAGACCGCGCGAATCCACTCTCCCCGGCGATGGCGACAGCTCTTGACGAGGCACTGCAAAGAGCTCAAGAGAGCACTGGTGTGCGTGCAGTGATTCTGGCTGGCGCTGGGCGCCACTTCTCTGCCGGTGCGGATCTGGCGGCGTTGGAGAAGATCGCTACAGGAGGGGATCAAAAGGCCAACCAAGCCGACTCTCAGGTGCTTGAGTGCATGTTTGCGACCCTCCTTGACCACCCAAAACTGACAGTGGCTGCAGTCGACGGTGCGGCGATCGCTGGCGGCTGCGGTTTGGCAACCGCCTGCGATTTTGTAGTGACCTCCCGAGCAGCTCGGTTTTCGTACACCGAGGTCAAAATCGGGTTCATACCGGCGCTGGTTTCGACATTCCTGACTCGGAGGGTGTCGGGGCAGGTTGCACGAAAACTCCTGCTCGATCCTGAGATCCTCGATGGAGAGTCCGCGGTGGCGATAGGTTTGGCTGATGAATTGGTTGAGCCAGGTGCCGCTTTAGATCGGGCCCTTCAGCTCGCCGATGCTATCAGCAGAAAGGCGTCGCCGTCAGCTTTGACGGCGACGAAGCGTCTGCTGAACCAGGCGGTGGGTCGTGACTGGCGCAGTGCGTTACGGATAGCTGCCGAGGCGAATGTGGGTCAGCGCATGGAGTCGGAGTGCCGACTTGGGGTTCGCACGTTCCTCGAGAGCAAGACTACGCCAGACTGGCTGGCTGAAGAGGACCCTCGAGACGATCCGTGAGGTTGAGTATCTTGATTTGAGAGGCCGCGTTGCGACTCGCTACCGTGCATGTGGCGGAGACGGGGAGCTTCAGTCGATAGAGATGCCAACCTAGTGCCGAGGCACTGCTCTCACCGATGCGAACGACCTGTGGCGGCTGGGTAGGATCCGGAATGACTTCAACTCGGCGCAGACCACCGCCGGCAAGACCCTCTCCGGTGGCTTTGAGCAGCGCCTCCTTGCAGGTCCAGCAATGAAGGAAAGATGCGGCACGGTCTTCTACGGGTAACGCCTCGATGTATGCATGCTCGTTCGGTGAGAAGAAACGCTTCGCGAGCTTGACTGCTGATGGAGCTTCTCGTTTAGTCTCGAGATCGATCCCTATGGGACCGGATACAGAGAGCGCGAAGACTACCAAGTCACCCGAGTGTGAGAGATTGAAGTCCACCGGCGGGACTCCATCCTTCGGCGCCAGAAACGGCCTGCCACGCTCGCCGAACGAAAAGCGGATGGCGAGCGGATCGAGCCCTGTATAGTCGCCCAACAGCATACGCACGGCGCCGTGGGCGAGGAGGTTTTGCAAGCGAGGTCGTTCGACTCGTATCCGGTTGACTCTGCGAAGGTCGTCGGTGTCGAGTAGATTCTCGAGCTTGTCCAGGTGTGTGGCGCAGCTTTCTACCGACGCCCACCAGACGTGGATCTCTCCTGGTGACAATTTGTAGTGATTCGATGAAGTCGCAGCAGAAGTACCAGGCGCAGACATCGGCGGATGGTACCACGCTGGATCGCCTCAAGGGCCCTTTCTGCTAGGGAGTCTCAAGCCAATGGAACCAGATAGGATGATTTGTTTTGTACCATCTCAAGACCTCGAGAATGAGGGCCTTCTTGTCGGGCGGCAACACGGCGTCATCAACGTTGTCGAGGCGCAAACGCATACGGTCGTCAGGGAGCGTTTCGATGGCTTGCAGGGCTAGCGTTTGGAGCTCATTTCGAATACGCCCTGAGTCCGAGATCTTGACCGCTCGGTTGCGGAAATCCTGTCCGGCGTAGAAACGATCGAGCAGAGGAGAAAAGACCAAGAGCATTTCATCTTCCGGCTCCATCATGCGCAGTGTCATCGCGACTTCAAGGATTCCGTGACGGGTCGCGGCATGCGTTGTCACGCGATACGTACCAGCGCCTGTCTGTTCCACACCAGGAGCACCGGTGTAGGGATCCGGCAACATGTAACTCGCCAAGGCGAGCACGCGCCACCGTTTGTTCGGGAAGAAGTCATCGGCTCTGATGGATTTCTTGCTGAGAGGCATGTCGGCTACGCGGGCTTCGGTAAGACTACTGCGGTATGTCTCGGCTTCGTCGGGCTCCATTTCACGACCGAGGGTGCGAGCTAGCTGTCCTCGAAAATCGGGCGCCTGCGGATCCAATTGCATCACGCCGCATTCGCGATCCCACGAGGCCTGGAACGTGGATGAAAAGACGACCAAAGATGTGTCGAGATCGAGAACGGGGTCCAGACTCGCCGCTTGCATCGCCTCGGCTGAAGCAGCATAGCCGTCGGCAAGGATGAGATGCGGCCTACCATTCGAGTCTGTGAAGGGCCCGACCCGAAACGATGGAGCATAGGTTCCAGACTCGGTGAAAGTCGGCATGCCGGTCTGAGGGATCGTCCATCCATCCTCGATCAAGTGAGCGCCGAGTTCCTTCCACTCACGCCACAGGGATCCGATTCTGGGTTCGCGGGCGTCGCCACCAAGGGTCCAGATGTGAACGTTCTCAGGGACGATATTTGGATAGGTCGCGACAATGGACTCCATCACCAATCTGCGCGGTGTGAGGTAGTTGATCAGCACGGAACGGTCAGCCGCTTGTTCAACGACCTCGCGTGGCAGGGCCAGGGTTCCCATATAGCCTTCATAGGGACGGGTCACACGAAGTGGTTGATCGAAGAGGTGAAGGGTGGTCATCGGGCCGGTGTCGGCACCCTTGGCAAATCTGGAGGTGTTCTCGAGTGTGTCGACAGCTCCGCCCCAAACGGTGATGCCGGCATGTTGGATATCGCCCCAAAACTGCTGCCACTCGTAGCCTTCCTCGTTGAGCAAGCGATTTACTCTGCGATCTAGGAACCGTGCCACCTGTGGTCGGGCGTAAACTCGACCGAAGCCAAGGAGTGGATTCGATCCCATTTCGGGAGTCTCGCCCGCCTTTGGCATCAGTCCTTCGCCCAGGCTGATCATGACGGCGTGGTTCTCCGGCAAGCTTCGGGTGAGGTACCACAGTGCTTCGCTCAATGCATAGGCAGAGACCGCGTCCGCGTCTTTCTTAACCCGGTTGAGGAGAGCCTTATCTCCGTCGCGACCCTCTCCGTAGCGTCCGAAGAGGCGAGTGCCAAGGGCAGTAACAGCCGTGGCTGCGATGAACGCGCGCTCGAGGGAATCGCCGACAAACGACAGGTGATCGCCGTCAACACCTTTGATCCAGCGTTCCTCGACATCGTCGAGCCAAAGATGGAATCTCCCGAGAATGGAACGAGTGTCAAATGCCCACTGAGCAATACGGTTCTTTCGATCCATTACCATGTCGCCTCCGCCTTGTGGCACTGTGCCATGTTGGAGGTTGAATCTCAAGAGAGTTCGGCTGATTTGTTGAGCTCGAGAGGTTTTGGGCGCTCAACAAAGAGGTGGCTGCCAGCCCAGCACCCATCACCGAGATGGCCGGGTTCGTGTCGTCTTTCGTGTTTGGTCGAGCTGAAGAAGAAGATCCTCAGAGATGAGGACTATACTCGCTGGCGCCACCAGTTCAGCATGTCAAGCAGGGTTTGATCAAATGGAATGACTGGTTCCCACCCGGTGGCCTCTTTGAATCGGGTCGCACTGCCATACAAGCGCGTAATCTCCGCGGCACGGAGACGACCAGGGTCAACTTGAATCTCAACCTCCTCCTCGGTGAACACCATGAGGCGGTCGAGAAGGCTGCGAATACTGACCGGCTTGCCGGAACAGACGTTGTAGGCTTCCCCCGGCTTTCCGTGCATCGCAGCGAGCCAATAGGCACGCGCGATGTCTCGGACATCGGTGAAGTCGCGTACGGCGTTCAGATCCCCGACCAAGAGTCTTGGGGGCTGTTCACCGCGCTCAATCGCAGCGATCTGACGAGCAAAGCTTGACGCGACAAATCGATCGGGTCGACGAGGTCCGGTGTGATTGAAGAGACGCAAACGAACGGTCGGAAGTGCATACCCAGCGAAATACTGTTGGGCGAGAAGGTCCTGCGCGGCTTTGGACACGCCGTATGGTGAAACAGGCTCGAACGGGGCAGCCTCATCCAATGGGCTAGATGTCGAACCAGTGCGACCGTACGCCTCAGCAGATGATGCGATCACGGTAATGGGCTCGATGTTCAGTGTGCGCATGGCCTCGAATAGGTGGATCTGACCGATGGTATTAACGTTGAAGATCTCTGCAGGAGTTGTCCAGGATGACGCGACTGTTGACGCTCCGGCAAGATGGAACACCACATCAGGTCGAGCCGCTTGCATAGCTCGAACCAGTGACGAAGCATCGGTAAGGTCTGCGTCAACCAGCCGAACTACGTCCTCCAGCGGGCCGAGCTGATCGCGTTTTGAACTCCAACGAACGAGGCCCCAGACCTCCGCATCGGTCTGTCGTTCGAGGAGGTGCTCGGCGAGATATGATCCGACAAAACCGGTCACCCCGGTGATCAGAATTCTCATTCGTGCTCCAGGTACTGTGCTAGAGCATCTTGCCATGGCTGAAGCGGCTTGCCGAGCAATTGGCTGAGTCGTGAAGTGTCGAGGACGGAGTACATGGGGCGGCGTGCTGGTCGGGGGAACTCATCGGTGGAGACGGGATGAACAACCGCCTCACTGCCAAGGAGCCGAACGATCTCCTGTGCGAAGCCGTGCCAACTGACAACGCCGGAATTGACGGCGTGGACGATGCCTGTCGCTGAACTATCAGCGAGGTCAAGCAGTGCACCTGCAAGGTCATCGCACGAGGTTGGGCTGCCGATCTGGTCTGAAACTACGCGCAAATCCAGGTTGCCGCTGTTGATCTGGCGCTTGATGGCCTCAACAAAATTGCTGCCGCCATGACCATAGAGCCACGCGGTGCGAACAATGAGATGGCGCTCGAGGCTTTCTGCCTCACGTTCACCAGCGAGTTTGGTCCGCCCATAGGCTGATGCCGGTCCAACGGGGTCGCTCTCCGTGTAGGGTCGCGCGCTATCGCCTGAGAAGACGTAATCCGTCGACACGTGGACCAGGGAGGCATCACTCGAAGCGCAGGCAGAGACGAGATGCGCCACTGCTCGGGCATTGACATCCAGGGCCGCATCCTCGTGAGTTTCGCAATCATCAACAGCGGTAAGCGCGGCACAGTTGATTACGGAAGCTGGTTTGGCCTCAGCAACAGCGGCGGCGACACCATCTCGGCTGGTGATGTCGAGAGTGTCAATGTCATGACCTGTCGCGCAATAACCTCGCTCGCTGGCGAGATTCATGATCGCTTGACCGAGTTGGCCCTTGCAGCCGGTGACCAGAAGGCGCATCACGACTCATTCCTTGAGACGAGATCCGTACTGACGCGCGTAGTAGGCAGCGAACTCTTCATCCTGCTCCCGAATCGGGCGCCACCACTCCGGATGGTCGACGTACCAACGGACGGTCTCTTCGAGAATCTGCGCGAAATCGATCTTTACATCGTAGCCGAGCTGTTTCAGTTTTGAGCTGTCGAGCGAGTAACGACGGTCGTGACCAGGCCTGTCATCGACGTAACGAATCAAAGAGTGTGGCTTGCCGATGATGTCCAGTATCGACTGGGTCATGAAGAGATTGGTGAGTTCGTGGGACCCGGCGATGTTGTACACCTCTCCAGTTACGCCATGCGTTATGAGATACAGAATCGCACGGCAGTGTTCGCCGACGAAGAGCCAGTCGCGGATATTGCCACCGTCCCCGTACAGCGGGAGAGGTAAGTCGGTAACTGCGTTGGTCACAAAGAGTGGCAGCAGTTTCTCCGGATACTGGTAAGGTCCGAAGTTGTTTGAGGCACGGGTGATCACGACAGGCACGTCGTGAGAAACCCAGAACGAATACGCAATTCGGTCGCCGCCAGCTTTCGAGGCAGAGTATGGATTCCGAGGCATCAGGGGATCTGTCTCGCAGAATGAGCCCTTGTCGATTGAACCGTAGACTTCGTCTGTTGAAACCTGGATGAATCTCTCGAGACCGACTCGACGCGCTTCCTCAAGCAGAATCCACACGCCGTAACAGTCGGTCTGAATGAAATGTCCAGCGCCGAGCAATGAGCGATCGACATGAGTTTCCGCCGCGAAGTTCACAACGATGTCGCAGCCGGCCATCGCTTCAGAGACGATTGCGGGATCGCAGATATCGCCGTGGAAAAAGGAATAGCGGGGATCGTCCTCGATGTCTGCCAAGTTCTCACGCCGACCTGCGTAGGTCAGCGCATCGAGGTTGGCGATCTCAATGTCGTCAAACTCGTCAAGCGCGATACGAATGAAGTTTGAGCCGATGAAGCCGCAGCCCCCGGTTACGAGCACACGTTGCATTGAACCCTCCGTGGGTTGAGTCTAAAAAATGTCGACTTCTGAGTTGTCACCGACCACAAATCGGTAAGCTTTTGGAAGCCGTGTTCCGCGGTGAATGGAAACGCCGCGGCCGATGAGTGAACCCTCGACTCGATCGGGAATGGCCTCGAGGCTTGATCCTTCGAGTACGATCGAGTTCTCGATCTCGCATCCCGCAATCCGGCAGTCCTTTTGCACCGCCGTGTACGGTCCGACAAACGTCGACTCGATGAGGGTTCCTGAGCCGATAATACAAGGCCCTCGCACGACGGATTTGCGCACCACTGCACCGGGTTCGAGAACGACTTTACCTTCGAATACGGAGTCCGAGTCCGTCTCACCTTCAATATTTCTGGTAAAGGTATCGAGCACGATGCGGTTGGCTTCCAGCATGTCTTCGACCTTGCCGGTGTCCTTCCACCATCCACGAATCACATGAGGACGAACCGCGAGGTTGGTCTCGATCAGCCAGGAGATGGCATCCGTGATCTCGAGTTCCCCTCGTGGCGATGGAGAGATGGAGTCGACCGCGCGAAAAATGTTGTGGTCGAAGAGGTACACACCGACCAGAGCCAGATCCGACCGAGGTTCTGCCGGCTTTTCCTCGAGTCGGACGACCTCACCATCTGGGCCCAATTCTGCAACACCGAACTGCTGTGGGTTGGCTACCTTCGCGAGGAGGATCTGGGCATTGTGACTGCCGGAGCGAAACTCATCGACAAAAGTTGTGATGCCATCCTTGACGAGGTTGTCCCCGAGATACATGACAAACGGATCGTCTGCCATGAAGTCGCGCGAGATCTTGACTGCGTGTGCGAGGCCGAGTGGTGCATCCTGGGGGATATACGTAACCTCTGCACCCCACTGTGAGCCATCGCCGACCGCCGCGCGAATTTCATCACCGGTGTGTCCAATGACAATGCCCAAGTCGCGTACACCCGCCGCCACAAGTGCCTCGATACCATAGAAAAGCACGGGCTTGTTTGCGACGGGAACGAGCTGTTTTGCACTGGTGAATGTGAGGGGACGGAGACGTGTCCCTTTACCGCCAGAAAGTATCAATCCCTTCATGGAACGGGATAGTATCAGACATCCTTGAACAAGCCGACCCGCAAGGTGTATGGAATACGTCAGCGCAGAGGTGCCTTGTTGAGAGTGTTCGGCATTTGGAGGGAGAGTCATGAAGAAGGACGGATCAACGTCAGTAAGTGAGCCATCGACGGGAATCTCAAGAGAGTTGTCAAACGGTGCCTCGATTCCTCGTGGAGAGGAGGCTCTCGTTGTATCAAGGGTTGCCGATCACATGACTGGCATCATGCGCGAACTCAATTTGGATCTTGAGGATCCTAACTTTGTCGGTACTCCCGAGCGAGTGGCGAAAATGTATCTTGAGATGTTCCATGGGCTGGTCGAGGGTTCGGAACCCAAGGTGACGACCTTTCCCAACGATGAGGGATATCATCATATGGTTATCGAGCGGGAGATTCCCTTCTACTCGATGTGCGCACACCACTTCGTTCCGTTCTACGGTCATGCCCATATCGCATACATTCCAGAAACAAAGATCGTTGGTCTGTCAAAGCTGCCGCGGATTCTCGAGTTCTATGCGAAGCGCCCGCAGCTGCAGGAACGCCTGACCGAACAGGTCGCTGAATTCTTGTGGGCCAAACTGAGGCCCCTTGGAGTCATGGTTGTGATCGAGGCACGTCATCTCTGCGTCGAGATGCGCGGCGTCAAGAAACCCGGTGCTCACACCACCACCTCGGCCCTGCGGGGTTGCTTTGAGGAGCGAGAAGTTCGGGAAGAGTTCCTGGCGCTCCTTCGTCGCGATCACGCCTGGTAGTGAATTCTCTGGGCGATCTGTCGGCTATTCGACGTCACAGATCACGGAGATCTTCTTCGTCGCATTCAGAACGTCTGCTTGAAGCTTGATCTTCTGTTGATCTGCTTCGGTTCCCCTCGCGCGAACCCGAATCGGCTCGCAAGTGTGGCTAAAGAGGTTGTAGCCAATCTCGTCCTCGAGCACGAAGGTGATCTGGGTGTTCAGTGGACGATCGGTGACGTTCTGGAAAACGATCTCGACGGTGACGGGATTCGCCTTGCCGCGCTTGATCGCCTTGCCGGGTTTGGTGCTGATTCGCAGCGTCCTCCAGCGCAGTCCACCCACTTCCACACCCGGTTCGAGCCGATCGCCGATCGCGTAGTCGAACTGACCTTGATAGGGGTTCGCAGCTGGTTCGAAGACGTCCTGGGCCGGAATGCCGGATGCTACAAGAAACAGTACGATCGGAAGAACGACCTGGGAAAACCGAAAATTCATGACTCGGACCCGCCTCATTTGATGATATAGGGAAGATCATACATCAATTAGAGCGTCTGTCGAATTGTCGGTGGAGGGTGGGCAGCGAAGTTCCGCAAAAGTGCAGGATAACAATGAATAGGGCGCCCGTGCGGGCGCCCTGCTTGATTGCTGAGATCGCGCTACTGGGCGTGGACTGTCATTCCTTTTTGAATCTGCGACGCATCGCCAAGTGAAACCGAGCAGATGGAGAGCTTCTCCTTGACAGTGTCAACCTTCAAACTGGCAATTTGAGTCATGTCTTCGTCGAGGATCTCGCCGGTGTCCGGATCGCGGAGTATTTCGACCTGGCCGACAGTGAACTGCTGACCCAGGCTGACGCCTTCTCGCGTACCGCGATTGACATAGATCTTGTCGCCTTTGACCATGATGACCGAGCCGGTCCACTGGAAGTTTGGCAGCTGGGCGACCAGGAAGGTGACCGCTTCCGAACATGCCGCCTCGACAGCCTTGCCGACGTTGTCGTTTTTGAAACCGCCGACGTCGGTGCTGATCCCACTCCCGGTGTAACCGAACGACATCCCTTTCTGCTTGGATGTTCCGACGACGCTTTTTGAGGCAAGGACCTGGCCGGTGGTGGAGTCAACGATGTAGATCGTGGCGTTGATCTCACCCTTCTTGCCTTTACCGCCAATTCGAATGCCTTTGATGGCAATACCGCCACCGCCACCTGATGTGCCACCCTGGACGTGGGTGATAGCACCCTTGACGAGCAGCTGTGCTGGGGTCATTTGTCCGGTAACGGGGGCTTTGTTGCCGCCGGCAGTTCGTCCAGATGCGGCGAAGTCCTGCTCGTCGAGGGCTGCGCCACGCATGTCCGTTTCACCCAGCACGATGAATTTGCCCGATTGGTTCAGCATATCGGTGAGGACTGTTCCCCAGGCATCGCCGATATCCCATTGGCCGTGCCATCCGGCGCGGTTCTCAAACTTTGTAACTGTGATCGAATAGCGCAGTCCACCCTCCTGAGCTACGACTCCAGGGACGGCCAGCGCTGCAGCGAGGAGAGCAACCAATGTTGCCTTCGTTGAAAACCTCATACAAAACCTCCACTCCTGAGATGCATTTAGCATTTTACGGTGAGGTACCTCGGAGTGTCAAAAACAAGATGGACCTGTAAGAGGTTGACTTCATGCCGGGTACTTGCCGGTGATGTAGTTGACCAGGTCTTGAATGTGGAAGGCTTGGTTGCGAGTCGCCCACTGCGTCAAGTCCCCGATCGAAATGAGGCCGACAAGCTGCTCCCCTTCTATGACTGGAAGGTGGCGGCAGCGGCGTTCAGATATGACGGCCATAGCCTCTTCCACGGTAGTGGCTGGACCGACTGCCACAGGATCTTCCGTCATGACCTCTTCAACGCGGGTGTTCGAAGGATCACGACCGGCATCAACGACTCGGATGAGAACGTCTCGCTCGGTGAAAATGCCGACGACCTGGCTTTCGTTCTGTACCAGCAAACAACCGATACGCTCGCTATTCATCTTGCGAACGGCGTCCAGGACGGTAGCCGTGGGCGCGATATTGTGAACGGTTGGGCCTTTCGATTGGAGAATGGTGCTGAGCTTGTCTGACATCTGGAGCCTCCTCTATTCGGTGGTGTTGAAAGAACTGTCTTTGAGTGTCTCCCATAGGCTACGAAGCCGTCGTGTTGTAAGCGATAGAATCTCAATCAGGCTTGCGATATTTCATCGAAGCCCAGAAAAGTGAAGAGGGGCGCCCTGTTTTGGCGCCCCTCATGATTCGAATCTCGAGTGATTCTTGTTACTTCTGCAGGTGTTGTGCCTTGAGGACGCAGAGAGCTGCCATATTGACAATGTCATTGACGTCGACGCCACGTTGAAGCACATGTACGGGTGCACCGATACCGGTCAAGATCGGCCCAATGGCTTCCACCTTACCCAAGCGCCAGAGAAGCTTGTAGGCGATGTTGGCTGACTCTAAATCGGGGCAAACGATGATGTTGGCATCGCCCTGGATCGCCGAGTATGGGAAGGACTCCGCAGCAATCGAAGGTTCGACCGCAGCATCAGCCTGCATCTCACCCTCGATCACCATCTCCGGCCAGCGTTCGTGCGCAATCTCGGCTGCGCGGCGCATCTTAATACTGCGTTTGGTGATGTTGGATCCAAAGTTCGAGTAGGAGAGCATCGCAACACGAGGATTCACAGCAAAGTATTGTTTTGCAATTAGAGAAGAGAGCCAGGCGATCTCAGCCAGTTCCTCAGCTGACGGGTCCTCGTTGACTGTGGTGTCAGCGATAAACAGAAGTCGATCTTTGAAAAGTAGAAGATAAACACCAGCAACCCGGGAGACACCCTCTCTGAGCGGGTGAATCTGGAGAGCTGGGCGAATCGTTTCCGGGTAGCTCATGGTGAGTCCGGAAATCAGGCCATCGGCATCGCCCAGGTGAACCATCATGTTGCCGAAGTAGGAACGCGAATTCATCTGTTTGACAGCGCTCTTGGGAGTTGCACCCTTGCGCCAGCGCTCCTTGAGATAGACCTCGGCGTAGGTTTTGGCACGGGGATCCTTAGTAGGATCGACGATCTCGACCTTCGACCGAGAAACCTCGTGTTCCTCGAGCAGAGCGCCAATAGTCTCGGCATTGCCGAGCAGGATGGGCCTGCAGATGCCTTCGTCAGCGAGGATCTTTGCGGCGCGAACGATGCGACCAGCCTCTCCCTCTGGGAAAACGACTCGTTTGGGGTCGAGCTTCGCTTTGTCGAAGACTCCGTGCATCACCTGACGGGTACGGGATAGCCTGTCTTCGAGCTCACGCACGTAGTCCTCGCGAGATGGGTAGGGTTTCTTGGCAACTCCTGCGCGAATAGCGGCATCGGCAACGGCCGGGGCCTCCCATAGGAGGACTCGGTAGTCGAAGGGTTTCGGAATCAGATAGTCGCGACCGAACTTGAGGGGTTTGCTGCCATAAGCAGCTACAACGGAGTCCGGTACGTCTTCTTTCGCGAGTGCTGCAAGCGCGTGCGCAGCGGCGAGCTTCATCTCTTCGTTGATTTCGGTTGCGGCGACGTCAAGAGCGCCTCGGAAGATGAAGGGGAAGCCGAGCACGTTGTTGACCTGATTCGGGTAGTCCGAGCGACCGGTCGCCATGATTACATCGTCGCGGACAGCTGCCACGTCTTCCGGCATGATCTCAGGATCAGGATTAGCCATGGCGAAGACGATGGGATTGGGCGCCATGGTGGCGACCATCTCAGGGGTGACCATCCCTTTAACCGATACGCCGGTGAATACATCGGCGCCTTTCATCGCGTCGGTTAGAGTTCGCGCTTCGGTTTTGTTTGCAAAGCGTGCTTTGTACTCGTTCATGCCTTCCGTGCGGCCTTCGAAGATCACGCCCTTCGAGTCGACCATGAGAAGGTTCTCTGGCTTGACACCCAGCGACAGGTAGAAGGTCGCACAGGCGATGCCTGAGGCACCAGCGCCGCAAAAAACAACCTTTACCTCATCGATTTCTTTGCCCGCGACTTCGAGAGCATTGATGAGGGCTGCTCCAGAGATGATCGCAGTGCCGTGCTGGTCATCGTGAAACACAGGGATGTTCAGGGTGCGCTTGAGTTCTTCTTCGATGATGAAGCACTCGGGGGCCTTGATGTCCTCCAGATTGATGCCGCCCAGCGTCGGCTCGATGAGCTGACAGAAGCGAATCATCTCCTGGGCATCGGTTGACTCGACCTCAATGTCGAAAACGTCGATATCCGCAAAACGTTTGAAGAGGACGCCCTTGCCCTCCATCACTGGCTTTCCTGCGACCGCTCCGATATTGCCGAGGCCGAGAACTGCCGTACCGTTCGAGATAACGCCGACTAAGTTGCCCTTGTTGGTGTACTCGTATGCGAGCTCTGCGTTCTTCGCGATGTCGAGACAGGGTTCAGCGACGCCGGGTGTGTACGCGAGCGAGAGGTCACGTTGGGTAAGACACGGCTTGGTCGCGACGACCTCGGTCTTTCCGTGACGTTCACCTGTGTGGTACGCGAGCGCCTCTTCCCGGGTGGTCTTTTTCATGGTCTTAGATGCTCCTGGTCATTTTGTAGGGTGAGCTTTCCTGGCGGAGATGCTCACGAGGGGGCAAAATAGTGCCTAGTTGGACGAAAATCAACCATTTATCGGAGGTTTTCTGCGCGGGCAGCAGAAAATTCGCTGATCCGGGCTAAAAACCTATGCCCGGGTGCATCAGGCTGGGTTCAGCCTGGACCCTGATCGAAGTTCGTGGCGGCGGAGCGCAAGTCGCATTAATTCCTCGAGCAACTCGGGGAAATCGAGGCCAGTTAACTGCCATAGGCGCGGATACATCGAAATAGGGGTGAAACCGGGAATTGTATTGACTTCGTTGATCAGAAAGTCGTT
>JAAESQ010001072.1 GCA_024229275.1 bacterium | reverse complement strand
GACAACCGACAACCGACAACCGACAACCGACAACCGACAACCGACAACCGACAACCGACAACCGACAACCGACAACCGACAACCGACAACCGACAACCGACTCCGAGACGGTGACAGAGGCAGCGACAGAAACCGTGACCGCGACCATGACCGCGACCGCGACCGCGACCGTGACCGTGACCGCGACCGTGACCGCGACCGAGACAGGGACCGAGACCGGGACCGTGACAGGGACAGGGACAGGGACAGGGACAGATGCAGAGCTGTCTCGCGTTTCAGAGACCGCACCTATCGAATGACATCGATGGATATATGCACTCTCGATGGGCATCGTCATCGCCATCGAATATGGCGCCGAAGGGATGGCGACTGATGGCATAGGCAGAGGTAGAAACAGAAACGGTGACGGTGACAGAGGCAGCGACAGAAACAGATTCAGAAACAGTGACCGAGACAGAGTATGCCCCCCATCCCCATAGACGGACTCCTGATACACTCTTTTGCTCGAGTACCGATCGCCTTGGAGCATTGATGGACGAGCCGCTGACACTACCGTTCGCCGAGTTCTGGGATTGGGTGGTGACCCATCCGAACTGCATCCTGCGTGCAGGAACCCCGGAATCCATTCTGTACGACGATGAAGATCTGCACTGGCACTTTGCTTCTGAGGGACCGGAACTGCTTGTCGTACAGCTTCTCCGCGGCAAGCGCATGCTAGGTGAACTGTTGCTTGCGCCGCAGCAGATTAGCTTTGTGCGCGGGAGCGACAGTGAACAGGACGGTGAGTTCATCTTCGAATTGATGCAGGAATCCGAGGCCGACAGCTTAGCTGCATACTTTTTCGTCTTGGCACACGGTTTCGACGTTGAATCGCCCGCGACGCCGTCGAGAGTCCACTAGGTAACTGCACGCCGCCAATCAAGGTTTTACTCGTTATGGCGCTCGGCGGCGGGCCATGGTCAGTTGATCGTTAACTTCTCCCCTGGCGCTTCCCGTGCATTGCCAAGTACGTAGTTTTGATGATTGGATGCTCCGCGACCCTGGAGTGACCTTGCCCCTCAAGAACCACGTACATGGCACGTGCCGCCGAGCGGTTGATTCTCCGACTGCCTTTCCTATTGCCATCCAATGTCAGGACCCAACTGAGAGCGGAATTGGGCAGAATAGTTGAGTAGCGTTCGGTGTTTCGACAATCATGAAGTACTACTACCACCCCGGATCGCCGAACTGCCGAAAAGTCTCCGCATTCATTCATTTGGCAGATCTAGATGTAGAGTGGTCGCTCGTTGACCTGCCGAAGGGGGCGCATATGGCGCCGGAGTACGCCGCGGTCAACCCGAACTGCATGGTTCCCGCGTTCGTCGATGGAGACCTCACTTTGTGGGAGTCAAACGCGATCATGATTCATCTTGCGGAAAAGACAGAGAGCCCACTGTGGAGCGACGACACGCGGCTAGAGATCCTGCAGTGGCTGTTCTGGGAACAATCGCATTTCATGTACGCCACCGGGACTGCGTTTTTTCAGGTCGTGCTCAAGCCTATGATTGGGCTTGGCGAGCCGGATCCGGTTCGTGTTGAGGAAGCGATCAAAAAGTTTCGACGGTACGCCAGAGTCCTCGATGATCGCTTGTCGCAGGCTGACTTTGTGGTTGAAGATCGTTTGACACTTGCCGATCTCGCGCTCGCCTCGCAGCTCACGTTCGCCGGTCCGAGTGGGCTCCCGATGGAGGAGTTTCCCAACATCATGCGGTGGCTGGCGAGACTCGACAAGATTGAGGCCTGGAAGAAGACGGAGCCCAGCTTCGGCTAGCCTATTTCGAGTTCTCTGACTTGATCTCCGCGATGGTGAGCTGACGCTGGAGGTTCCCGTTCCACTGCAGCCGGTAGGCGATGAAATACTTGTTGATGTTGGCGACATAGTCCACTGTCTCGCGGCCGATTTGCTCGGCTGCGATGCGCTCAACGTTGAAGAACCATCGATTGGGATCGAAGCCTCGTTCGGCGGCGATTTTCCGCAGGCGAGCGATGCGCGCGGGACCGGCGTTGTACGCTGCCCACGTGAAGTCCATTTTCGCTGCCGCATCGATCTCCGGGTTTGAGAAGTAGCGATTGCGGATGAACTGAAGATACTTCGCACCGGCGTGGATGTTG
>JAAESQ010001071.1 GCA_024229275.1 bacterium | reverse complement strand
CTGATGACGCGAGTCGAGGCTGTGATGCCGGTCGAAGAAGCCGTTGCGCCCCATGCGCAGCCGGCAGCGGAGGAAGAGCACCACGCCGAGGAAGACGAAGCGGCCCACGAGGAGTAGGCAATGTCTCTAGAGCAGTTCGTGCCGTTCGTGCCGGAGATTTTCCTTGCCTTGGCAGGCTTTGCGCTGCTGCTTGGTGGGATCACTGGCGGCCGGCGTGTGATCAAGCCGCTATCCCTCGCAGCGGTGGCTTCACTCGGCGTGACGATGATTCTGGTGTGGCTCTTCGGCCGGCCGGAGCAAGGTCCGGAGCTGATTCTGGGGGGCATGCTGGTTATCGACCAGTTCGCTGTCTGTTTCAAGCTCCTTCTCAGCGTGGCTGCGGCCATCGCGTTGTTGATGGCTGCCGGGTATCTCGAGCGTTCGCCATATGGCGGCGGTGAGTTCTCGTCATTGGTTCTTTTCGCCACCCTGGGCATGTTCGTGATGGTTTCGGGCGCCAACGTGGTCAGCCTCTATGTTGGACTCGAGCTGATGGCGCTGTCGGTCTACGTTCTCGTCGGCTACTTCAAGCTCGAAGCCAAGTCGAACGAGGGTGCAGTGAAGTACTTCGTGCTCGGCGCCCTGTCGTCAGGCATCCTGCTTTATGGTTTCTCTCTGCTCTATGGTTCCCTTGGTACTCTGGACCTCGGTGAGATTCGCGCCGCTCTGCCGCTCGCGATTGCAAATGACAACGTATTGACTCTGGCCATTCTTTTGATTGGCTTCGGCATGCTTTTCAAAGTTGCGGCGGTTCCGTTCCACGTGTGGACGCCCGACGCCTACGAAGGAGCGCCAACGCCGATCACGGCCTTTATGTCGGTCGGCCCCAAAGCCGCCGCCTTTGCGATGTTCATGCGCCTCTTCCTTGGCGCCTTCTTTGAAGGATTCGAGCAGTGGGGCATGTTGATCTGGATCGCATCCGCGCTGACTATGATCTACGGCAACGTCGCCGCGCTGACCCAGGACAACGTCAAGCGTATGTTGGCCTATTCGTCGATAGCTCACGCTGGATACGCTCTCATGGGCATTCTGGCGGCTTCTGCGATGGGTGCCTGGTCGGTGCTGATGTACATGCTCGTCTACACCTTCATGAACATGGGTGCCTTCGGTCTCGTAATCCTGCTTGAGTCGAAGGGCTACGCAGGCGAGAAGATCTCAGACTTTGCCGGGCTCTCGCGTCGGCATCCGGCCGCCGCTGCCGCGATGCTGATTTTCATGTTGGCGTTGGCCGGCATCCCGCCGACCGCCGGTTTCATGGGCAAGCTCTATGTCTTTGGTGCTGCGGTGCAGGCCGGCTACATCAAGCTTGTAGTGATAGGTTTCATCATGTCTGCAGTCAGCCTCTTCTACTACTTCCGCATCGTCATGCAGATGTACTTCAAGGAGTCGGAAGCGGGCGAGGCAACCGAAATGCATCGCGATCGCTGGGTCGAGGTCATGGTCGCCGCGTGTGCGGTGATTACGCTTCTTGTCGGGATTTATCCTGCGCCGGTTGTGGCCTGGGCACAGGGCGGTTTGAACGCTCTCGGACTCTTGTAGCGTGCATCAAAGACAGGGAGACTGAGCTTGGCCACAAAACGTGCTTTCCTCGACCGTCCGAAACCGCTAAAGTGGCGGCGTGAAGGTAAAGAAGAAGCACTTTCGGCAAGCGCGCTCCTGGCTCGATGTCTCGATCGTCGGAATTCAGTTCCCAGTCGCTATCCTCATCGGGTACTTCTGGGGCAAGTGGATGGACGGGATGTTCGGCACCTGGCCGTGGCTGACTGGGGTGTTTTTCCTCTTCGGAGTAGTGGCCGGCTTCGTCAATCTTTTCAGAATTACCGCTCAGGCCGCGCGATCAGAAGAGCGCGAAGCACGCGCCGCGGCGGAGGCCGAGCGTGAGAACCATGGCGACGATGGCGATGTGTCCCGCTGAAGCGGGAGATTTCTCACCGCAGCGCGTTGTACGGCTCACCGCCGTTTTGATCGGCCTTGGTGTGTTGGTTGAATTGCTCGTTCTACGGTCGGTGGCAGGGGCCCTGAGCTTGACGCTGGCGGGGGTGGTGGCTATCATCAATTTCCGCTGGCTGGACATGATTCTCGAGCGGGTCATTCAACCCGGAGAACCACAGTTCGACCGAGCGTCCGTCCTCAGGATCTTTGCCCGTTTGAGCCTACTCGCAGTCGTCCTTGCGGCGATTCTGCTGGTACCGAGCGTCGATCCGATAGCGATCGCACTCGGCTTTTCGGCCTTCGTGGTCGCCCTCATCGTTGAGGGTCTCCGCGGGGCACGAGTTGGAGGAGGTTAGAAGGGTTCTATGGAGCACCAATATTCATTCCTCTATGAACCGATCAACTGGCTACTGGTGACGCTCTTCGGAGGGGCTAGCCCGCGTTACCAGGAGCTTCTCGGAACGCACGACGGCTACTGGCTTCCAGATCATGTGATCATGGCTGGCTTCGTCGTCTGCGTGGTCGCGGCGATCCTCATTCCGGTGAGTCGTTCGCTTTCGGTGGACAAACCGGGCAAGCTGCAGCAGATCCTGGAGATGGTCATCTCTGGCCTCGAGGGCCTGATCGATGACGTCGTCGGTCACGGTTTTGGGAAGCGGTTCCTGCCTCTGGTCGCCGGACTCGCGTTTTTCATCTTCATCGGCAACATCTTCGGGCTGTTCTACTTCATACAGCCGCCGACAGCCAACCCGAACACCACCTTTGCTTTGTCGATCACGGTCTTTCTCTACTACAACCTCGTCGGCATTCGCCAGAACGGTGTGATCAAGTACTGCAAGCACTTTGCCGGTCCATTGCCGCTTCTCGCGCCGCTCATGGTTCCGATCGAGATCATCTCGCATCTGGCACGGATTCTGTCGCTCGCGCTGCGACTCTTCGGCAACATCTCCGGAGAGCACACCGCAACCGGTATCTTCTTTGCGATGTTCCCATTTGTCGTACCGTGGCCGATGATGGGCCTGGGCATCTTCGGAGCCTTTCTGCAGGCCTTCATCTTTATCATGCTCACGATGGCGTATCTGAACGGCGCCGTCGGAGCCGAAGAGCACTAAGTAAATAGTCCCAAAAGATTTTGGAGGAGGACGAGTATGAATCGACGTTTTGCAATCATGGCAGTGGTTCTGGTGGCGTTGGCCGTTGCTGCTCCCGCACTTGCGCAGGAGCATGGTGAAGAAGCTGCAGCTAGTAAGGACGCCCTGCAGTACCTCAGCGCGGCGTTTGCCATTGGCATCGCGGCTGCTTTCGGTTCACTTGGTCAGGGCAAAGGCTTGTCGGCAGCGTGCGAAGCCATCGGACGCAATCCCGGCGCCGTTGGCCCGATACGCATCACGATGATCATTGGTCTCGCGCTGATTGAGTCGCTGGTCATCTACGCGCTGATCATTGCGTTCCTGATTCTCGCCTAGAGAAACACGAGCTATCAGTCAATATGAGACCGGGGAGCCCATGTGGCTTCCCGGTCTTTGTTGATTTTGAGGCTGGTATACGTGACTGGAAGAGATGTGAATGAGCGGTCCATAGGTCCGTTCTTTTGTCTTCTTTGCGGATTGTGTGAGCTTCCACCTGGCAGAAGGCCTTCTGTGACGAGTGGGCGTTAGTAACAAGCACCGACGTCGCGGGCGGCGAAAATGGTGTCCTTGGCCTGCCGTTGGCCACGAAACCGAAAAAACTTGAAAAAATTCCTGCCGCCTTAAATCCAGCTAACTCAGAGTGTTCCACTAATGTTTCACGTATGTAACATCGTATTCATTCGGAAGGCGCGCTGCTAGGTATTGACACTCGATCTCTCTGGATGTATCATTCTTGAAACATGGAGGTCAGAATGGCTCAACCAACAGATGGCAGCATGTGGGACTTCACATCCGGAGCTTTACCCTATCGCGAGCAGCTCTTTAAGAGCGCGCTGCGGATGACTCGATCTGTCGAAGACGCCGAGGATCTCCTGCAGGAGACCTACCTCAAGGCATATAAGTACTACGAACGGTTTTCTGAGGGCACGAACTTCAAAGCCTGGCTCTTCAAGATCATGAAGAACACTTTCATTAACTCTTATCGTAAGAAGAAGTTGCAGCCTCCAAAGGTCGATTTTGACGAGGTTCACGAGGGCCTCGAACAAACTTTGCTCGAAAGCACCCAGGCTTCGATGGCCGATCCGGAAGCGGGATACCTGACGAGTGAAATGGACGGAGAAGTGCGTCGCGCACTGGTCAAGCTTCCCCACGACTACAAGATGGTGGTCCTGCTTGCAGACCTGCAGGGTTTTTCGTACAAAGAGATCGCGGACATCCTCGAGGTTCCCGTAGGAACAGTAATGTCACGGCTGTACCGTGGGCGGCGGATGCTGGAGCACTCGTTATTGAGCTTCGGCACCCGATACAACTATCTCAGCACTCCCCCTGAGAAGTTGCGGGACAACCGGATTGACCTGAACGACTTCTTTGTCTCCTCCTAAGACGTCGAACAGTTCGTCAACATTGCAGCGGCCGAGGATTCACTCCTCGGCCGTTTCGATTTCCCACTCGGAGCTGAGAGACCCATCTCCCTTTCCAACAAGCTCTGGAGGTGTCAGCAGACCCCCCGAAATGACGAACTTGATGCCTTCCTCAACCGAAATGTCGAGTGATCGGAGATCGGCCAGTGGGGCTGATATGAGGTAGCCGGAAGTGGGATTTGGCGTCGTCGGGACGAAGACCAGGGCTGAGGGTTCGGGGTAGAACCTGGTTCCTGTCGCGAACTCCCGAGTGACGAAGCCCACCGATTGTACGCCGGCATGTGGGAACGCGAGCAGTACCACGCGCCGAAACTGCGATGTATCCCTGACCTGCAGTGCTTCGGTGATCTGGCGAGCGCCCTGATAGATCGGTGAAAGGAGCGGGATAGCGCTGATCCGACGCTCAAAAAATGCGAGCAGTCGACCACCGAACATGTTTGTCGCGATGACGCCGAGGAGATAGAGGGCGATGAGGGATAAGAGTGCGCCTGCGCCGGGAATCGTGAGGTCAAAGTAGTAGCGTGTGATTGGATGAAACCAGCGATCCAAAAGGCCAAAGATGAAGCGGGCAAAGAAGATTGTAACAACGAGAGGGAAGGCGACGAGAAAGCCGGCGAGCAGTCGTCGTCTGAGCTTGCTGCCAAAGCTCCGGCTCTTCTTGTCCGAGTGCCGGACAACCAACGCGAGGCGTCGAAAGAATCCGGTGTCGTCTACATTCTTGTTCTGAGTCATGAAATCTCCGACGGGGCTGCTTTCTGCACCCTGCAAAACGCACTGGTGCCGTTGAAGATTCTACCGTGGAAGTAAGGCGTTGTGGACCTGTCTCTGTAGCCAACTACCGGACTCGGTCTTGGCGGCCGAGCCGGACCACGCTATGATCTCCGGCTGGAGGTTGCCGTGAATGCCAACCATGAGGTGAAAAGTCTGACCGCGATCGGTGGGCAGTGGGGAGACGAAGGTAAGGGCAAGGTCGTAGACCTGTTGTCGTCCGGTTTTGAAGTCGTCGTCCGCTACAACGGAGGTCACAACGCTGGCCACACCGTGTGCTTCGCCGATCGCCGTTTCGCACTTCATCTTGTTCCGTCCGGAATCATCCATGAAAACGTGTCGTGCTATTTGGGTGCAGGCATGGTGATCGATCCTTCAGCATTGTGTGCCGAACTTGATACACTCACTGCCGAAGAAGTGAGGCATGAAGGTCGCCTCTTCCTTTCCGATCGAGCAACACTCATCCTGCCAACCCACCAGGCCATCGACAACGCTCGCGAAGGCGCTCGTGGCAAGGGCAAGATTGGTACTACTGGCAGAGGCATCGGTCCGGCCTACCAGGATGCGGCACAGCGTCGCGCCTTACGTACCTTCATGTTGACCCAGCCGGCCAGATTCCTTGATGCCGCCCGCGACCTCATGACTGAGCATAATCGTGAACTCGACGTTCTGTTTGGTGCGCCTCCAGTCAATCTTGACGAAGCGCTCGAAACTCTGCGTACCGGCGCCGAACGTCTCGGTCCATTGGTGAGGGAAATCGGGCCCAAGATCATCGAGCACGCTGATCAAGGCCAGCAAGTTCTCTTCGAAGGCGCTCAGGGAGTATTGCTCGACATTCACCACGGGACCTATCCCTATGTCACGTCGTCATCATGCCTGCCAGGTGCTGCGGCCGTTTCGTGTGCCATCTCGCCGCGATATCTTGGACCAGTACTCGGCATCATGAAGGCCTATGTCACCAGAGTCGGCGAAGGACCATTCCCGTCGGAACTTGAGGACGAGGTGGGTGAGCGTCTTCGTGAACGAGGCAATGAGTTCGGAACCACGACCGGTCGACCCCGTCGCTGTGGATGGTTTGATGCCGTTGCTGCCCGTTATGCGGTACGAGCTGCCGGTGTCGATGCCGTCGCATTGATGAAAGTCGATGTCATGGACGACCTGGCCGAGGTGGAGGTCGTAGTTGGCTACGAGCTGCCGGATGGTCGTGTCCTCGATACCATGCCGGCTGATCTCGAGGTACTGGCTCAAGTTCGTCCCCGTACCGAGAAGTTGCCAGGCTGGCAGTGTTCGACGCGCGACCTCAAGGAAGCGACTGCGATGCCTGCACGTGCCGAGGCTTATCTACGTTTCCTCGAACGTCAGGTAGGCGTGCCGATCGTGCTGGTGTCCACTGGGCCGCGGCGCGAAGAGACTATCGCACGTGGAGATTCTGACCTTTCCAAGCAGCTTGCAGGACTGATAGAGACAAACCAGTCGCTGGAATAGCTGCGATCCAACGAGCGCAGGGAACTCAGGAAAGCTCGAATGCCTGGAGAATCCAATGAACTGTGTGAAACGGCTTGATTCTCGGGCCTTCTGGAGGTAAATTTAGCGAGGAGTGGGCCGTTAGCTCAGTTGGTAGAGCATCTGACTTTTAATCAGGTGG
>JAAESQ010001070.1 GCA_024229275.1 bacterium | reverse complement strand
GTGCGGCCTGTTGGGCGGTCCGGCGAGTCACGACGAACAAGGGCAAACGGACGCCCGGAGTGGATGGCGTCGTTTGGTCGACACCGAAAGCCAAGCAGGAAGCAATCGCGGCCACTCAGCGAGGGCCTTACAAACCGCTGCCACTGCGGCGGGTCTATCTGCCCAAGCCGAATGGCAAGAAACGACCGTTAGGTATCCCGTGCATGAAGGACCGGGCCAAGCAAGCCGTGCATGCGCTGGCGCTTGACCCCATAGCGGAGTGCCTGGCGGACCCCAACTCGTATGGATTTAGACGAGAGCGCTCGACAGCGGACGCAATCGGTCAATGTTTTACCACGTTGGCACGACGCCAGGCCGCCTCATGGGTGCTGGAAGGGGACATCACAGCCTGCTACGACAGGATAAGCCACGCATGGCTCGACAAACATGTGCCTATGGACAAGGGCATCCTTCGCAAATGGCTGAAGTCAGGCTACGTAGAGCGCAAAACCTTTCATGCCACGGAAGAAGGCACCCCGCAAGGCGGTATCGTCTCGCCGGTGTTGTGTAACCTGACCTTGGACGGCTTGGAGCGGCTCCTCAAAGAGCGTTTCAAGCGACGCAAGGTCAACATGGTGCGCTATGCCGATGATTTTATCGTCACCGGGGACAGCAAGGAGCTGCTGCGCGATGAGGTGAAACCGGTCATCGAGACCTTTCTCGCGGACCGGGGTCTAGAGCTCTCAGTCGAGAAGACCCACATCGTGCATATCGAGGAAGGGTTTGACTTCTTGGGACAGCATGTGCG
>JAAESQ010001069.1 GCA_024229275.1 bacterium | reverse complement strand
GTGCGGCCTTCGAACCTTGCCGCAAGGGAGCTGTACGAGTTGTTTGGATTCAATGAGGTGGGATCGAAGCGAGGCTATTATCCGCACGTGCGAGGGCGGGAAGATGCCTTGATTCTGGCATGCAGCCTTTGATCGTGAATAACCCCTCGTTCAAATCTGCCCTTTTCTGAGCTTATGCAGGCTTTTCTGAAGGGCACTCATTGAGGGTGCAGGTCAAGGTCTTCGTGACCTACGTTGAGGTGGTTATGAAATGCAATTGTGAATGCCAGCGATTGCCGCTTTCGTCAGGCATTAAGGAACGACGTGGAGATTTGACCGCGGCGCGTGTGCCGACGTAGTAAGCCATCACAACTTGACCGAGGCAAACCTAACGGTCTTCGGACCAGGAGCGACGTAAATGTCCACCAATTTCGTTTTCGTGCTGGATACAGACAGGCGACCTTTGTCGCCTTGCCATCCGGCACGGGCAAGGGCGCTGCTGAAGCAAGGTAAAGCGGCCGTGCTGAGACGGTTTCCCTTTACGATCGTCCTCACACGATCTGTGCCCGATGCGAATCCAAAGCCCTGCCAGGTCAAGCTCGATCCTGGCAGCAAGACCACGGGCGTTGCCATCGTCCAGGGTAGCCGGGTTATCTGGGCCGCGGAGATCCTACATCGTGGTGGCATG
Source organism: bacterium (assembly GCA_024229275.1). GTDB lineage: Bacteria > Acidobacteriota > Thermoanaerobaculia > Thermoanaerobaculales > Sulfomarinibacteraceae > JAAESQ01. The sequence goes on along the minus strand of JAAESQ010001069.1, from coordinate 459 downwards.
ATCAAGAAGAAGCTCGCTGACAGGTCGGCCCGTCGCCGCAATCGGCGCACGCGCAGGTGCTATCGCAAGCCGTCGTATCGGACGAAAGCACAGATCCGCAATGCGAAGGCGACCTACAAACGCAAGCGTGCCAAGGGTTGGCTGCCGCCGAGTCTCCGGCACCGGATCGAGACAACGCTGACGTGGGTCACTCGATTCATTCGCTTCGCGCCGATTGGCGAGCTCACGCAGGAACTGGTGCGTTTCGATATGCAGCGCATGGACAACGCCGAGATCAAAGGTGTCGAGTATCAGCAGGGCACGCTGGCTGGCCTTGATGTCAAGGAATACCTCTTGCAGAAGTGGGGCCGGAAATGTGCCTACTGTGGCGCAGACGACAAACCTCTGGAAGTCGAGCACATCGAGCCGCGCAGCGGCAAGGGCACAGACCGCGTTTCCAACCTGACCCTGGCCTGTACC
>JAAESQ010001068.1 GCA_024229275.1 bacterium | reverse complement strand
GTCATGGCATCCGCGACCACGTCCTGGGTGACATAGCCCGAGGGCGCCAAGAGTTGGCTCAGCACGTACCAGGCCTCAACCGTCATGAATTGTGTCATCGTCTCAGCTCGACTTTGGCCATTTCATACCGCGTAGGCGAGAGCGTTTGCCATGCGGTTCCAGATAGCTCGGGGAATTTCCATCGTTTCTCGGTCCTGCCGAGAGATGCAAGAAATTTGGTGATGCCAGATTTGGCGACGAACTTCAGCCATGGCATCGCTGAAGGTGGGGATGGTTTTTTGGTACCAAGCAGCACCCCGAGGCTTGAGGCGTTGGGTTGTTGAGAGGTCGTTTGCCCATAAGGTAACGATCGAGTAGAGGCCGAGAAGCGCTGGTGTTGTGCGCAAGATGGCCTTGTCGGACCACTGACGCTGGGTTTCGACGCCGAGATGGACGCGGGTTTCCTGGAAGGTGACTTCGACCTGCCAGCGGCTGACGAACCAGGCGAGGATGTCTTTTGGCTTGGCGTTCGGATCGGTGGCGAGAAAGGCCTGGGGTTCGAGTTCGCCTTTGGGATCACGGACGAGGAGCCAGCGTATCGGCACCGGCGGGACGCCGGCCCGATACCAAAGGGCGGTGCCACTGGTGACATCGAGGGTCCGGTTGGTGCGGCCATACCAGAGACTGACGTTGAGGCGCTGCCAGGAGACGGTGGGATCGTCCAGAAGGGTGGCGAGCTTGTGGAGAGGCTTGCCTTTGAGCGGCGGTCGGCCGCGCCCCTTGGGTTTGGGTGGTGGGAAATCGAACAACTTGGCATCGAGCCGCAAGCGCGTGACCACACAGACCCGATGGCCGATGGCGGCGAGGAAAGCGATGGCCGCAAAAGCGCTGTCGGCCACGAGCACGATTTGCCGGTCTGGTAGCCAACGGCTGATTTGCAGGACGGCTTGGCGGGCCCAGTCAAGGAGGGTTTTGGGTGCTCGAGGCTGGTTGTCATAGTACCGTTTTGAGGGCGCCAACAAGGTGAGGAAGGGCAAAGCCATGATGCGATCAGCCCAGGGGGCATGGACCAGCAGCATGGCAGAGAGCCAGCGCAGGCCACTGGCCTTGACGAAATGCCCTTTGGACGAGCGGACTGGATCACGATAGATGCCGCGGGCGCGGATTTTAGGGCCCCAGCGCCGCTCGATGGTGTCATCGAGGCCAATGACCACCGGTGCGTCTGCCGGCAGGAAGGCTTTGACCAGCAAGAGCAACAACCGGCCCGCTAGGGCGCGGGATGACCAGGTCGCCCGATTGAGCAAGCGATGGAAGTTGCCGAATTGTTGATCCTGGTGCCGTCCGAGGATATGCATTGTCGCCGTGACGGTCCGTCGGCCAGGCGCCAGGATGGCGCCTGCCAGCAAGAGCAAAGCATTCGACCAAGTCGGACGGGTAAACAGGTTGGCAAAGACCAAGAGCCGGGACAGGAGATGTTCCGGCAATGGCGACGAAGAGGTCAGAAGACGATCAAAATGTTGCATTTCATATGTAGAATCGATCTATTATACTATGACAATCGACCTCCAGTGCGACAAAGTGAATCAACTTTTCAACGACAAGACGGAGATTAGTAATAGTGATCATGATCAGTGAAACAGACCTGATCCTGCAGCAGATTGTTGCTGAATTCAGCGAGTTCGACGTCGAACAGTCTCGCGGCGG
>JAAESQ010001067.1 GCA_024229275.1 bacterium | reverse complement strand
TCAATGTTGGCAATCACCCACAATCTCGATGCCTTCCGTCCCTTCTTAGAGGACCAAGACCTGGTCATAGAAATCGCACTCGTCGATGGTGTTGGAAGGGCGATTGCGTCGCATCCAGTGTCTGTGGTGCCTCGGATTGAGTGGGTCGATGACGACACCGCCGAAGAAACCCATTCGAATGCTGAGACTGCAACGCTGCTCACTGTCGAGGGGCTTTCGGTTGACATCGGAGGGCGCTGGAATCGGCGGTCACGGCGGCTGCTCAGCGAGGTGTCCTTCGAGGTCGAAGAGGGAGAGTACTTTTCGGTCGGTGGACCGAGTGGCTGCGGCAAGACCACGCTCGCCAAGACCCTACTTGGCCTCATCGCACCGAGTGAAGGCCGCATCCTATTTCGCGCATCGCCAGGAGGTGAGGTCGAAGAGCTTCTGCCAGCTCGTGTGCCGGAGATGCGACGACAGATCCAGATGATCTTCCAGGACGCGCTCGGCACCTTCGATCCAAAGACAACGGTTGGGGAGACGCTGCGTGAGATCCTTCACTACTCGGGCATGCGTGAGCATGAACGACAGGATGACAGGATGAGCCCGCTGCTGGAGTCCCTTGGATTGGTCGTCCCCGGATCGGACCCTGAACCAATATTGGCTCGCTTCCCAGCCGAGTTCAGCGGCGGGCAGCGCCAGCGTCTTGGTGTGGTCCGTGCCCTGCTGCTCAAACCGCGCCTGCTGATTGCCGACGAGCCGTTTGCCAGCCAGGACATCGAAACCGCTCTTGAAATGATCGACCTGTTTCGTGAAATGGGTGAGCGTTTCGGTATCGCGATGATTCTCATCTCGCATGACCGCCGGCTCGTGAGAAGGCTGTGCCGGCGTGGCATCGAGCTGAGAGATGGAGTCGTTGTGGGCGGTGAAGAGTCGTAGTCTAGCCTGCATCATACCTATCCCTTTCGCTCAGGTTCAGCTTGGCTGTAGGGAACTCAAGACACGGTTCAATGTTTGAACCGTGAAGAGCAAATAAGACTCTTCCCTCGGCGATCGGGCTGAGGAGGCTTCGCCTGAGAAAGAGACGAAAACCACAGAGGCACAGAGACACGGAGGACCACAGAGATGACTCGAAGCTTATCTATCTAAATGGGTTTATAAATCATGCCTCTGTGCTTCTCTGTGCCACTGTGTCTCTGTGGTGAGCCTTCTTCCTTTACCGTTGACGATCTGTCTACGCACCAGCACCTCCGAGCCAAAGGCGAGGAGGCACGCAGAGGGCGGCCTGCCGTTCGAACGTAAGTGCGCCTGCGGCGGTCGAGTCACAAAATCCCAACATGACACGGCGGCTCGGCCGTCTCGTTACTAAATCGGTGAGAAGTGCAGGCTAGGCTTGTCGCTGGCGGCCAATTACGAATGTCCATGGGGGCAAGACCAGCGACCGAGATGACCGTATTTGTGCGTGCTATGCTGCGTCGACAGGCCAACAGACGGAGCGCTCGTCGCCTCCGCTTTGACATTGCGCAGTAACAAGACCGATGGGAGTGAATTCATGTATCGCACCCTAATCGTTCAAGCAGCTTTCGTGGCGCTATTGGTGGTGACGGGCTGTGGAGCCGGCACCAGCGAAGAAGGTCGCCGGTCTCTTGCGATTCCCGTGGTCGCGATCCTGCTCGTCATCATCGTTGCATTCGTGGCTCGATTGCGTGGGCGATCGTCTCGCCAGTTGGAGTCAATGAAAGTTCCAAGTGCGCCACCAGTAACCCTGCCCGTTGCGAGTCTCCGCGAGGTGGGGCGGGAGGTTCCTACTGAGCCGTTCACATTGGTCTCAGAGGTGACGCGCATCGGCCGCGAACCGGGCAACGACCTGGTCATTGCTCAAAAGACTGTGTCTGCTGCGCACGCTCGCATCGAGTTCGACGGCAGCGGATTTAGCATCGTGGACGTAGGCAGCTCGAATGGGACGCGCCTCAACGGTGAGCGTTTGTCAGCTCATGACAGGCGGTCGCTGAAGACTGGGGATCGCATCACGATTGACGTGTACGAGTTCGTGTTTCAGATAGGGGAAGACGGCGCCTTCGAGCCGGACGTTATCGTCGATTCAGAGGTCATGACAACACCTCGCGCCGACCTTCCTTCACCCGAGGCACAACAGCTTGAGGCAGATTCCGAGCCCGAGGGTGGCGGCGGTGCCGAAAGCGAAGGCGAGGCAGAGAGTGAGAACGGGTCAGAGGCGCCGACGACTCGACTGAAGCCGGTAACCTGCCCTGGTCATCCTGAGGAACGAGCCACAGAGCTCTGCACCGTCTGCAAGCAGGCGTTCTGTGC
>JAAESQ010001066.1 GCA_024229275.1 bacterium | reverse complement strand
CGCTCCGTGGTCTTCGATCCCTGCGCGAACACTCCCGAGAGCGGAGACTACCTCTCGGTCATGAATAAGAATCTGGAGGCTCTGAGGAGGGTTTTCGGAGGCAGTGGCCTGTAAGCAAACAGGCTCGCCAGCGGCCTACTGCTCGGTAGCATACTGCCGATTTCAGTGGGAGATCCTTCGACTCGCTCCGCTCGCTCAGGATGACAAAGCGGGGGAAGGGCGCTCGCTTTGGATGACAGAGGGGGGAGGCGGTCGCTCCCAAAGACATCATCCCCAGCTGTCATCCCGACCGAGCCAAAGGCGAGTGGAGGGATCTCCCGTTGAGCCAAGCAACATCCTCATCGAAGGAACATGGCCAGCTCCGAGTAAGGAATGCCACCGAGCCCTGATAATCTCAACAGATGGGCCAGTACTATGTGTACATACTGACCAATCCGTCGAGAACTCTCTATATCGGTGTAACCAACGACCTTACCCGGAGAGTAGCTGAGCACAAGGCCGGGGAGGTTCAAGGATTCACGAAGAAGTACCACATTACGCAACTGGTGTATTTCGAGATGACGCCGAACGTGAAAGAAGCGATCACCAGAGAGAAGCAGCTCAAAGGTTGGTCGCGGAAGAAGAAAATCGCTCTCGTCGAGTCAACGAATCCGAGTTGGCAAGACTTGTTCCCTAGCCTTTTGAGTGACGAGGATCGCTAGAGAGAGACGTCTTGACCGGAGCTGCAGTAGGGAACGCGCCCTCTCTTTGTCATTCTGAGCGGAGCTGTTGAGGGCGGCGGAGTCGAAGAATCTCCCGTTCAATCGAGCAGGTACTGGGCTGGTGTTAATCCCGAGATACTGCTCAGCGAAGCGGGAGATCTTTCGACTCGCTTCGCTCGCTCAAGATGACAGGGGAGAGGGTGCTCGCTCAGGGTGACAAATGAAGAGGGTGCTCGCTCAAGATGACAGGGGGGAAGTGCGTTCGCTCAGTGTGACAAAGAGGGAAGGCCCTTGCTCAGGGTGATAGCGGGGAGGACGATTGCTTCCACTAACCCCAGCAACCGTCATCCCGACCGAGCCAGAAAACCTCCACACTTGTCATCCCGACCGAGCCAAAGGCGAGTGGAGGGATCTTCCCCTACAGTTAGCAATTTGCTGAATTACAACAAGATACATACTGCAGGTTTCAACGGGAGGCCCTTCGGCTCGCTGTGCTCGGGCAGGGTGACAAATGGGGGAGGAAGCTGCTCAGGGTGACAAATGGGGGGCTTGATCTGTCCGAAAGAGAACTGCGGCAGCGGATCCTATACGAAATCTCGGAGAATTCACACCGGTTGTCGAGTTTCACTTAGTCATTTATTGGCACCCGTGACGTGGTGTCCTTACAATCGAAGTATGCAATCCCTTCCTGAAGAAGCGTGTCGCTTTCTGTGGGTCGTGGCGCAGCGGGTGGTTCCCGAGTCAGTGGATCTCGACGAGGACTGCCGCCAATACTTCGAGACCATCGTCGATCGTGCTTTGCTAGACCGCCCCGCCAGTGTCCGACGCCAGTTTGTTGTTTTCCTGAAACTCGTGCGACTGATGACGGTGTTCCGCTTCGGGTCAGTTTTCGATCGACTCCAGCCTGATCGGCAGGATCGAGTGCTCAGCTGGCTCGAAGACTGTCCGGTAATGAAGTTGCGACAGGGGTTCTGGGGTCTCAAGTCGCTCATCTTTATGGGCTACTACGGGCAGCCGGGCAACTGGCAAGAGGTCGGTTACGCTCCTGAGTTCGACAGCCGGGTGGCCCTCAGTGCATGAACTCGAATACGACATCGTGATCGTGGGCTCGGGCGCCGGTGGCGGGGCGGTGGCAAAGGAATTGGCGCCGCTGTGTTCCGAAGGCGTTCGAGTTGCTGTTCTCGAGTGGGGCTCAAAGTTGCGCCAGGATGAGTACACCGGCCGCGAGGTCGAAATGGCGGGCAAGCTATATTTTGACTCCGGCGGAGTTTTGACAAAGGACAGAACCATGACGTTGGCGTATGGGCGCGCATACGGCGGGTCGACGGTTGTATATACCGGCACCTCTTTGTCCATGCCAGCCGAGGTTGTAGATCGCTGGGGTGTGCCCGGCCTTGATCACGGTGATCTTCAGGAGAGATCACGCAAGTACCTGGTCGAGAACAACGTCCATCTGCTGGAGGAGGACGAACTCAACGACAACAACCGCCTCTTCCGCGACGGCTGCGCCAAGATGGGCTATCGGGTCGAGCAGTTTCCCATCAACGTCAAGGATTGCCGGTCCTCGAGCCTGTGCAACCTGGGATGCCCTAATGGGGCCAAGCAGGGAACGCACCAAGTGCAGTTGCCAGTGGCCGAGGCAGGTGGCGTTGAAGTCATCACCAACTGCAAGGTTGAGAATGTCGACCAGCAGGAGGTGATCGCCACCGTAGCTAACCCGGACTACGGCGAACCGTCAGCGTGGCAGCCTGGCAAATATCGGGTGAAGGCGAAGGTCGTGGTGGTTTCAGGGGGCGCGGTGAATTCACCGGCTCTACTCCTGAGATCCGGCTTCGGTCGCACATTGCCGATGCTGGGTCGCTACCTGACGTTGCATCCAGCGTTGATACTCGTCGGGGAGCACGCACAACCGATCTCGAATTTCGCCGGTCATCCCAAGAGCTTCTATTGCGACGAGTTTTGGCGCAGCCATGGCTTTCTGCTCGAGACCTGCATGTACTTTCCGTTCACCACGTCGAAGAACATGATCGGTTTCGGTGCCGAGCATTCCGAGCTCATGCGAGCCTTCCCGCGGCTGCAGATGATTCTGGTGCTCGCACTGGACCCTGCTCGTGCAGATAATCGAGTGCTAGTGGACCGCGAAGGTGAGCCAGTCGTCGACTACACCCTCACCGACGATGTGCTCGACAGCTTGCACGAATCGATGAAGACAAGCGCCCGAATCTTCTTTGCGGCCGGTGCAACTCGGGTTCATGCCCCGGCCGGTAAGCGTTTCCTGATCAACGCCGAGGATGCCGATCGCATCGACGATCTCATTCCGCGCGCCAAAGTGAAGCCAGGCAAGATCTCAATCACCAGCGCGCATCTCATGGGTGGTTGCAGGATGGGTTCCGACGCGAGTGATTCGGTCACCGACACCTGGGGTTAGGTTTTTGGATGACACGGGGTCTATGTAGCTCTACCCTCGTTGTCCCCGCGCCGCTCTTCCGACCTCGATTCCGCCACACTTGTGGCTCATGGGTCTTGGCTTTGCG
>JAAESQ010001065.1 GCA_024229275.1 bacterium | reverse complement strand
GTTGCTGCTCCGTCCACACCGCCGAACATTGCCATTCTGAGAGCACCCTCGTGAATGCCGATTTCAGCTGGCACCCTGCCATGCAGTGCGTTTTCATTGACGTCCTTGTTAGTGACCACCACGTTCCAAACCACGAGGGACTCGCCGTCTCTCAAGAGAGAGAGCGACACAGGGTGGAAGTCACGCCAGCTATCTACCTGAGCTGTGAATCGCGGGACGATCTTATTCCAGCCAGTGAGGGATGAGTCCGTCGACTTGCCTGCATCTGCTGCGCCGGATGATGTTGCTTTGGCTTGAAGCAGCAAAAGGTGGACGAGCTGGGACTCGGGGTCGCGAACCAGAAGCACGATGTCCACGCCCTTGTCCGGAGACGGCTTGTACAGCATCCCCTCTCGAAGCACCGAGGCGTCTTCCCGCACATCGTCCCACTTGAGATTGACAACCTTCGCCACGGCGGCGTCATCAACCAGCGACAGCCGCTCAAGGCTCCTCAGCAGGCTCTCTCGTTGACCCTCGCTTGCCGTTCCAACAAAGTGGGCAGACTTGGCAGCGCTCTTGCAAAAGGCCTGAGCGAGAACAGGCTCGGTGGTCGTGGCACCAACTGTGGCATGGCTGAGGTCATCGCGCGCCTCGAACGGCAGT
>JAAESQ010001064.1 GCA_024229275.1 bacterium | reverse complement strand
GGTCGTTCGACTGTGGCCCTTTGTACTTCTCGTAGTGCAGATACGCTGACCCAGCGACTAGCCCGAAGTCGGTGCGTCCGACGCGCTCAAGCTGGCCCCATTTTAGGCCCTGCTGATGGCCCATCGCGAAACTGTTACCGACGTTCTTGATGCGGGTCTCAATCATTCCGCCCCAAGGCTTGCCGGTGTACGGGTTAGCGAAGAAATGTGAGAACATAATGCCATGAATGGTGACAGGCACTAGGTACTCATGAACGTGATCGTACCACACATCTAGGTTGAAGTCGTCTGGCGACATGAAGCCCGCCAGCTCTGGATTGTCCTGCACGAATCGCTCGCGCCGGTGCTCGTGGTTGCCCTCGAAGAAGTGCATAAGGGGGCGGTGCTGCATCGACCAGGCTGGGCCTAGCAACAACTGGTTTGCTACCTCGCCGGCCCACAGGTCGTCCTGGTAGCGCCGGCCCTCAAAGTCCAGCTTCCTGCGGTCGTATGTCGACAGGCTGGGTAGGTCGAAATGGTCACCAATGTTGATGACATGGGTAGGGCGCTTCTCTTCAATGTACTTGCCGATCCACTCAACGTGATTGAGCGGTACGCCTGGCTTGTTCTGCAGATCGGGCACAAAAAAGATCAGCGGTAGATCCCGCTTCGGCCTAGTCTTCAAGCGCGGCAATGCGTGCCTCCATCTTGTCTCCACGCTCGGCCAGGAACAGCGTCGCGTTGTTCTGCCCACGCAACTTGCTTTGCAGCTCACTGATCATCTTGCCAAGCTCAGCGCTGCGCTCGTTAGCCTCGTCGGCTTTCTTCCAGGCGATCTCCACCTGATCTGCGTTGTGGTCGACGACGTGGGTAACGTGCTTGAGTAAGGGCTCGATGTGATTCTTGAATAGGTGCTCCGCTATCCATACGCGAAACTCTTCAGCCTGCCTCTGCCTCCATTCTTTCAGTAATTTCATGTAGCCTCCTCGTATCATACCAGGTCCTTGCGTTTCAGCTTGAACTTAATGCGCTCGCCGTATGCATTGTAGAGCGGCGCTGGAGGTAGCGCGACGATGCCTTCGGGATGGAAGTCGCCCCAGTGTGACTTGAAGTCGTCGGAGACGACGAACTCAACGGCCTCGTAGATTGAACCTTTACCGACTATAGGCACATGATCCAAGCCGAGAACGCTGGCGATGTCTTGCGTTACATCAAGTGGCAGCCAGCTATCGCTACGCATGAGGTCAAACATGACAAACGCCTGGTGCTCCAGGTACTGGCCACCCTTCTGGATGCCGGCCCCGTAGCCTTCGCCGTAAAGCGCAGCCGAGGACGGGCCGAACGCCTCGTACATCCGCTCGGTCAGTTGCTCTTGGTACCGCTCAAACCACAGGCGTAAGCGCCCAGGCAACTGAGCCCTGTCGCTGCGGCCCCGCATCTCTGCTCGCTCGCCGTCCCATAACAGGCGTATGTTGGTGCCATCTACTTTCTCGGTCCAGGTCCACTCCACAGCACGGAGTGCGGCAAGGGTCGAATCAGTCCAGGTCCCCACCTGGACGGCGTTTCGGTTGGTGGGATTTCGCTTGAAAGCGTTGGGTGTTTTGGGGTAAGGTATCATAACCACTCCTCTGGTATCTCGTGGCCGACAGCGTACGGGAACCCGTAGGCTTCAGCCCAGTCTGTGTTGTAAGGCGTCCGCTTCAATGAGGGTCGCACCTTCTCCTTGCGGTAGAACAGGAACCTGATATCCAGGTCGGGATGTGCCGCCTTCACGTCGAGCATCTTCGTGCGGGTTGGACCGGTCAGTCGGCCCTTGGCCTCGATGACCAGATCGGATGCGGCGGCATCGGCACGCTCAAAGTACTGGATCACAAAGTCAGGTGTGTACCACCGGCGCTTGCGGGCCTCAACCCAGGTGATGGGTGACACGATGTCATCGGCAGTATCCCACACTACGCCGCCGTGTACTTTGCTGAAGTACTCCAGCTCCCACGGCTCGAATTCATACTCTATGCCGCGCTCGTCTAGGTCCTTGGCTATCTTGTCCTCGAACCCACTCCGCTTGATGCTGCGCTTGCGTCTAGGCATTGGGGTCCTCACATCCGGCCACACACTCGGCCAGGAAGAATGGGGACACACCAAGATCCAATGGTGGCTGTGTTGGGGTAAGTCGGTACTCCGCTTTGGGGGATAGGTCCATGTATTCGGTTGCTTTTAGTTCCTCGATAGAGGGAAGTAGGCCAGGTAGCGACGCTGGCCATAGCACGAAGTAATTTCCATATTGAAAGGGGAGATAGTGCCACTGCTTATCCCAAGGCCCACCACCAACGAACATCGCGTATACGCCCTCCTCAGTTGACATCGAACTTCCAGAATAGAAACTGAAATCGCCTGGCAGTAGTCTCCTTCCTGACCGGGAATACTTCTTGCCAAATGCCTAGTATGGGTACGTGTTTATCCTGCCTTTGCCAGCGCCAGCCATCGTTGCGGTCGAGACGCTTGTCCCAGGCTTGCAGGTTGTAGACATAGGTAAAGCCAGTAAATTCTCCAAGTTCCGCCATACTGTAGAAGTGCTTGACTCTCGGCAGCCTGGGCTTGCGAACCCAGTAGCCAAGGTGGACCGGCGTCCACTCGACTCCGAAAAATCCTAGGTTAATCTTCATTGTACCTCCGGTCGTTTGGTGACCAGCCTCACTAGCTGGATGTTGAGCATCATCATCTCGCGCGCCTTGTCGTCGGTCTCGTACGCCTTCTTGTACTCCTCGAACGTGGCGTCTAACAGCTCCTCCTCAGTCGTCGCATCCTTCAGCGCTGTGCGCGCCTTGGCCGGCCCGACTTTGGGGCAGCCTTTGATGTTGTCGATGGAGTCGCCGACCAGGAACTGCGTGTACAGGGACTGCGCTGCTTCCCAGGGCGTCACTGTCTGAAACGTGTGCTTCTTCCAGTTGTAGTGGTCGCCGGGGATCTGGAGCATGTCCTTGTCATTGGTCACGATGATGAAGGGAGTGCCGAGGGTGGTCAGTTCCTGCGCCCTGATCGCCATCAGGTCATCAGGCTCTAGTCCTCTGGTGATGATCGACTGCTTCTGGTTCTTGAGCCAGTTGCGAATCGCATTGAAGTGCTTCGGGCGGTGCTGATGTTTCCGGTTCTTCTTGTAATCCGGGTAGATGTTCTTGCGGAAGTTGTCGCCGTCCAGGTTGGACATGTAGACCTCGAACTCCTCTGCCTCAGTGGTAGTTAGCACGGCATCTACGGTGGTGCGGATCGCGTTCAGCGCGTGGCTAACGGGCTGCGCATCTACGCAGCGCTCGATCTGGTCTCGGGGCAGGCCGATCTCGTCGGCGTGCTCGTTCGCCTGGGACTTATAGTCAAAGTGCAGGTCTTCGATGCAGTAGTACACTGTCTCAGACACTGCGCCAGTGGCGTAGATAAGTCCGTCGGCGTCGATCAAGGCTACCTTCTTAGCCATACGTCTCCTTGAGTAGCTGGGCGCGGAGGATAGCCAAGGCTCGCTCCTCCTCGGCTATGGTCTCTGCTAGCACGGCATCCCGGCGCAACAACTGGAACAGCTCATCGTTGTTATGCTCGTAATCTAGCCGTAATTTCCGGAGGCGCACCGCCAGGTCAGCGGCGGCGCGATTCAGTCCAGTGAGGTGAGCCCGCCAACCCGGCCCGTTCGGGTAGTGTCTAGCCACCGGCCATCCATGCAGCCAGCGGATCTGTGGCGCTCTCAGTCGGCCCAGGCTGCGTGCTAGCAGCTTCGGCGGCCTGTGCCTCGGGTGAGGGCTCTGGCGCAGGCTCAGCGGCCTGTGCGGCGGGCTGGGGGGCCTTTCCGCCCAGCTTCTCGGCGATAAATGCGGCGTCAACCACGTCCTCGACGAATGCCTGGTACAGCTCGGCCAACTTCGTGACCTCGATCACTGCGGCGTGAGTGTCGGGGCTGCTGGCTAGTATGCCGTTAGCCGTGAGCGTGCCGACTGCTACCTTCAGCATCTCAACGCGGGTGATTTCGTCGGGATGACGGTAGTCACGCTTGAAGCGGTTATGCTTGCCGCCCTTCTCAGACGGGTCGAAGTCGCCGGCTGTGGCTGCGTTCGCCGGGGCTGCACCTACAATCTGGATGCTCTCGGCGTTGTTCCACTTGCCGTTGACGCTGTACTGTACGACGACTGTCTGGCCTTCAGCCAGTGTGCCCCCAGTAACTACGTCGGACAGGTTCTTTTTCCAGGGCGCACCGATGCGGGTGTCGCCGACCTTCATGGCACGGGCGTCGAAAATCTTCTCTACTACGCCCTTCAGTTCTGTTATGTCTGCCAAGTAAATCTCCTATTGTGTTGATTGATGATCGGGTTCTTCCCCCGACCTAAGAATATTATACCACAAATCGTGACTGGTGTCAACTACTTTCTGGTATTGCGGCCTCGAAAGCTGCAATAAGGCTGTGGAGTGCGATCTCAGTGTCCGGCGTGGGGTAGGTGTAGTAACCTTTCCAGGCTTGGACTAGATTCTTGACGGCATCCAGCTCATCCTGCGTCGCTATGTCGAACGAGACGCGGACGGGGTTGAAGAATTGCTTGTGCTCAACTTCCCATTTCATAGATTTTCCTTCATGTCAAGCCAAGTTTCGTACGCGGTCTCCAGCTTGGCCAGGTGTGCGTTGGCATCGTTGGCTCGTTGCTGGGCATACGCCGTAGCCTGCCGAAATGCGACGGACAAGTCCTGGTGCAGCATGCGCTTGCCGACACCCCCGCCAGGCAGCCGCCATACGGGGTAGATGTCGCGCACACTAACGCTGTTGTGGACGTACCAGCCGGCATCGTCTCGGTCGAATGATGCCTTCTTGCCAACCATCGGGGGTAACTTATATATCTGTCTTTCTCCTTCGGGGTTTGGGCCAGAGCCCTTGCATAACCATCGACGCCTTCTTCTCCTCGGCGATCAGGATCTCGTGCAGGATCTGGCCGGCGTACGGCTCATCCTGGTTGACGATGTAGTACTTGTTGCTTGCCGGGAGACCGTCGCGCGTGCGCCCTGTCATAATGGCAGCAAGCGGTTCGCCTAAGCTGGCGCGCTGTGCTTGCGTCAGGTATGCAAGGTCCTTGACTGGTATTACCAGGAACTTCTGGTCATCGTACTGCATCGGGTGGCTCTCCTGGACCTCCAGGCTATCAGGCCAGGCGATTACTTCCTCGGTCTTGATAGGCCAAGCCGCCTTTTCGCGTCTAGCCAAGCTAGTACGGGTGTGATGCCTACACCGAGACGAAGCTCGCCTATAACCGCACCACCAAATGTTTGAATGCGCATCGCCCGCACTTCGTGCAGGTCTGGGTGCGTTCTTTCACAGAATGGATATGATAGACGTTCAGTTGTGGTGGGCCACCTGGTGGCCGCACAATACGCAGTAACAAGTTCGTGCGCTTTCAACCCTGCACCGCCGGAAGCTGGCGCTCGCAAGTGCGAGCAGCATCTTCCCACGCCTCCAGAGGAGACGCTCCGTAGCCGATCAGCAGGGTGTAAGGCCAAGGCCCGCACTCCTCAGAGATAATGCGGCAGACGTCTTCTTCGCAGACGACAGCGTGTGCCTTCGGGTAAAACTCAAGTACTCGTATCATTGCTGCTATAAACATATTGTCTCCTAGATCTCGAATCCAGTCATGCCCAACGGGTTCAACTTCTCGTCGTACCCGTACCAGTTGCTGCCGATATCAACGTCGGCCTTGATAAGTCCCTGGAAGTCCAGGTTGAATACTGACCGTAAGGCTTGCTCTGTCTCGACGGTCATTACGTGATGGATCTCGTGGAAAAAGCGGCGTGCTTCTTCGTCGGTCATCGTGCCAATATCGAAGATCAAGCTATCGTGTACGGTGTTGATAAAGTATACCTCATACAGCCCGCTCCAGGCGTAAACCACCTTGCGGATACGGTTGAGAATGATCTTCATGATGTCGCCAGCCAAGCCCTGGATCGGGTAGTTCTTGATTTCAGTCGGCTTGAAGGTGGCCTTGCCCTTGTAAAGGTCGCGCTTGAATACGTAACGTGCGCCGGTCGGGCTGGTAAGCATACCAAGCACGTCGTCGCCGATCCGCTGCGCAGACTTGGCGACCTCCGTCTCCCAGCCGTCGGTCATAGCGACCGTGCCGGGGTACTCCTTCTCCTCCGCTTCGATCAGTGCTACGACCTTGCGGTACTCCATGCCAGTCGTCGTTGCGATCTTGGCTGGGCCAGCACCGTACGACCGCTGGAACGAGAACACCTTGGCGTCCTTACGTTCATGCGTCCAGTGTGCATCACCTGCCAGGTACGCTTCACGCACCAGCTCGTATTTAACGGCTGCAACCAGGGCCGCCCGCTTCGAGTGGAAGTCGATGCCGGCGTGTAGATCGTGCAGCATCTGCGGGTCCTGCGACAGGATACCCTGCACGACGATCTCAATCTGAGTGAGGTCGATCTCGCCTAGACGGCCATCCTTCTCACGAGAGACGAAGTGCATACGCACCGGGCCGTGCTCTGCGTTCTGCAGGTTCGGCGCGCTGGATGACAGCCGCCCCGTAACGGCGATGGTCTGGTTCAGAGCGCCGTGAATCATGCCGTCGTGGTCCCAGGTCAGGTTGGAGTAGCCCACGTAGTACGTAGTCGCCTGCTTCTTTAGCTTGCGGTACGCTAGCAGTGCGTCAATGACTGCCGCCACCTTCGGGTTGGTTGACTTGTGCGCCTTGATCTTCTTCAGATCCTCCTCGTCAACCGAGGAAGTCTTGGCCTGGGTATGGGGGGTGCTGGACCATGTGGCCTTGTGGATCTTGTTGCGCGGCATGCCCTTGCGCGCGCCGCTCTTAAAGTATACCTGGTTGCCGTCCTCATCTAGCAACGGCAGCCGGTACTCGTACGTGTAGTCGCCGCCGTAGATGAGAGTGCTCAGCATTGGGTTACTGCCCAGCTTCTGGATTGCCTGCGGCGGTATACCTGCAATCTGCAGTGCCTTCGTCGCCTCTAGCTCTGCCTTGGTGATCTGGTCAGCCAGCTCACCCTCGAACTTGTCCATTGCCGCCTTCTTGTCGAAGGGCATACCGTTCAGCTCGCCTGCGGTTAGGGTCAAAGTCGCACCCATCTCCTCCTCCAGCAGGGGCAACATGCCCATGATCTGAGCCGCGCGAACCTGGTCGAGGAACAACCGGCCCGTGCTGTTGATGTCGTGCGATAGGTAGGGATCTACTTCTTCATCGGGTATATCCTCGGTGCTGATGCCCTTGTCCCAGTACTCCTTGAGGCGGCCAGGCTTTGTCGGCCAGCCGCGAATACCAGTGGCGTAGTCCAGTGACGGTGCTATCTCACTCTGACCCCGCAAGCGCCACTCGGCAACCGAGGTATCCCATACACGAGAGTCGGGGTCCTTGATCCAGTCTAGCCACAGGTCACGCAGCCGGTCGTTGTCCTGGTTGGCGAGCATCTCCAGGTCGTACTTGATGTTGTGGCCGACGAGCATCACACCCTTCTCGGGTGGCTGGATAGCCACATCACTTTTCTGTAGATACCTGGTGTTGGTTTGGTTCTGCGTTTGGATCGGGTTGGTTCGGTCTACATCTCCGATGCCAAGCCAGACGATCCAGTTGGCGGGATGGTGCGGGTTCGCTTTGAAGGTCCCGACGGCTCCCTCGCCTACGTTGTGTAGGCTGGTCTCAACGTCGAGTACTCGTGGGATCATCGATACCCGCCGAGCTGGCAGTGCGGTGTGACCCGCCGGCAGAAGTGGCAGGGCACGCCCGGTAGTGGCCCGATGGTACGCGCCAGCTTGCGCTTATGTAGCGTCCGCTTCGCAATCTGATAGATGTGGCGTGCCGACCCGGCAACCAGGCGGAGCGTAGGGAACGGTGAGTGCGCGGATTGCGGGGTCGCTTCATAGTCTCGCTCCCGAAAGTCGTCGCCAAAGTCTCGCGCCACAATGCGGCGCATCATCTTAGCTTTCTTACCCCGCATGGATAGTAGGTATCTGCAGAAATTGCTCGTCCCTGTCGTCCTCGTCTGCCCCAACAATATCCAGGCCAGTTACGATAGCTTCGGGCTGGAGCAGGGCATGGGGAGCAGCAGATACAGCGTACCGGGCGCGGACTCGGATCGGCATGTCTTCACCTTGAAAGTGATAGCCGGCGTTTACGGGCAGATCCCCGAAACCGGCGTCGTCAAGGTCACTGAAAAATTGGGCCAGTTCGCTTACATTTACTTTGTCTTTCATTCAAACCTCGCTCGTGGAAAGTCAGGATAGATGACAACCTTGGCGTTACGCAATGCGTTATCGCCAGGCGTGTCGGATTTGTTCTTGGGTACGTACAGGCTCCGCTTGGCGGGCTCGTGCAGGTGCTGGCCAGGGGTGAGGAGCTGCGCGACCTCGCCTTGTTTGGCTTGGACGCTGCCTTCAAGCTGGTGCATCT
>JAAESQ010001063.1 GCA_024229275.1 bacterium | reverse complement strand
CCCTCGCAGTCGCCCCAATACTTCCCGACGCCGTCTTCCGCAAAGCAGCTAGCTGCTCCTTCCGGATCATTGGCGTCGATACGGTCGGCATAGCGGACCATCAACTGTTGAATGGCATGAAAGTCCAGAAGTTCGTGAACGGCCTTGTCCATTTGCTCCTCCTTTTCCCGCACTAGGCAAGGAAGCCCTCTTCCTCCATGGTTCCAGCC
Source organism: bacterium (assembly GCA_024229275.1). Lineage (GTDB taxonomy): Bacteria > Acidobacteriota > Thermoanaerobaculia > Thermoanaerobaculales > Sulfomarinibacteraceae > JAAESQ01. The sequence goes on along the minus strand of JAAESQ010001063.1, from coordinate 1,478 downwards.
ACGTCAGCCAGATCGAGCTCTTCCAGAGTGCTCTTCTTCTGCAAGCCGGTCTCGACGTCCCACCCCCGGAGATCATAGAACTCGTCCTTCATCCGTTCGAATTCCTTTCGATCGACGGTGAGGTTCTTCCTCGAGATCGTGCGGCCATCCTCTCCCGGTATCAGGAGTTCCGGATTGCCGAAATCTGCAAAACCTGACAAGGGACTGGACAACTCAGACTGATCGAGAGTATCGGCGCCCCTTCCTTGCCACCCCTCCCTGATCAGGATGGCCCGCTGAAGATTGAATACCCTTTCACCAATGCGATAGAGACCCTCTTCATCGATTTCCTTTCCCGTTACTGCCGAGCAGATCTGGCTCTCGAGAGTCGGGTCGCCGACACTGTCGTCGGTAGCTTCCGAGTACATGATCGGCCAATTGAAATCGCACAGGATCAGGCTTTCCTTGGCATGCTGACGGTCTTGGATCTTGGTTGCCGCCAGGGCCTTGCCGTCGTAAGTGGAGAAGTCTGCGCCCAGTTCGCTTCCCCAGAACCGCTTGGCGATTGCCCGCATGGCAGCGGTCGTGACCCCTGGCTTCTCCGGCTTCTGGATCTCGTTGAGCGACCAGCGCATGGCCAGCGTGCTGACTTCATGAAGCTGTTGTATGGCGAGTCTGGGCTCCAGGGCATAGAACATACTGGTGGTCAGATAGAGCCTGGGGCCGTAAAAAGGCCGCTGATGGTTCCTGTTGATGAAATCCTCGGTCAGGTCTTGTGCTTCTCTGCCCAGGGCCTCGGCTGCCTTCCGAGTCCCATCCGCCAGGATATCTCCGATGCCGTCTCGGTACGAAATCTTCTTCACGAGGGTGTCGATGAACTCCAGGCTGCCGATCCTGGAAAGGGGAAGGCCGGTCTCCTCTTCGGTCAGTATCCCGGCATCGTGGCACTTGAGCAGCCACATGAGTAGCGGTTCGATGACATGGGTGTCGATGCCATAGTCATCACAGAGCTGGTTGGCCTGAAAGGGGACATCGGTGGCTTTACCGTAATGGAAATTTGCCCAAAAAATATAGAGGTAGGAGGATGCGCACATGAACTTGCCCTTTTGCCCATCATCCATCCGGTAATTCCTGCGAAGGCACTTGTGTCCGGTGCAGCTGTAACACGCATCCTTGGTTGTCTTCTCCAGAGAGATCAGATCACGAAAGGGGACGACGCCAGAAGCAAATTCCTCGTCCAGACCGGACATGAGGGCGAGAGATCTTTCCTTGAGTGCAAGTACCCTCTCCTCATCCGCCGGTACGACCTTTTGCTCCCCCTTGACAGCGATGGCCTTGAGGTTCTTTGCGCCCATGACCGCCGCCAATCCACCGGACCCGCTGGCGTCTTTGTCGGCAATCATATTCGCATAGACGACCCTGTTCTCAGCAGCTGGCCCGATGGCAACCACGCTGACGTTCCTTCCCAGCTCCGCTCTCAAGGTCTTTCGGCAAGTGAT
>JAAESQ010001062.1 GCA_024229275.1 bacterium | reverse complement strand
GGGTTAACCTTCAAGCCGATGGCCTCGAACTCTTTGGTAACCTTCTCCAGCACGCTGTCGATGTCGCACTTCTTCACGATCAACGTGAGGTCATCGCAGAACATCCAGCACGGCCCGAGCTCGGCAATCTTGATCAGAGCCTGGTCAACACCGAGGCAGAACAGGTACGTCGAAGTCGAGTCGCCTTGTCGTATTCCTTCTTCCATCCGCAGGATCTCGAAGGTGCCTGGTCCGTAGACGACCAGCGGCGACGCTCCCCCGTAGGCCAGCCGAAAGTACTGCTGGATGAGGTCGTCGTGTCCTTCGAGCGTGCCTCGGACAGCACGGCGCATCAGGGCATTGAAGGCGTTGGAGATGTCGATCTTCACCGCCACCCAGTCTTCGTCGGGATGTTCTTCCATGAGTTCTTCGAGTTTCTTCCGTACCTGGTGAATGACCTTGAGGCACCCGTTCTTGTGCCCGATCGCATACTGGTGCTTCGACGGTTTCGCTCCGTCTCGCGCCATGCCGGTCGTTCCAAGGAGTTTCATCCACAGGTTCGCGATGGCGATCGGCCTGATGCCGCTGAGCTCCTCCTTGGGAATGCCGACGAGTCGGGCGCACCGCAGGATGTCCAGGAGCAGCGGCGACAGGTGCTGCGAGGAGATGATCGTCAGGATCTGGCCCAGCAAGTCATCGAGGCCACTGTTGCCGCCGCGAAGGGCCGCGGTGAAGTGGTCTTTGGACCAGCCTTCGACACTCGTCGCTGACTGGCGGTTGATGCGCTTGAGGGAGTTCCGAAGCTCGTTTCCGGAGATCAGACTGACCTCCTTGACGGGGAACGTATCCGCGCCTGGCGGCGAATCGTTGTCGGCGTCGTCCTTCGCGACGAGCTTCTGCCTCAACATTTCCACCTTCTGGGCATGCGGGATGTCCCCGTTGGTCGCTTGGTTACGTAGAAGCTTGTTCGCTGTGCGCAGTTTGCCGTCTCGCGCGAGGCGGTGCATCGCTTCCTTGAGCCGATGCATCTCCTGGTCACCAACGTCGTCGCGGACGTGTTGGCCCTGCTTCGACTCGTTGAGCTGGAACGGAGTGCCTGCCTTGAGGTGCGCGACGATACGGCTCGTTCTTGCATTCGCGGGAAGGTATCGGATCGGCAGGAGGAAGAGCTCGATGATGGCGCGGTCTCGCGTCACCTGGTCGGCTGCGCTGACCACTGCCTGCGCGGACCGGTTCACGATGTTGCTCCAGAGCATCTCAGCCTCGGGCGGCACAGTCGATCGCACCTTGAAGTGCCGAAGCTTCGCGAAGTCTTCGATCGTCTCGAGGGCGATAGGCTGCGGGAGTTCGGGGGTAACGATCGGTTGGAGAACGCGTTGGGCCCGTGTCTTGTTCGGGTGCACGAAGGGCACGTCGCAGAAGAGGTCGAGCTCATCTTCAATGCTCCGACCTCGGGCCATGACTTGGTTGCAGATTTCGTCAGCGAAGTTTCCGTGCTCGCGAAGCATGTGGCAAACGCATAGGCGGTTGACAAGCGACGGCGTGATCACGCCCCGGATCAACTCCGCGATGGTCTTCAGTTTGGAGTCGGTGATCTTGCTGTTGTGGGTGTAGAAGTCGTACCAGAGTTTGGAGTCGCACACGAGAGTGACTTTCCCGACAGGGACGTTCTTCTCGGCGTAGCGAATACCCGCTAGAATGGCCGAACCTTCAGTGCAGTTGTTCGTGGCACCGGGGTAGTAGCGACCAAAGTCCTTGCGAACGATGACGCCGTCCTCGATGATGAAAACGCTGATCGCGGCGGCAGCGCCGCCGCCACTGGTCAAGTGTGAGCCACCATCCACGTAGATGACAGCGACAGCATCCGTTGGAGGAGCGACGTCGTTGCACTTGTTGATGGGCTTGATGGGAATGCGGTGGAGCTGCTGGACCTCGATGTCGACGACCTGGAGGTCGATGTGGCGTTCGTCGCCTTGTGGGACAGGTAGTGTGATGGCCTCGTCATCATCCAGCACAGGGATTTTGAACGTGACCGCCTTGCCAGCCCTTCGGACGCAGAACCCCACTCCCGTTTCGACGGCAGCGCTTGGCAAGCGGAAGTAATGGAGTACGACCCGCTGGCCCGGATGTACAAGCTCCAGCTTGGTTTCGATTTCGGACCGGTTCAACACCGCCGGCGGTCGAGCAGGAAGACTGTTGGTCGTGCTGCGCGTTGCCATGCGGCGTGGTGACGGTGCATCTTGTACGTCTTCGTCAGTGTTTCGCAGCTGTTGCGACTGCGATGGTTGCGGTTGTTGGTGGGGGAGGGGGAGGGGTGGTTGGGAAGAAAAGAGCTGGGAGGGGGAGGAACTGCGACGCCGGTGAACCGGCATCACACCCGCAGCATTCGTGGCTTCGGAACCGGCATGATCTCCGCGATCACGTGTCGGCTCCCAAGCGTGAAGCTCACGGTTTCCCCTTCCTTCAGCACTTCATCCAACTCACCTTGACTCGCCCACTCACCCACGAACCGCAGGGGCGTGAGGTTGTACTCAGCATCCTGCGGCGCAACAATGTCGCACTTCAGCGATTCGGCAATGGCGGCGATGGCATTCTCGGAGACCGCACACGACGTCCCGATGATGCGCCGGACTGCTGTCGGCGGTGGCGGCGACGGCGGCGCAGCGCCCTTGAACACCGTGCGCTTCACCTCGTGAAGGTTCGTCTCGAAGAAGGATTCGACGTCTTCAGAGTGGGGCCGAAGGAACACGCTCGTTGCACCCTTGGTCTCCTCACGGAAGAACTTGTTGATCGTTGACATCAGCTTTGACGACACCTTCTGCTTGAACGTGACCGCGACGCAGTTGTACGTCTGGTACGTGCAGAACGCTTGAAGGTGGTCGTGCCTCACGAGCTTGCTGACCGCCGCATGGAAGCCTGCGACTGTCGTTGTCTTCTCCTTCGCACGGATCGTCAGCATGTGCTTCTCACGCTCCTCGTCGTACTCTTCGACGTGCGCGGTGGGCATGACGACGACGTCCTTGTACATCAGGAGCTCGGCAACTTCCGCATCGGTGAGCTTGGCAACCACATGTTCCAGCCCTTCGATGTACGACTTCTTCTCGGTGAGTAACGATGGACGGACCGGCTCGGGAGCTCCAGCATTGCTGCTACGCCACACGTTCGCGTAACTCACCATGCGACTCGTGATGGTCGGTTTGGCGGCCGGTGCGGTGGACATCAGTCCTTCTTCGATTTGGCGAATGCGCTGCGAAGCTTTCGAAATCGCATCGCCGGTGCCGTAGAGCGTGTGGGGGCGCCGAGTACTGGCCTCGTCGGCCTCATCCACGCGCAGCTTGATGCTGCGCTTCGTCGGGAACGGAACGACTTTCGTGCGATCGACAGTTTGGGTGCGACCCTTGGTGGGGAGCGTACGACCGGATTCCTCCATGCCAATTCCACCCTGGATCGGCTCGGACTTGTACCCAGCGCACACAAGCACGGGATGACTGCCAACGCACTCGATGAAGTAGATGATCGGAGAGATGTCCAGCAACATGCGAACCCAGGCCCGTTCATGGTTGTGAACCAGGCGGATGTGCGAGAAGCCGGCGCGGCAACGAATGACGCAGCTGTCGGAAGAGGACTTTGTGACATCGTCCATACTTCCTAGCCACGAAAGGAGCATCTTGCCGTCGTCCGTCAGCTTGGTGCCGACGTGCTTGGCAGTGTTTTCGGAAGTGACGAGTTGATCCCGAAGAGCGGTCACTGCGTGTGCAGGGACGACGTAGTCGGGCACCTTGACGCGTGGACGCTTCCGATGGCGCTGCTCGACAACAGCAAAGTGCTGTTGCTTGGCGCTGTCGATCGCGTCGACGGATTCGGCGTGGCGAAGCGACGCAGTGCGAGACTTGCGAGACTTCGACTTCGATTGTGGTTTCGAAGAATCCTGCGTGACGTCGTCGGCGTCGGCGGCTTGCGCAGCCGCTTTGGAAGCGTCGACGGCGATCGCCGCAATGGCGGCGACGTCAGGGGCATCGGGTTCGGGAGAT
>JAAESQ010001061.1 GCA_024229275.1 bacterium | reverse complement strand
CCCGCATACGGCTCTCCGGTTAGTAGGTTCCTGTGGTTTGGACAAAGCGGGCGTGGGCTGCACTCAGGCTGTAGAGCCCCCGCTCGTGGAAGTACTTGTTAGGCCACCGCTGTTGGGCTGGAAGCCGTTTGCGATTGCGGCGATGCCGCTTCAGCAACAGACGTCGCAAGCGACGTCGGATCAGTTGATCATACTCGCGGAATATGCTCCAGTGACAGTGTCGGAAGTATGCATGCCATCCTCGCAGGTTTCGATTGCGACACTGGATGGTTGCGTCCAGCGATTGGCCTGACTTGCGAGGCGTCATAGAACGAATCGCGTCGCGTTCTTTGGCGTTGCTCTTGCCTCGCGGAAACCGAAGCTTGCCGCGAAACGAATAGCCCAGAAAGTCGAAGCTCTCGGAACGAGAGTCGACGATATGCGTCTTCTCGGGGTGCAGCGTCAGGCCGACTGAAGAGACCCACTGGCGGATAGCGTCCAATGCCTGCTCAGCTTCGTCGGCGGTGCGGCACAGAACGACGAAGTCATCTGCGTAACGCACCATCTCAAAGCCCGAGTCATTCATGTGGTGATCCAGCGGGTTGAGGTATACATTCGAGAGCAAGGGAGAAAGCACGGCTCCTTGCGGAACGCCGGCTTCCGGCGTCCAGCTTTTCAGGTCTTCCATGATCTCTTGCTTCAAGTACATCTCGATGAGCTTAAGAATTCGACGATCCGACACCTTGGACGCGACCATCTCCATCAGCCGATCTTTCGGTATCGTGTCGAAGTAGCTCTTCAAATCTGCATCGACCACAAAGACATCCCCTGCCGCTAGAAGTTCTTCCACACGAGCCAAAGCTTGATGACAGCCGCAGCCTCGTCGGAAGCCGTAACTGTGCTTATGAAATGTATGGTCGAAGATCGGCTCGATGACATGCACCAGCGCCGTCTGAATGACGCGATCGCGCACGGTCGGAATGCCCAGCGGACGCTTCTCTTTGCTTCCCGGTTTTGGAATCCAGGTTCGACGAACCGCCAGTGGCCGGTACAAATCGCCCCGTAGCTGTTCGTGCAATCGATCAAGTTCCGCCAATGTGTCTTCGGAAAAATCCTCGACGCTTTGGTGGTCGACCCCGGCGGCACCTTTCTTCCCGAGCACCTTGCGGGCCGAAGCGTACAGGTTCCGCTTATCAAACACTTTGTCAATCAACGTATGCCACTTTCCTCCTCGCACTCCTACATTCAGTGTGTCCAACATGCGATCCGTCCAAACCGCTGAATAAGCCCACGCGGATATCTCCGGTGTCTCTCCGGTCTGTGT
>JAAESQ010001060.1 GCA_024229275.1 bacterium | reverse complement strand
TGCATGCCCTCGACAACTTCGAGGGTGGTGTCGAGACCCTTGGCCTCTTCAACCGTGATCACGCCGTCTTTGCCGACCTTCTCCATCGCTTCTCTGATGATCTCGCCGATCTCGGTGTCAGAGTTTGCGGAGATGGTGCCGACATGGGAAATCGCGTCGCCTTCGACGGGCTTGGCGAGTCCCTGGATCGATTCGACGGCCAGCTTGGTGGCCTGGTCGATGCCGCGCTTGAGCTCCATAGGGTTGGCGCCAGCGGTGACATTCTTGATGCCTTCGCGGTAGATCGCCTGAGCGAGCACGGTTGCTGTCGTGGTGCCGTCACCGGCCACATCTGAGGTCTTCGAGGCGACTTCGCGCACCATCTGTGCGCCCATGTTCTCGAGTCTGTCAGGCAGCTCGATCTCTTTCGCCACGGTCACGCCATCTTTGGTGATGAGCGGTGAACCGAATTTTTTCTCCAAAACAACATTACGACCCTTGGGGCCGAGGGTGACTTTTACTGCGTTCGCAAGCTTGTTCACACCAGCGAGAATCTTCGAACGCGCTTCTTCGGAGTAAACGATATCCTTACCAGCCATGATGTAACTCCTTTACTTCTCGACGATGGCGAGGATTTCGTCTTCGCGGACGATGGTGTAGTCATCGTCGTCGACTTTGATGTCCTGACCCGTGTACTTGCCGATCAGTACGCGGTCGCCTGCCTTGACAGTCATCGGTACCCGTTTGCCCGCTTCGTCGAATTTGCCGTCTCCGACCGAGATGATCTCGGCCTCTTGGGGTTTCTCTTTTGCTGTGTCCGGAATGATGATTCCGCCGCGGATCTGTTCTTCCGCCTCGACCCGCTTCAAGAGAACCCGATCGTAAAGAGGCTTAACCTGCATGTTACTCTCTCCTTTCGAGTTGTTGCCTGTTCTTGGCACTCTCCTAGTGACAGTGCTGGCGTGAATATAGTGTTCTTCTTTCCTACTGTCAAGACCTTTTGGGAAGTTTCTGATGCGTTGTCACTCAGATCTATGCATTCTGCAGACGCCCCTACATCTGAGTGGAGTCATATTAGGTTTCTGACATGGGCCGATTTCTTGTTCGGGCTCACAGTTGGTCTTCGACAGCAGGTCGGAAACAACGCTAAACTCGGCCCATGAATTCTCCTCTCGTTATGCGCCGTGCACGGGCAATCTCCGGATTGTTCTTCCTCATATCTGGGATGGTACTTCTGAGTGCTGGTTCTCTCTCTGCGGCATCGCCGACCGCGGTTTCTGGCTCCGGCGGGGCGGTCGCGTCGGCGGCACCAACAGCGACTGAGGCTGGTCTCAAGATACTGCGTGACGGAGGCAACGCGGTCGATGCTGCGGTTGCCACTGCATTAGCTCTCGCCGTCGTGCACCCGCAAGCAGGAAATCTCGGTGGCGGAGGATTTGCTGTCGTTCGTTTGGACGGTGTCGTTCATACCTTGGATTTTCGTGAGACGGGACCGGCCGAAGCTCGGCACGATATGTTTCTCGACAGGAACGGTAATCCGGTACGCAATGCTTCGCGGATCGGTCCACTTGCTGCAGGAGTTCCGGGATCGCCGAAGGGGCTTCATGAACTCCACAGTCGTCATGGAAAGCTCTCCTGGCAAAAGGTAGTGGCTCCTGCAATTCGGCTTGCAGAGGACGGTTTTCGGGTAACACGGAGGCTGGAACGCTCTATCTCCAGCAGTCGTGAGCTCCTTGAACGTTTTCCTGAAACCGCAGAGGTGTGGCTGCCAGACAGTAAACCTCCCGTTGCCGGTTCCATCATGCGTTTACCTGCGTTGGCAGCAACATTGAGGGCGTACAGCGAGCGTGGGCCGAGTGCAATCACAGAAGGGCCGGCTGCGCATGCGATCGAAGCGATCAGCCGCAAGTATGGAGGCGTGCTGCGAGCGGCGGACCTTGCCGCCTATCGGCCTGTGTGGCGTGATCCAATCCAATTCCGGTTCCTGGAGTGGGAAGTGGCTTCGATGCCGCTGCCGTCTTCCGGTGGTGTGATTCTGGGTCAGATCTGTGACCTGATGGTTCGACTGAAGTGGGAGGAGAAGCCACGATCTGGAGCCGATCGCACTCACCTCCTGGCCGAGACTCTACGTCGCGCCTATGCTGATCGCTATTTGCTGGGAGATCCGGCCAGCACGCGTGCTAAGGAAAAGGATCTCCTGGTGAAAACGCGGATGGAGAAGTGGAAACGGGAGATCTCGCTGACCCGTGCCACTTCCTCGTCGGAGGTTCGTTCCAGTGGTCCGGCGTTGGCCCACGAATCGACTGAAACCACCCACCTGTCGGTGCTTGATGGAAACGGAAATGCAGTTGCCTTGACCACAACGATTAATGGGAGTTTTGGCTGCGGCCTTGTCGTGCCTGGTCTCGGTTTTCTGCTCAACAACGAGATGGACGACTTTGCTGCCGCTCCCGGAAAGCCCAACATGTTCGGCCTGATTCAAGGTGAGGCGAATGCGGTTGCCCCTGGACGCCGGATGTTATCTTCGATGACGCCGACGGTGGCATGGCGGGGCTCAGAGACGCTGGTTCTTGGAGCGCCGGGTGGATCTCGGATTCCGACATCGACGGCGCAGGTGTTGCTCAACCTTGTGCTGGACAGCGACGAGCTGCAGGCTGCGGTCAATCGGCCGAGGATTCATCATCAGTGGTTACCCGACCAGATCTTCGCCGAAGTCGATGCTCTTTCGCCAGAAACCGTGGATGCACTGCAGAAGCGTGGGCATCGGGTGAAGATTGGTGGACTGTTTGGACGTGTGAATGCAGTGCGGCTGACAGATGACGGTCGCTTCGAGGCGGCTGCAGACCCGCGTGGGCCAGGCCATGCCGGTGTGACCAATCCAGGTCCTGAATAACCTCTGTAGAGAGGATCAGGAAGACTAAGATGGAACTCATTACGCGCTTGATCGCGGATCACCAGTTGATCGACAGTGTTGGCGGCTCACTACTCTCATGGTGGGATGAAGTGAGATATCGAAATGGCAACGTCGGTGATTTGGGAGGCTATGTCGAGTTTCTCTCTCGATTCGTATGTGGTGTCCATCACAGGGGAGAAGAGATCATCTTTACAACTCTCGCTGATCAGGCCGAAGTGCCGGCGCGCCACGGACCGATCGCAGTTCTCCGTCACGAACATCAGCGGCTAGCTCAGGCAAACGAGGATCTTTCAGAGCTCATTGGACGTAGCGGAGATTTTGGCCAAGCGGACGATGAGATCGTACGTAAGCTCGTACATATGCTGTGGGAGCACGTCGACAAAGAGAATTCCGTGCTGTTCCCGCAGTCGCTCAAACGACTGCAGCAACACGGTGTTGCGCAACTGGATCCTCCCCTGATTTCTGAAGGTGAGAAGTCTGCACGTGAGATTGCCGAAGCTTTGGTCGATCGCTACAAACCCATCGACGATCCGGATGTGGTGCGTGGCGATGGGTGCATGGCATGTTCCGTTTTTTCAGAGAGTTGTCATGGCATCGAGGCTGAGTGGTGGTCGAGCTGGGAACGGAGTCACTACCGCTCGTATGATGACGGTTAGCCCTTGAAAACTTCGGGATGCGTCTCGGAGAGTGACGCTGGCTACATAGGGCAACAATGAATTCGTGACATACTGAACTCATGGAGTTTTCCAGGAATTCTCTGAGATTGTCTGCGGAGTGAGCAATTCGCCAACACAACTGGTGCTGTGACAGATCTGGGGTTTGTCATTGAAAGATACACTCGCTAGTGCCCCCTGCACGCTGCCTGAGGCTTTGTCTCGCGCGGCACAGGACTTTCCTAGTCGAGGGATCGGAATCCTGTCCAGTCGCGGCAAGGATGCCGACTTCAGGACCTATCGCGAACTTCACGATCTGGCGACGGATCGTGCGACGCGTTTCGCGGCTCTGGGTGTGGACGCAAAAGAACCGGTCCTGATCGCACTGCCAACGTCGTGGGATTGGCTCAGTTCCTGGTTCGGGCTCATGGTACGGGGAGCATTGCCGGTGGCGAGTTCCGCGGCCGGCGCGATGGGCGCTGCCGATGCACAGCTTGCCAAGGTGCGAGCGGTGATGGATCGCATTGGTGCTCGATTCGTCATCGGTAGTGAGATATTTCGCCGACAGGCGGTCGAAAACGGCCATGAGTGGGCGGCGGCAGCGGTCATCACACCGGAAGAACTGGCGGCGACGAGTTCGCAGCAGGGATTCTCGCGGCCTTCCGCTCACCCTGATGAGGTTGCGTTCCTGCAGCTTACCAGTGGCTCGACGGGACTGTCGCGCGCGGTGATGATTCGCCACATTTCAGCAATACACAACCCACTGGTCAGCTGTGAAGCCATCGGCGCTCCCGATGGTGAACCGATTCACGACTTCGCTGATGCCATGGCTTCGTGGCTCCCGCTCTATCACGACATGGGCCTCATCGGATGTTTGCTGCTGCCGATTCTCACTGGACTCGATTCGTGGCTGCTGCGTCCGGAAGCGTTTCTCGCACGGCCGAATCTGTGGCTTGAGCAACTTGGAAAACGGGGTGTGACCTTCGCTCCTTCACCCAATTTCGGGTACCAGCTCTGTGTCGAACGGTTGCAGTCAAAACAACTTGACGGTCTCGATTTGTCTGGTTGGCGTGCTGCTCTGACTGGTGCTGAGATGGTGCGTTCGGAGACTGTAGACGCATTTTGTAGGGTGTTTGGTCCTCACGGATTCGCGCCGGGCACCTTCCGGCCTTGCTACGGGCTCGCGGAGGGAACGCTTTCTGTGACCTTCGACATGCGCGGCGAAGGTGCACGTACGATTCCCGCACCGGTTGATGCGGATGCTGGCTACGCGCTTGCCGAGGTCGTCAGCAACGGTGTTCCGATTCGCGACACTGAGGTCTCGATACGCGCACCGAATGGAGACCAGCTTGGAGAAGACGCAGTCGGGGAGCTGTGGATACGAGGTCCCGGTGTTTTTGCCGGCTACTACCTGGACGAAGAGGTAACGGCGGAGGTCATGCACGGCGAATGGTTCGCCACCGGTGATCTGGGATTCCTTAATGGCGGAGAACTCTACCTTACTGGTCGCGACAAGGATGTGCTCATTATTGGCGGCCACAACATCATGCCGGACGAATTGGAACGGGTTGCCGATCAGGTCACTGGTGGTGGTGGATTGACTCGAACAGCGGCTTTTTCGGTTGCACGTGGCGACGCCGGCGAGCAGGCGGTTCTGGTGGTCGAAACCACGCAGCGTGACCCTGATCAGCTGAAGCAGATCGAGAAGGATATTAGGTCCAAGATCTCAAGGGCTATGGGTCTGAGCTTGGCTGACGTGGCCTTTATTGGCCGTGGCAAGATTCCGCGCACGACAAGCGGCAAGATGCGTCGCCACGAGGTCCGAGCACGCTACGTCGATCAGACGTTGGTTCGCCTGGAAACGTAGCGGAACAGCCCGGTCGCGTTGTCATTCATCGGACACAGCTTGCGATAGCGCTGGATCGTGAGAAAGCCCGCTCCGCCGGCTTTGAGTTCGCCGGTGTCCATCTCCTCCAGCTTTCTGGCGAGATCATTGGGTGAACCACCGGAAGCGAGAGTGTCCTCGGCAACTTCCGTCCAACGTCGAATACGTCTCTCGAGATCCTCAAAGTGGGACTGCGGATCTTCGAATGCACCAAAATGGGTGAGCAGAAGCTTCTTCGGCTTGAGCTCGCGCATCAGTGTGATGCTTCTGAGCCAGCTCTCTATGTCGATGTCCGGGGGTGGCATCGGAGGCAGCACGTGGCTGCTGCCGGAGAAGCAAACACCGCCAACGTCTCCTGTTGCGATGGCATCGCCGATCTGCCATGCCACATGGTGGGATGCGTGGCCGGGAGTATGCCATGCGTGTATTGAGGTACCGTCGATTTCGATGACTTCGCCCGAGTCGACAGATCGGACGAGATCTTGGGGCGTGGGTTCTGTCTTACCCCACAGAGGGGTCATCATCTTGCCGTAGACGCGCTCGGCGCTGGTCAGGAGCTTGGTTGGATCCGATAAGTGCCGTGCTCCTCGTGGATGAACGTAGATCGGACAGCCGGTGCGGCGGGCAAGTGTGCCAGCGCCACCGGAGTGGTCAAGGTGGACGTGAGTCACGAAAATGGCTTTCAGATTGTCGAGGCTGAGACCGCATTTGGCGAGACCCTTTTCGAGGCGTTTGAGCGTACTTGCCGGCCCGGATTCGAGAAGGACGAACCCGTCGTCGCTGGTCCTGACAGCGTAGATCGAGATGATTTCTGCGATCTTCAAGAATTTCAGGTCGATCGTGTGGATCTGAGTCACTCGAGCCTCCCAGGAGGAGTGTAGCGGAGGCAGAGAACAGTGGCAGGGGGTGTTTCGCGTCTCAGAGATTGCACCTGTCGAAGAACAACGATGGATGCGAGCACATTCGATGGGCATCGCCTTCGTCATCGTCATCGTCATCGAATATGGCGCTGAGGTGGTGTAGATGATTCAAAAGGCAGAGACAGATTCAGAAACAGTGACAGAGGCAGAGGCAGAGACAGAGACAGAATGCAGAGGCAGAGACAGAGTCAGATTCAGGTCTCAGAAACAGATACAGAATCAGAAACCAGAGTCAGAGGGGTCACGCGCAATTGGTGCGTTTTTGGCTTCGATGCATGGTCACTCCAGGTTGTTCATGGAGGGTTGAAGTAGCCGGTGAGTCAGCCGGAGTCAAGGGCGAGCCGGCGTAGGAACGCCGGTCGTTCCGACCCTTGACACCGCCAGCCTCACCGGCGTGATGGGGAGGCATGAAAGACACGGAGGTGACCATGCTTGACTCGCAGCCCACAAAGGACCTGATCGCCTACACAGTCGCACTCGACGCGGCAGCGATGTCCTTGGCTTTGGTGAAGAGAGTTCCCGCACCATTCAAATCTCTTGCTGATCAGATTGTCAGAGCAGCTAGTTCAGTCGCAGCAAACCTAAGTGAAGGCAACGGCAGGTTCGGTCGCGATCGTTTCAATCATTGGCGGATTGCCTATGGTTCGGCAAAGGAAGTCGACACGTTTCTTTGCCTGCTCAGTGGTGCTGGGGTTGTTGATAGCTCCCAAGCGAAGCAAGCTGCAGATCTCTTCGACGAAGTCCGAGCGATGACGTGGCGGCTCCTCCACCCGAAGGAGTGTTGAGTCAGCTGAACTCTGCCAGATCCCACAGAAAGTGACGAGTCCTCAATGGCTCCGACTCTGACTCTGAGAACTGACACTGTCTCTGCCTCTGTTTCTGCCTCTGCCTCTGGTTCCGGGTCCGGGACGGGGACAGGGGCCGGGGCCGCGTCAGGGTGGCCTGTCACTCCTTGGGTTGGATCAACCGTCAGGTCCCGGCGACCCGTTTCGCGAATCGATGCGGAGAGAACCGAGCAAACTCTTATGCAATCACTTCAGGGGCATGGCTTTGACGAACAAGCAACTGGGTCGTCAGCCTTGAGTGAGTGATCAGTGAGTGAGTAGTTGGGTTCAGCGGGAGCGATGTCGCGAGACCCAATTGCGATCAAATGCCGTTTTCCTCAAACCTTGGGCTCTTTGATCTTGGCACCGATGAAGATTGCCAAAATCGTCGGTCCTGGCACTTTGACTGTAGTGCCGAAAACGACCTGAGAGAGTCTGAGCAACGTTCGACCCTTGGGGAGGCTTCGTGCCGGTACCGGTACGAAGCCTCCCCAAGGGCTCGCGGTTGAGGTCTGAGGACGTT
>JAAESQ010001059.1 GCA_024229275.1 bacterium | reverse complement strand
CGTGGAAAAGCTCGAGATCGCACGCCAGCTCGCTCGGCTTGGCGTCGATATCATCGAGGCCGGTTTCCCGGCTGCCAGTCCTGATGACCTCGAAGCGGTGCGAAACATTGCGCGTGAAGTTGGTGGTGAGGGCGGCCCTGTAATCGCCGGATTAGCCCGAGCTAACGCAAAAGACATCGATGCCGCCTGGGAAGCAGTGCAGCCTGCAGCGCGGCCTCGGATTCATACTTTCATCGCGACCTCAGACATCCACATGGAACATAAGCTGCGGATGAGTCGCGAAAAAGTCGTGGCCAAGGTCAAGGAAATGGTCGGTTACGCTGCGAATCTGTGCGCCGATGTCGAGTTTAGTCCAGAAGATGCCGGTCGGTCGGATCCGGACTTCCTGGTCGAGGTTCTGGGAGTCGCAATCGTCGCGGGTGCGACCACCCTCAACATTCCGGACACTGTCGGTTACAAAACTCCCGAGGAATTCCATGACTTGATCGCTTACTTGCGAGCAAACACCAAGGGCGCTGAAAACGTGGTCTTCTCTGTTCATTGCCACGACGATCTTGGGATGGCAACCGCCAACAGTCTGGCCGGTATCCGAGCCGGTGCGCGCCAGGCCGAGGTGACGGTCAACGGCATCGGTGAGCGCGCAGGCAACACCAGCCTGGAAGAACTAGTGATGGCCCTGCACACGCGCCGATCACACTTCAATATGGAGACGGGCATCGATACACAGCAGATCATTCGCTCGAGCCGCATGGTGTCGAGTTTTACCGGCATTGCGGTGCCGCCCAACAAAGCCGTGGTCGGCGCCAACGCGTTTGCACACGAAGCGGGGATCCACCAGGACGGTGTGCTCAAGCATCAGCTGACCTACGAGATCATGACCCCCGAGACTGTTGGCCTGAGCGCCTCTCAGCTGGTGCTCGGCAAGCACAGTGGACGCCATGCGCTGCGCGTACGCCTCGAGGAGCTGGGCTTCGAACTCAACGATGAAGAAGTGGCGACCGCCTTCCAGAGATTCAAGAAGCTTGCGGACAAGAAGAAGAACATCACCGACGGAGATCTCGAAGCGATCGTGGCGGATGAGCTGTATGGGCCCGAAGAAATCTATCGATTGGTGGATCTGCAGGTCACATGTGGCCGCACAGGTATGCCGACGGCTACGGTCAAGTTGGCTGGTCCGGAAGAACAAGAGCACGTTGCTGTTGCGGTTGGAGTCGGTCCGGTGGATGCGGCCTTCCGTAGTATCAATTCGGTCATCGGGAGTGACATCAAGCTTGAGGAATTCCACGTGCAGAGCATCACAAAAGGAATCGATGCTCTCGGTGAAGTCACGGTTCGGGTGCTTTCCAATGGAGGCCATCCAGCCATGTATTCGGGATACGGAGCCGACACCGACATCATTGTTGCCAGCGTCAAGGCCTATCTCGGTGCGCTCAATCGGATGCTTTTGAGCGGAGATCGATCCAACAGGGAGCGACCGAGTGCGGCCGGTAGCCGCGACCGGGCAGTGGCGAAATAGGGCACGGAAGCGAACGAGTCGGTTATTGGAATAGAAATGAGGACACACGAAATGAAGAATGACTTCAAGGAGGGCTCCCGGGTGACGCGCGGTAACGACCGCATCGTCCCCCGTGCGATTTGCGGCTCATCGCCAGATGACCGTGAAGAGCGTGGTGAGCGGAAGAACTACTTGGAGGATTCGATGAGTTCAGTTGTCCTTTTTGATACGACCCTTCGTGACGGTACCCAGGGCGAGCATGTCTCGCTATCCCTCAACGACAAGTTGCGCGTGGCTCAACGACTGGATGAGTTCGGTGCGCATTACGTCGAGGGAGGATGGCCGGGGTCAAATCCAAAAGACGCCGGTTTCTTCGAGCGTGCGCGGGATCTCAACCTCAAGCACGCCAAACTCGTGGCATTTGGAAGTACGCGTCGCAAGAATTCTGCGTGTGAGGACGACGCCAACCTGAAAGCACTGCTGGAGGCCGAGACCTCAGCAGTTGCAGTGGTCGGCAAGAGTTGGGATTTCCACGTCGAACGCGTGCTCGAGACCACCCTCGAAGAAAACCTGCAGATGATCTTTGAGAGCGTTCGCTATCTCAAGGATTACGGCCGGGAAGTAGTCTTTGACGCTGAGCACTTTGTCGATGGCTTCAAGGCCAATCCCGGCTACGCTCTGCAGGTGGCGGAGGCGGCTGCGGTCGCGGGAGCGGATTACGTAGTTATCTGCGACACCAACGGCGGTTCAATGCCTTGGGAGGTCGAAGACATCGTGCGTCAGGTGGCGGAGCGCGTGGAGGCCAAGCTCGGCATCCATGCCCATAACGATAGCGGCTGCGGCGTCGCGAACTCCGTGGCTGCCGTGCGCGGTGGGTGCGCGATGGTGCAGGGGACGGTCAACGGCTACGGCGAGCGAGTCGGCAATGCCGATCTCATGGCTATCGTGCCCAATCTGCAACTCAAGATGGGTAAACGCTGCGTCGAGGATGAACAGCTCGCAAAACTGACTGAGCTGTCGCGCTTTCTCGATGATCTCGCCAACCTGGAACACGACACTCGTGCGCCGTATGTCGGGCGCAGTGCTTTTGCGCACAAGGGTGGCATCCACGTGGCGGCGATGTTGAAAGCCGACACCAGCTACCAGCATGTCGATCCGCAACTGGTCGGCAATGCCAGTCGATGCCTCGTCTCCGAGCTGTCGGGGCGTGGCAACATCGCCCACTTGGCTGCAGTTGCTGGTGTTGATTCTGATCGCAAGCTGGCTGGAGAGGTTCTCGAACAGGTCAAAGATCTCGAGAGCCGCGGCTACAGCTTCGAAAGTGCCGAAGCCACGGTCGAACTCATGATGAAGCGCGCCGAACCGGACTACGCGGCGCCGTTCGATCTGATCGATTTCATGGTCATAGTGGAGCGGCGCGAGGGACGAGGCATGGTTGCCGAGGCAACCGTGAAGGTTCGTGTCGGTTCAGAAGTGGTGCACACCGTAGCGGAGGGCAACGGGCCGGTTCACGCACTCAGTCTTGCTCTGCGTCAAGCTCTGCGTGAGACCTATCCGGACATTGACTCGACGTCGCTGGTTGACTACAAGGTCAGAACGATCGATGGAGAACAGGGTACGGCTGCGACCATTCGGGTGCTCGTCGAATATACCGACGGCGAGCGTCATTGGTCGACTGTCGGTGCGAGCACGAACATCATCGAAGCAAGTTGGATCGCACTTGCCGACGCCCTGGAGTATGTCGTTACGAAACAACAATATCCAGTCCGTCAACGGGTGTTGGCTGGCGACGGACAGATGCACTCCCGCCGGGTTTCTGGCGCTGGGTGTTGACTTTTGGAAGGCTGGGCCAGATAATGCGCGCCATGACTCGAATAGGAGATTATTCAGGAAATCATGGAAACGCTAATTGGGGCGTTGTGTCCATGAGCAGCATCGTCATTATTCGCTCCATCGTTGTCGTTCTTAGGAACGACATACCGGGGGTTCTGACGTAGAACGCGCATTGCAACACCAAACGTCACGAGCCCCCGGGACCACCCCGGGGGCTTTTCATTTTTGTGGCGAAGAGAAAGGGAACCAAGGAATGAGATCGGATCGAATCAAACAGGGAGCAGACCGAGCACCTCACCGGGCGTTGCTCAAAGCTACCGGTGTGACCGATGCGGACATGGCCAAGCCCTTCATCGGAGTCTGCAACAGCTATGTCGACATCGTGCCCGGTCATCGTCATCTGCAGAAGGCAGGCGTAGTCGTGAAGAACGCCGTGCGCGCCGCAGGCGGCGTGCCCTTTGAGTTCAACACCATCGGAGTCGACGACGGTATCGCGATGGGGCATGCAGGAATGTACTACTCGTTGCCCAGTCGCGAGCTGATTGCCGACTGCGTAGAAACAATGGTCAACGCTCACGCGTTCGATGGACTGATCTGCATCACCAACTGCGACAAGATCGTACCCGGCATGTTGATGGCGATCATGCGCCTTGACGTGCCGGCGCTGATTGTCAGTGGTGGTCCGATGCCTGCGGGCAGAACACCGGAGGGTGAGGCGGTAGACCTGGTCAGCGTCTTCGAGGGCGTCGGTCAGTTGCATGCGGGACGCATCGACGAGGAGCGGCTCAAGATCCTTGAGGATACGAGTTGCCCCTCCTGTGGATCGTGTTCCGGCCTGTTCACTGCGAACAGTATGAATTGCCTGTCTGAGGCACTTGGTCTGGCGCTGCCATACAACGGCACAGCGCTGGCTGAGACCAAAGAACGTGGCGAACTCTTCACGCGTGCAGGTCAAGCAATCGTTGATATCGCGATTAAGGATCTGCGCCCGCGCCAGATCGTGACGCGGGAAGCGGTCGAAGACGCGTTGGCGTTGGATATGGCCTTCGGAGGGAGTACAAACACGATCCTTCACACTTTGGCGATCGCGCATGAGGCGGGGATCGACTTCCCGCTCGAACGGCTCAACGAACTCTCGCGCCGCGTTCCGCAGTTGTGCGCAATCCGACCGTCGGGTCCCTATCACATGGAGGACCTCCATCGTGCTGGAGGTGTGCCCGCGATCATGGCAGAGCTTCGCTCTGTGATCGAGTTGCACACGGATCGCCCAACCGTCACCGGGTCGACGCTTGGTGAAGATCTCGCGGGAGTTGAAGTCAAGGACCACGATGTCATCCGGCCAACCTCGAATCCTGTCTATGCGCGAGGTGGTCTCGCCGTGCTCTTTGGTTCCCTGGCGCCCGAAGGTGCTGTCGTGAAGACGGCAGGTGCAGGGGGAGTTCGTCAGCATCGCGGACCGGCGAGAGTCTTCGACAGCGAGGAAGCTGCAACCGCAGCTATCAGCGCTCTCGAGGTGAAACCGGGTGATGTAGTCGTGATTCGCCGCGAGGGTCCCAAGGGTGGACCGGGAATGCGCGAAATGCTCGAGCCGACGGCGCAACTCCAAGGCGTGGGCCTCGGCGAAGAAGTCGCGCTGGTGACTGACGGTCGGTTTTCCGGCGGTAGCCGCGGGCTGTCCATCGGGCATGTGAGCCCTGAGGCCGCAGCCGGCGGACCGTTGGCTGCGGTGCGTGACGGTGACGTGATCGTCATCGATCTGGATGAGCTGAAGCTGGACGTTGAATTGTCGCAGCAAGTAATCGAAGAACGTCTCGAGAACTCCGAACCTGTGCCTGCCAGCGCGCATACCGGCTGGTTGAGGCGATACGCAATGTTGGTAGGAAGCGCCAGCCGTGGAGCGGTGCTGGATGGATTTGAGGGGGTCGTATGAAGTTGAGCGGAGCAGACATCGTCTGGACGAGCCTCCAGCGAGAAGGTGTAGATCTGGTTTTCGGATACCCGGGCGGCGCGGTGCTTCCCATCTACGATGCGATGACACGGTTTCCTGGCGTCCACCATGTATTAGCACGCCATGAGCAGAGCGCCGCGCACATGGCCGACGGATATGCGCGGGCGACGGGCAAGGTCGGGGTCGCGCTTGCAACGAGTGGACCCGGGGCGACCAACCTGGTTACGGGTGTTGCGACGGCGATGATGGACTCCTCGCCGATCGTCTTCATCACAGGTCAAATCCCGTCCTTCGCGATCGGAACGAATGGCTTCCAAGAGGCGGACATCACCGGTGTGACGCTGCCGATCACGAAGCACAACTACCTCGTGACCGATGTTGCAGATCTGGCAATGACTATCAAGGAGGCGTTTCACATCGCCAGGTCCGGGAGACCCGGACCGGTGTTGGTAGACATCCCGAAAGACATACAGAACGCAGAGACGGAGTTCATCTATCCCGAGGGTGAGCTTGAGATCCCACGTGCATGGCGTCGTACAGAGGCCGTCGAAGAAGAGATTGCCGCGGCGCACGAACTGCTCAAGCAGTGTTCCCGTCCAGTCATTCTGGCGGGGCACGGAATCCTCATCTCCGGAGCCAGTCAGCAGTTGCGTGAGTTCGCCGAGAAGGCTGAGATCCCGATCGCACTGACACTTCTCGCAAAGGGTTCGATCTCCGAGCAGCATCCGCTGTGCCTCGGCATGATGGGCATGCACGGAACGGCGGAGGCCAATCAGGCGATCCAGGATGCTGATCTGCTGATCGCACTCGGCATGCGTTTCGACGACCGGGTGACTGGGAAT
>JAAESQ010001058.1 GCA_024229275.1 bacterium | reverse complement strand
GGTGCGGGCTTGAGAGGTCGGAAGAAGCGAATGCCGTCTTGCAATGAGGCGGATACGGGTTTTGACGTCACCTGGCACGAAAGTGAGCCCACGTCCGACAGGTCTATCTTTGCAAGAGAGTTTGGAGAACCAACGAAGAGGGGGAAGGCAAATGGCGACAGCGGCGAAGCCGTTGATCGGTGCGCCCCCGGCTTTGGCAAAGGAATGGGAGTCCCTTGATTGGGCTGCCCTTCATCGCCAGGTTCAGCGGCTCCAGGTGCGTATTGCAAAGGCTGTGAAAGAGAATCGTAATGGCAGGGCGCAAGCGCTGCAGTGGATTCTCACGCACTCCTTCGCCGCAAAGGCGTTGGCGGTGCGCAGAGTGACGAGTAATCGGGGGAAGAGTACCCCCGGCGTTGATGGGGTGGTGTGGCGAACGCCACGCCAGAAGATGCTGGCGACTCGGTCGTTGCAGCGGCGGGGATACCGTTCCCAGCCGCTGCGCAGGATCCATATTCCGAAGAGCCGAGGAGGACGACGTCCTCTCGGGATTCCGACGATGAAGGATCGGGCCATGCAGGCCCTATACCTTCTGGCTTTGAATCCCGTGGCAGAGACCCGGGCCGATCCCAATTCATACGGTTTCCGCTTGGGTCGCTCAACAGCGGATGCGCTCGAGCAGTGCTTCATCACTTTGGCGAAATCATATTCGGCCGAATGGGTGCTCGAGGGCGATATCGAATCCTGTTTCGACCGAATCAGTCACGAGTGGTTGCTGGAGCATGTGTTGATCGATCGCTCCATTCTTCGCTCGTGGTTGACGTCTGGTTACTTCGAAGAAGCTCGGTTCTTTGCAACCGAGCAGGGAACCCCGCAAGGCGGGATCATCTCCCCCGTGCTCGCCAATCTCGTGTTGGATGGGCTCGAGGAGGTGGCGAGGG
>JAAESQ010001057.1 GCA_024229275.1 bacterium | reverse complement strand
TCACAGAGAGCTTCTCTCGACGCGCAAGAAGAAGAGAATCGTCGATCAAGACGAGACACTCCTGCTTTTCGGGCAAACGCGAAGAGCTGCACTGAGTACATATCGCAAATCTCTCGAGAAAATGACACAGTTTGACTGGCTCAATTCGGAACCGGGTCGGTTGCCGTGGTGGAGCTTTGGGAGACCTCGGCGAGAACAGTATGACGAAACCTTAACGCTTGACTCGCAGCGGCCGCGTATCAGCATGGATGGTTTGAGCACTGCGCCTGAGCGCCGAAAAGTCGAGTTGAAGGTGTTTCTCCGTTGTGCGGCCGAAGAACTTGAAACCCCAGTAGAGAGGTTGGCTGGCACCACGAAGTTGCCAAGGATTGTCGAAGCAAGAGAGACCATCTCATTGCTTGCTGTAGAAAGATATGGATACCAGGTGAAAGCGATCGCAGAGGAGCTGGACAAGCACGCCGAGACAGCAAGTCGCTGGATCGCGAGGGCGGTGCGTCGTCGCATGCAGGATGAAGACTACAAAATAGAGATAGACGAGTTAGACCGCAAGATCGCTGAGAAACTGGCAAGTGTTGTCGATGAGGACCGGGAGAAAGATCATTGTTAGTGCCAGGCACCTATACTGAATTGATCTGGTTGGGTGTGTGCGACTATCATCTCCAGCCTGCTCTGGGTGCGATCCTGGCGAAAGGAATCGACAATGCGCATCATGGGAATGGTGTCTCATACACATGACACCGGTGTAGCGCTGATCAACGATGGTCGATTGGAAGTTGTTCTGGAAGAAGAGCGACTGAACCGCGACAAGAAGACGAAGAAGTTCCCCGTCATGAGCCTCAATGCAGCTCTGCCGGAACGCGACCTGTCGATTCACGATGTCGATTTAATCACGGTGCCGTGGCATATTCCGACTTTCTACCGCACTCTGGCTTGGGCGATCGCTCGCAAGTTCCCTGCTAGCCGGAACCTGATTCACATGCGAGCGCATCCACCGCAGCAGAATCAGTTGTTCCGCGGCACTGGGTATCTTGCCAAACGACTGAAAGAGCATTTTCAGACCGACCAGTTGCCGCCGATTCGTGGCATCGGTCATCACAACTCGCACGCCGCAGCTTTCTTCATCTCACCATTTGAAGAGGCGACCGTTCTTGTGATGGACGGCTACGGTGATGACGCCGCGACCAGCGCCTATTCGGGGGTCGGTAATCAATTGAATCGACAGTGGCGCACAAACCTCTTCAACTCGTTGGGGATTCTCTACACCGTCGTGACACAGCACCTTGGCTTCGAAGCCAATCGGGATGAAGGCAAAGTCATGGGGCTTGCGGCCTATGGCGAGTCGACCTATCTCGAACCATTTCGTGATGTCATTCGATTGGCAAGCGATGGGCAATATCAGATCAACATGAAGTATTTTGCTTATGACTGCTATGGCTTGGCGAGGCCAATGAAGCAGCTCTTCATGGAACGCTTTGGACCGGCGCGCATACCGGGCGAAGAGATCAACCAACACCACATGGATATTGCCCACGCGTTGCAGAAGGTCGTAGAGGAAGCCATCCTGCACGTGGTCCGCGGGCTATCTCGTCGGTTCCCTTCGAGGAACCTGGTGCTTGTTGGAGGAGTCGCATTGAATTGCGTAGCCAACGCGAGGATTCTCGGCGAGACTGACTATGAGCGGGTTTGGATACCGCCGAATGCCAGTGACACGGGCGCCACGATGGGTAGCGCTTTGTGGCACTATCACCAAGTGGTGGGCAAAAACCGAGATTTTGAGCTAGAACACCCATTTTACGGCAAAGAGTATTCGATCGACGCCGTCCGTTCAGCCCTCGACGAGATTGGAATGGAGTTTCACGAACTCAACGATCAGGAACTCTTCCGACAGGTCGCTCGTGATCTTGCTGATGGCAAGATTGTAGGTTGGTATCAGGGACGTTTCGAGATGGGCCCTCGCGCGCTCGGGAATCGTTCGATCCTGGCCGATCCTCGCAATCCAGAGATGAAGGACATTCTGAATCGTCGGGTGAAATTTCGAGAGCCGTTTCGACCGTTTGCGCCTGCGGTGTTGTGTGAAGAAGCCAGCAACTGGTTTGGACTCGAACAGGCCGACCCGTTTATGACCATTGCTCCATATGTTCGTCGCGAGAAACGATCGTTGATACCCTCCGGGGTGCACGAGGATGGCACAGCACGCATTCAGACAGTCGATCGCACAACCAATCCGCGATACTACGGCGTGATCGAGGAATTTGGTCGTCTGACTGGGGTCCCTATCGTTCTGAATACGAGCTTCAATCGCCAGGAGCCGATTGTTGCCTCGCCGGAAGAGGCAATCTCCTGTTTTTTACGAACGGATATGGACGTCCTCGTACTGGGCAATTACTACTCGCGCGATCACAATGCAGCTTCTGTGGAGCGGGCATCCCAGCGATTCGCGAGCCGGTGGTGATTCGAGTTAACGAATTCCTGCGTTCCCACGCCTAGATATCGAAAGTCCCAGGGTTTCTACGACGTGCCGGGCACCGGCAAGGGCGTCCAGATGTGCACCGAGTGCTGGTGCTGTGGGAGAACCTATAGGTGCCTGGCACTAACAATGATGTTATTTTCTTAGGAGACTGTTCAGTAGGAGGTTGAAGGATGCCGAGGGCACGGCGGATAGAGTTGGAGGGTGGGGTCTACCACATCTACAACAAGGTTTCTCGAAACGAGGATGTGTTTCGGAACGAGGACGAGGCAAGGATATTTGTTTTTCACCTTGCCGAGGTGTGTCGAGAGGATGATTGGATTGTGATGGCGTGGTGTGTGATGCCGAATCAATATCATCTCGCCATCAGAACGGGCAACGCGCCGCTGTCGCGCACGATGAAGAGGCTTCAGCATCGTTACGCAGTGGGTCACAACAAGCGACATCGAATCCTGGGACCATTCTGGAAAGGACGCTATCAGTCGAAGCTGGTTCAGAACGAGGAGTACCTGCGGCAATTGGTTCTCTACATCCATCTCAACCCAGTTGCCGCTGGTGTGGTCGACAATCCGGGGGAGTATCCCTGGAGTGGTCACAGAGAGCTTCTCTCGACGCGCAAGAAGAAGAGAATCGTCGATCAAGACGAGACACTCCTGCTTTTCGGGCAAACGCGAAGAGCTGCACTGAGTACATATCGCAAATCTCTC
>JAAESQ010001056.1 GCA_024229275.1 bacterium | reverse complement strand
GAACTCCATTCACGGTTTGGTCGACGACCACTGACTTGTGTTGCCGGATTCGAAACCATCGGCGAACAGGGCCAATTCGACGTGGATCGCATCGAGATCGAGACCAGGCACATCCAGTCCGGCAGCCGATCCGTCGAAGATCCGCAGAAGCGACTGGCCGGCTTTCAGTAGGATGTCTTCGTCGTCAGCTTCGTCCCGATTGGTCGAGTCCTCGATGGAAACATCCAAGCTCACGGCATATTCAAGACCGTCGGCATCGACCCAAAGGGCATCCACATCGGCCCTCGCCGCCTGATCGCCGAGGAGGTCGGCGCCGGAGAGGACCACCGTGTGCACCCCGCTGTTGTGTTCGACGATATCGTCGTCGGCAATAACAATCCCTGCCACCGTGGTGGGTGCGTCCAGCGAGTAGTAGAACCTGAGCGGCGCCAACGAGACGACATGGACCGCGTCGATGTCTGCTTTTACAGGCAGTCCCGAGGCGCTGCCGTCAAATACTAGGGACAGAACGCCATCTTGGAACGCCACGAGATCCTCGTCGTGGGCCTCGACTCCCCCGACCTTGTAAGACACCGAGGTCGAGAACACCAAGGTTCCGTCGGCGAGAGCCGAGAGCGCATCGACATCGACGCCATCAGGAAGAAGATCCCCCAGAGCCGGCAATACCGCGAAGCTGGCGCCGTCGAGTCTCACCGACAACAGGTCCCGGTCGCGAACGGAAGTCGTACCCAGATTGGTGGCTGATTGAACAGAGGTCAGGACATTGTGGCGCGTTTCCTGAGCGGTTGCGTTGGCGACTCCGACGAACGAACTCAGAATGATCGTAACTCCGGTTGCCCACCAACGTTGCGTAGAGATTGCCACACGACCTCCTACAGTGAGTCGCAACGGTCAAAAGAATCGGAATGCGATGGATGACTTCTATCACATTCATTATTTTCTGTCCATCGACGCCAGGTAAACCAGACAAACTACGAGAGTTGGACATATTCAGCCTCCTTCGCCCCCCCCACATATCCAAACGTAAGGGACTACCGCATCCAGCTCCTCAG
This sequence comes from bacterium, assembly GCA_024229275.1. Classification (GTDB taxonomy): domain Bacteria; phylum Acidobacteriota; class Thermoanaerobaculia; order Thermoanaerobaculales; family Sulfomarinibacteraceae; genus JAAESQ01. Next base: position 9,871 of record JAAESQ010001056.1, on the reverse strand, counting down.
AATGAGGTCTCGCTACCGAGATCCATGCCGAATGGTAGGCAATGGCTCGAGGTAGTGGACATCGTTTGGACAGCTTGCGAAACCGTAACCACGTCATCCCGGCCTTCGGGATTCGAAGATCCAGTCACACCCACCAGAGAAACATGCCGGGCACCCCGGTATTCGTGTTTCCCTCTCTCCGTTCCATCCGCTTCCTCTTGTTGGGAAAGAAACGGCAGAAAAGCGCGGCACATTCGCCATCGCCATCACCATCCCAATCGCCATCGATTCTCTTGCGCCCGTGACTCGATGGCGATGACGATGACGATGGCGATGCCAGGTGGAAGTGCCCACCGAAGGTCCTGCTTCGAAAGGGAAGACGCCGGGGGCGCACATTGGTGTCGGGCACCTTTGTCGTCCAACCTGGATCGGACCCATGCCAGGATGTCATAATGTTCTGAGATGACTTTTCGCCTAGTGGCCAGGCTCATGCCAGGAAAGGACACGATCCGTGAGCACCTTTAAGATCCAGTGCCCATCTTGCGGAGCAATCTACTCGCTGCCGGACTTGTGGAAGGAGTCTATCCACAACAAACAGGTCACGTGCACTGCGTGTCAGAGACCGTGGGTAACAAATCCAGAGGTTGGACCCATGAAATCGGCGCCGACACCTCTATCGGTTGACCTGAGTGCCTACCGGATGAAACCTTCTGAGTCCACCGCTGGCTCCACAAATCCGAACTCGCCGTCCTCGCCTCCTGCAGCTCCCGCTCAAACGACCCAACAAATAACATATTCTGCAGCACCGAATCCGCCACCAGTGCAAGCAACTGCTCCGCCAACAGGTTCCGCCCCCATACCGACCAAAGAGGACCCCCTGGATGGGACCGTAATGGACATGATGGCGGATGGTTCGGCCCGCTTCACCCGGGAAAACCCGCTCGCGGGGCTCGAAGTCGGATTCATTTTCGTGGAAGGTCCACACAGTGGAAAGGGCTACCGCATCAAGCAGACGCCGAGCGTGATCGGCCGCACCGCCGGCGATGTGATAATCCCCGATGGGAGGATCTCCGGGAAGCATGCCGAACTCGAGATCATCGGCCCCGGCCAGTACTCCCTCAAAGACCTGGCATCGACCAACGGCACCATGGTCAACGACCGCCGTATCTCCACGTCTCGAATTGAAAACGGTGACGTCGTAAGCTTCGGTGGAAACAAATTCAAGTTCGTGGCGCGGCCGAAACGTCGCAAGGGGATAGGGGGATAGGGACCGTGGGTTCGGGCTGAAGGCCAATGCTAGCCTTCAATGGCCCTTCGGTGCCACATGGGATGAGTAGTCCGGTCTCAGTAACACGGTAGTCCGGGTGTCTGGCAGGTTTTCTGGCACCTTTTCTATTGCGGTGTTGGCGGGTGTCCTGATGGCGCAAGTCTTACTGTAGGAGATGAACCTTCCCGCTGGCGTCGCAACCCAAAGGAGTCCATTGCCCGCGTGAAGGCACGGAGTTCAGCGAGTTGAAGGTGGAGAGCAATGAAGCAGAGGCAATACCAAGAGCTGAAGGCATCTGGTCAGATCGCAATGATCGCGATAGTCATGCTCTACGCAACAGGAGTAGTCGTTGGTTTCGTCGGATTCCCCTCCCTTTGGTATTTGTGGGCCTTTCTGCTGCTGGCCGGACTCGTATGGATCGTCCGATGGAACCTGACGGGTCTTGCCTTCCGCTGTCCCAGTTGCAATGAGATATTTGAGATCACGGTTCGCGAGAACCTCTCGGGTGCAAACTTGCTGACCACAAAGCGGCTGATCTGCAAGAGTTGTGGCCACCTTGGCTGGGCAAAAGTCATGAGAGTCAAGGAGTAGGCAAAGGGAAGCATACCCCCCTCTATGGGTGCCACGTGAGCCTCTTGCAAATCTCTCAGTTATGCCATTCAGAGCACTGCTACGCCGCGTTCGCGGCGGAAACTCAGGAAAGGACACCAAACCTCAATACCTGTCACCCTGAGCGGAGCCGAAGGGTCTCCCGTTGAAATCGGCAGTATGTATGTTGTTTTAATTCAGTAGATTGCTAACTGCAGCGGGAGATCCCTCCACTCGCTTCGCTCGGTCGGGATGACAGAAGGAAGGAGGTGCTCGGTCGGGATGACAATGTTTGGCGGACGTGGCACGAGCAGGTTGCCAGGCGAGTTTTGCAAGAGGCTCACGTGGCACCCAAGCCGAGCTGAGCGAGCAAGCGGTAATGCTCATCGGGAGGCTCTTCGAAATCGAGCGAGAAGTACCGAGGGCCGGACCAGACGCAACCGAAGACGAGCAACGAGAGATGCTCGATCTGAAACAAAGGCTCAGGCAGGAGAAATCATAGCCGGCCGCAAAAGAACTGCTCGAGTGGGCTGTACGACACCAGGGTGCAGTGCTGCCCCGATCAAAGATGGGCAAGGCCCTCGCCTACATGCTCAAGCTGTGGAAGGGTCTGACGCGATTCCTCGACTATCCCCGCATCCCGCTCGACAACAACGCTGCAGAGCGAGCCCTGAGGGGCGTCGTCGTCGGCCGCAAGAACCACTACGACTCGAAGTCCAAGCGAGGCACCGAGGTCGCAGCGATCTTCTACACCCTCTTCGAGACCTCCAAACTGAGCGGAGTCGATCCTCGCGCCTACGTCACTCTCGCTGCCAAGCGCGCTATCTCCGAGCACGGTACTGTCACACTACCTTCAGATCTGACCTGATCTGCCTCGACTCAGATTTCTTGCACTCGATTCTGTGCCAGGCGTCAAGACGGGGTAGGGCGAGGACGTACCGACCATCAGCATCGGAGGTTTCAAGAACCTAAGGACTTGAGTAGGGGATTGACGGTTCGAGCCCGGGGCCGTGTCAAGACAGAATGCGAGGCGGTATCGGTGTCGATAACGCGAATACCCGGGTGCCAAGCACGTTTTCGGGCGCCAACTTATGATCTAGCCGTCTAGCCGTTCAGCTGCAGCGTGACCCTCGCCTTTTCGATGCCGTTGACGATGATCTCCAGCTGGTGTTCGCCCGGGTAGTGCCGGCGTGTGGACATGTCAGCGAAAGAGTGTCCGCGGCTTACCTCGTAATCACCGGGTAGGTAAGTGGCTTCCTTAATCTGAAAGACCTTTCTGGAGACTTTGCCCCGGGCTTTGACGAAGTGCACCGCGTACTCAAGCCGGACCTTCGTTTCTGCTGTTGTCCCGATCTTCAAGGTAAATCCGAAACGCAACTTCTGACCAATGGCAAGCGCGTTCTGGTCCAGGGCGAGTTGTGATACTTCGATTTCTCCCGGATCACCGAAGCCAAAGAGCCGCAGGGCGCGCGGTTCGCCAGCCTTGAGCATGGTTCGGCAGGCGTGTTTGATCAGTGTGTCGGTGTTTTCTGTTTCTCCTCGCCACGCTTCGCAGACCTCGAGGGCAATCTCTGGGTTGTCCTTGGAAATGTCGTTCAGATTGTTGGCCACGCTGCGCCTTACGGCCTCGTCCTCGTCACCCTTGAGTTGTTTCAGGATGGGCAAAATGAGTTGTGGATCCTTTTTGAGGTCTGGGAGCGCCATCGCCCAGGGCAGGCGAGGCCGGCAGCCTTCGCTAGCGAATCGGCGTACTTTTGAATTCTTGTCCTTGCTGAGCTGAAGCATGTACGCCATGGCGCGCTTGGGATCCGCATTGATAAATGGGCGGATGGCGAACTCCGAAGAGGAGTATTTGGTAAAGAGCGCCAGGGCATCCAGAGATCGCTCCCAATCGCTCTCCGCGCCATGAACCTCAACATAATCGGGCAGGCACATGGCCTCGAAACCCGCAACCTGCGGCGCGGCCCGTTCGAGCATATCCAGAGCCTCGCCGTAGTCCTCGGGGAGGACTTCGACCAGTCGCTCGGTCACATGGCGCATTCTTGCTTTGAGCTCTTTTTCTTCGAAGGTGCCGTCGAAAACCAGGTTCAGGAATCGAGGTTTCTCGAATCTCGGGTAGACCTCGGCGAGCGCGTTCGCCATCGCTTCCACCGAGTCTCGGGTGAAGAACATGTCTTTGAGTCGTTCCGCCATGGTGCCACCTCGGGCTTGTTTGATTTCTCGAGTGTACACCCCACCTAACCTACGAAACCCGCTGACGCGTTCGTATAGGTGCCTGGCACTAACATTGATGTTTCTCGGCATTGATAGTTTCGGTGCCATCCACGTCAATCCCAAGTTTCCTCATACAACTGAACTGACGAAAGCCAAGCACGGTGCAACTCCCGGCCATTCTTGACAGGCTGTTGAAACTGATTCCTATTAGTACAGAAGACCCAATTCCGTTCCGATAACCATAATAGCGCTTCACGGGGTCGTGTCCCTCGCACCGGTGCCATGATTCGTATTCTGGCGTGGATTCGCCTTAGATGGGCTGCAGTGAATACTCCGAGGGTCACCGTTGAGGTAGTTTGTACGTTCTCGCCGTAGCCCGTCTTGCGTGAAGTAAGAAAAGGTGCCGGGCACCCGGGTATTCGTGTTTTTGACACCGATACCGCCCCACATTCTGTCTTGACATGACCCTGGTCTCGCGCTGCGAATCCCCGAAAAGGCAATGAACTCCTGATGAATCACGCGACCGTGGCGTGGCAATTATTGTTCTGCTGCAAGAAGGCCCCTCCCCTCGCTGAGGATGTAGGCGTTTGCTGGCTTCAGGGCTCAGCGATCGGCGAAACCACGTTTTCGGAGCCACGTCCGAGAAAACGTGACAACTCGGCTGGAATCCCCCTCTGCGCCCCCTCTTCCCTTCTTCGCGATCTATTTGCGGAGCCGACGAAGTTGGCAAACTCTTGCAGGCAGCTTGTGAAACCGAAACCACGTCACCTTCGCCAAATGGCAGCGACGGTTCAGCCGCACCCGCCAAAGTCTCTGGTGCCCGGCGTCAACCATCTTTGTGCGTTGCACACGAGGGATTGTCGCTGAGCCCAGGACACCCGAAACCTGATGTCGCTGCGTTCATCGCACTGTCCCGCCAGCGCCACAGGGTGGTCTACAAGCTCATGACTACCGATGCTAGATACGACAAGGAAACCCTCATCGCCAGTCACCTCGAAAGGCAACGAGAAGCGGCGGCATGAGAATCATCGAGTGCCCGGCTGTGGCTCTGACGGCCTATGGAAAGCTGGCTTCGCCTCCTTCCCACAGCCCTTGGAAAATCCTGCGGGTTTCCCACAGATCCACAGCCGCTACGGCGATCCTCTAATCCTTGACTTGTTATGGAGGCACCGAAGTTCCTTCACGGTTTCTTGCGCTCAATCGTTGTCCAACAAGCTAGGGAAAGCCAAGAACGCACGGGGCAGCAATCTGCGTCAAAGCTTCTCCTTGCGCAGAGGGTCCGTCGGTCGTTCGTACTCCACTTCTTCGGAGATGATCCAGTCCGGTAACAGTGTCCTGAGCTTCGGTTGGGTCTCGACGTCCACCTCCACCAGGAACACGCTTTCCGCCGTCTGATCCACGATCTTGACACCGGGAAGGCGCTCGAGTTCACCCTGGGCATCGGGTTTGAGGCCTCGGTCCCGGCGCAGGAGGACGAATCGGGTCACCTTTCACACCTTCGTTGGATCGGGCAGTCCGTAGCCTTCATAGCTCATACCGAATCCTCGGGTGGTTGAGTTCATCTGTACGAGATTTCGAATCGCTGTAGCGCGTGTTTTGTCGCGCGGCAATCCGTGAATGGATGTGTCATGGGAAAGCAGGGACGCGACACAGCCCGCGACCACCGGTGCTGCCATGGAGGTGCCGCTCATTGGTCCATAGCTGCCTCCCGGCAAGGTTGACAGCACTCCGACGCCCAGGCCGGTGAGCGCAATCTGGGGTCCCACGTTCGAGAAGTCGGCGATGAACTCGTTCGGGTCAGCTGTGCTAACCGGCGGTCTTAGGGCACTCTCACGCGCGAGCACATCCGCAGGAAGGTCAGTCTCCACTCCCATTGCCGAAACCGGCATAGCACTGGCGTACGCAGCGGGGTAGTTGACCGGCTTTCTGCCGTCGTTACCAGCCGCTATCACTACCAGCATCCCCTGCGTTACGGCATCCTCGATGGCCTCTTCCATGATCACATTGTGAGGCCCACCGCCGAGGCTCAGATTCACGATGTCACAACCATCAGCTGCGGCAAAGATCAACGCCTTCATGATGGCATAATTCGAAGCACCGTTGACTCCGTTACCGAACACTCGATAGCCCTTGATCGGAACACCAGGAGCCACGCCGCGCAGGCCACCATTGGCTCCAACCAGCCCTGCAACGTGAGTGCCGTGCTTGTCCCAGTCGGAGAAGTCTGTGGCGATCTCTCCGGTTACGGTGTTGCGGCCACCAACGACGTTGAGATCCGGGTGTGGACCGACACCGGTGTCGACAACTCCCACTACTACTCCGGTGGCGTCTGTAAGCGATGAGCCGCCGTACATGCGGCGCACTGAATCCTGAAAGGTAAGATCGATAGGCTGCATCTTGACCACCGGACTCGGAACAAGCGACTGAGTGTGTAGCAGCATGTCCCAGTAGCCGTCGTCTGCAAAGGCATAGAGTCTTTCGATAGTGTTGCCACTGAGCTGAAGGGACACTTCACCGTTGACATCGGTCTTCCCGTGATCGCCGGTTCTCGTGTCAAAGTCGGTAAACGCGTACACATCAGCATCAGCCACCGGCGTTGAAGAGTTGGCATCGAGACAGCTGACTGTGATCGCTATCGGAGCAGCCGGCGTCGCCAAAGAGGAGAAACGAGGCTGCGGGTCGGGCAAGTCGTAGTACACGATCGGTTCAGCGCGTAGGTTGGATCCGGGCGCATTGATCTGGGCCGCGGTTTCCTGGTCGATCTCCACCAACTTCGGACCATCCTCGGCCACGGTATCCAGCACCCGAACCGGCACCGACTTGGCGGCGGCAAGCTGCAAGGATGCATCGGCCGCGGCGCTCGTGCTGCGAACCGGAGGCAGCGCCGTTAAGGCGGACATGGATTCGGGGTCTTGAGCTTTGAGTCCCTTCCGTGGAACGAGAATGTACTTTTGCTTCATGATGATCTCCTTTCCAGTCTCATGACCTCAGCCGACTCATGCGTAGCGTTCCAACGCACGCTCCAACTCGATGGCCGGCACCGCGCGGTTCGAGCGCAGCGCCGGTCGAGCATGAACGGCCACCACCTGTCCGGTTTCAACGTCAACAACCGGGGAGCCGGAACTACCGTTGAGGGTCGAACAATCATGGTCAACTGAGTCGCTGCCGGCCGTCTTTACGACGCCGGGCGCCAACCTCTTGACGTTGAAGATATTGTTGAAGACGCGCTCGATGGCGTCCTCTTCTTCGGGTGAGCTTGGTGTCACCGAGGACGGATAGCCGATCGCGGCCACCGCGTCGTTCTGATTGGTGGAGGTCTTGAGCCGGAGTGGAGTCACGTCGCAACTCATTGCCTCGAGACGCAGCAGGGAAAGATCGGGGCCGGTATCATCCTCCACGTCGATGATGTCAAGCACGTCGAAACGCCTGGTCTCAGCTACCTGGTATTCGCGACAGAAGTCGATCTGAGCACGGACCTCGGCTCCCGAGTGCACCGCCCACGTAAAACCATCTCCTTGCTGCTGGCTGAAAAGCACCGCCACGTGCCGATTGGTGACGACGACGTTGTCACCTACGAGAAAACCTGTACCGACAATGCTCAGCGACAGATGACCGGCGATTTCGATCTGACCGACGCCGGCAATGGCACTCTCGAGCACCGCGCGGTGCTGTTCGAGAGTGCTGTTCCAGGTGGCACTTGGGCACTGCTCGAAGGCGCCGTTTCGAACCAACATCGATGGTCGAGTGAACGAGTTGTAGATGGCCTGTGTTCCGGGGGGCAAGGTCGGCCCACCGGCGAGTACTGCGTGCATACCAGCGCCGAGACGCTGGACTGCACGAACGGCGTCGCTTACGTCAGGAGGCAGGACCCCGGAACGCACACCCTCCAGAAGTTCCTCTTGAATCAATCGGTCAAATCCGGTCGGGAGCAGCATGACTACTACGCGCCTCGATGACCGAGCACTGTCCGCCTGATGATCACGAGTCCTCCTTCGGTCCTTTCGAAAGCTTGAAGGATTCGGATTTCCAGTTCGGGAGCGTACCTGAAACCTCGACTACCCCACTTTGATCCACAAGGAAGAAGACACTCACGCTGCCGCCCACATATAGAACCCTAGAACTCCACATGCTTTTCATGACCTGAATATCCGAGCCTTGGCACGGAATAGAGAGGCTTAGCACTCGCGCGTCTTGATCGTTCTTGAGGGAGTCAATCACCGCGAGCGACTTGATTGGTGAGGGCTTCTCGTTGGTGCCGGTGGTCAGCGCCTTTTCATACGCATCAAACGCTGCGATCAGGTCTTCAATCGCCGACGCGAGGCTTTTCCATTCGTTGACGATTCGTTGTTTGATTCCTATCTCACCGTTGACGTCGCCAAGTCTGGCTTTTCGGTCATTGATCCTCGTTTGATCGGGAGTGGGTGCTTTCTCTTCCTTCTCGATTTCGGCCTCGAGCATCTTCGCTTCTTCCCGCAGCTTGGTGATAGCCACCTTTTCTGCCTCGACGAAGTCAGACACCTGATCACGCCGACCAACCAGCTCCAGTCGCTTGTCGAGTGTTGTCCCGAGCTGGCTCAGAATCTTGCTCTCTGACGCGAGGCCGAGCTGAGAGAACGTGACCTTCCATTGCAGGTCTCGAAGGTGTTGGGCGACGTCGGCTATCAGAGCGGCCTCCGCCAATTCGATTGTTCGCCCTTTGACTTCCACGTCCGAGCGGAAGAAGGCTGCGATATCGGCTGCTCCACCCAGGACCGATGGCAAGGCCAGAAGCGCGGCCGTCACAGATTCGCCTTCAAGCAGCCTGTCGACGCCTTTTTGACTATCCACAGGCCGCAGCTTCTTCAGGTAGCGTTCGAATTCGCCATCAAATGCCGTCAGCTTGCTCGACACGACTCCCCATAGCATTGCCTTGGTCCGAAGGCTGGTTTCTGTTGTGATCACCACCACACCGGCGGTAGGCCCAGGCACACCGATCTTCTGGGCGATCTGCGATGCCGCGTCCGTCAGCGATCGATAGGCGAGCACTTCCCCGTAGTAGCCCGCCTTGTCATCGATCGAGACCGTGCCCTCCTTTCCGGTGGTGTCGGTGTCCGGCAAGCCGGTTGCTCGAGTCGCCTTCTCGGCCTCAGCGATCTGCTTCTTGAGTTCAGCAATCTCCTTCTCTCGTTTGAGGGCCTCGAGCGCCGGGTCCGTCTGTTGTTGCGCTTCGTCAGCTTTCGTTACCTGAGTTGCCATCATCACCCCCAAAACCAGTACAAGCACCAATGGGCGGATTCGTCGATTCATCTATGTTTCCTCTCATCGCATCACTGCGGCCTTTGATCTCAACCACTGAAGCACCACTACCAAGGCAAGACACGAAATTAGACCTCAGAGCAGAGGCTCACAAGACACCTATCTAGTGGGATTGGATCTTTTCTTTCACTGGATCTACAGCTCCTTTGCCCGGTTCGAATAGCCAGTGGAGGTTTGCCTCCCCCCTGCTGCCATCTACAGTGTCGATAACGATGTAGTACACCGCATCTCGGACAACTGGGACGGTTAATTGACTCGTACGGTTTCCTGGCCTGTTGGTGTTGGGCTCTCTGAGTTCCAGATTGTCGTGATCCTTGCCGTTATAGACCGCCAATTCGGCGTTGAAGTTGCTACCAGAGGCGTCAAAGGTTACTTTCCCTGTTGCCGGTGCCTGCCACGTCCACCACAAGCTGGCGTGTGCGAAACTGCTGTGCTCGGTGGGCTCATCAGGTTCGGCCGTGGCATAGAGATTCGAAGCAGTGACAAAGCCCACAGGACCATATAGATGTTGCATGTGGTCGAATCGAT
>JAAESQ010001055.1 GCA_024229275.1 bacterium | reverse complement strand
TTTCTGCGCTAGACTGTTGAACAAATCAGCGGCATCGGAGGTGCGTCTTGGTCCTCAGCAAATACATGCCTGCAACAATGCTTCTCTTCTCTTTCATATTGATGCCCATCGGTGTCAGCGCGCAGAATCTTGTTTCTAACCCCCATTTCGACATCAACCTTGCCGGCTGGACAGGATCCGGTTGGTGGGATTCGGACGATTTCTCCGGAAACCCGCAATCAGGAGGATCGGCTACCTACATTAACCAAAATGTCGGTCCCGTTTCGTTCTACATTGTTCGCCAGTGTGTGGAATTGATGACGGCAGGACAGACTTACCAGCTCAGTGGGTATTTCCACCTTCCGACTGGTCACACTGGAACTGGTTGGGGACAACTTGGGATCGCCTGGTACTCATCATCAGGGTGCACTCCTGCAGACTACATCAGCGGTGCTGATGCCCCGCACATTCGAACCATCGGCTCGTGGAGAAAAACGTTGTTGACTGAAGAAGCGCCGTTTGAGGCAGTCAGCGCATATGTCTACACCATCAACTATAAGTCGAATGCGAACGGGACATTCCAGGTTTCCGCAGATGAGATCGTGTTGCAGGAGATGGATGCGATTTTCGGCGACGATTTCGAATCGGGTGGCGCTTCCAATTGGTCAGGCACAGCACCTTAGACATCCGGTCTATTCTCGAGAGTGGCTCCGGACTTCGGTCGTAGGAAACCTGGCGGAGGAAATCCTCGAGATTGGCAATAGGCTAGGTGTTTCTGTCCGAGTCGTCCCGTGAGAACAGCCAAGGCGTGGGTTCGATTCGAGGCAAGAGATGCTTGACGATATCTCTACCCCATTCGCTTTGGCGTTCCGAATCTAACCGGAATGGCGTCAAGCCGCGGGCGGCAATCATCCCTTCAAGCAGGGTATCAATCTCTTCCTGAAAGACCGGATCGACCGCACGGACACCATCGAAGGTCGGATGCGACCAGATGGGGACATGGATCAATAAGTCGTACGTTGGGAGCCAGCGGTCCAGTATTTTCTCCCACGTAGCGTCAGTTCCAGCCGAGTGTACGAGATAGCAATAGTTGTCGAGCACTGAGCGATCGCACAGGACCATCTCGTGGTTAGCGACGGCTTCGATCTCAAGCGACATCTGGACATGCAAAATCCACTCTTGAGCGGCCACCGTGGTTTGTTGGTTGATTGGAAGAGGGCAGCTTCGCGCGACTTCGCGCACCATCTCGACATCAAGATTCCGTCGCTTGAAGCGCGCTGCGAGTTCGAAGCAGAGTGTGGTCTTTCCGATCCCGTGGGTCCCGATCAAAGCCAGCTTCATATCCCACATTGTAGGGGAGTCCACCCTTCACCGCTCATCTCGACATCGGCGGGAATCCGATCGTCTGATGAATTGCTAAGAAATGGTCTATGGACAGGACCTGTATGGTCCCGCCCTGTTTCCTGTCGCCACGCGTTTCCCGCTCAAAAAGGGCTCGCGGGAATTGTCGCCTATCGACCGGCCGACTGACCGGTTGGACGTAGCGATGCCGGGAGATTTGCTGCCGCCTCGAGGAGCGTCTTGTGGATCGCCTCTGCATTCTCGGCTTCTAGTAGACGAGCCAGGCGGCCTGGATGACGAACGATCCATGCAAGTCGTGAAAGCCATCGCAAGTGAAGAGCATCGTTGCGCAGGGCCAAGAGGAAGAACAAGTTTGTCTTTCCCATATCCGGAGAGGCAAACTCGATGCCATCGGTCGAGCGACCGAGCGTGATGAACTGTTTCGGAAATTTATCCGCCGCCCGACGTCGGGCGTGCATGAATGCGACGCCTTCGGGCACGGCTGTGGGTACGAGCCGCTCACGGGCCGCGAGTGCCGCCTCGAGCCATGCCTGGTCCTTTACCATGCCAAGTTTCGTGACATGACTGACCATCGAGTGAATGACCTCATCGCGATCGTTGGCGTCAAGCTCGGGCTGGATCTGATTCACGGTCAGAATCTCGTCGAGAGGCGCATCGATGACCTGGTTGGGAGCAGCCCCTGCGCTGACGACCGATTCGGAGGCAAGTGTGTCGAGATACTCATCCAGCAAGGCTCGCCGAAAACGCCACTGGCCACCGATCTTGACACCAGGGATTTTCCCTTCGTGCGCAAGGCGGACAAGGGTGCGCTCGGCCAGCTTGAGATACTCGGCTGCTTCTTTTGCAGTCATGTACGATTCCATTGAGTTCCTCCTCTGCTGCCGAAGGGTGCACGGCAGCTCGCGGCGTCGGTCGGCTGGATGATCGCTTCAGAACTAAAGAACCGTAAACCAGGCCGAGTCCGTAGCTGTCTGGCTGAATACTCCTCTTTTGTGTCAATGTCAAGGAAATCCTCAGGACTTGCATGGGAGTTGGCTGTGTGTTATCACTGCAACTTCGCATAACCCGTGGTAACTGCGGGCAACGTTAATAGACGACCAAAGGTCGAGGAGGACAGTCGCGATGGATGTGGAAGCCAAGGTCAAAGAGATCATCGTTCAGCAGCTAGGTGTGGATGCAGAGAAGGTCACCGCAGAAGCTTCGTTCGTTGACGATCTGGGTGCAGATTCTCTTGACGTCGTTGAACTTGTGATGGCTTTCGAAGAGGAGTTCGGTGTCGAAATCCCCGACGAAGCCGCAGAGAAAATCTCGACAGTTAAGGATGCGGTGGGATACCTGAAGACGAACCTGGAGGCCTAGCGTGTCTCGACGGGTGGTGGTGACCGGCCTTGGTCTGATCTCGCCACTCGGGATCGGTACCGACAACAACTGGGCCGGCCTTGTTGAAGGCCGCAGTGGTGCCGGACCAATCACCCGATATGATCCCACGGGCAATTCCGTTCAGATTGCCGCGGAGGTCGAGGGCTTCGATCCGAATGCCTATCTTGGCCCGAAGGAAGCGAAGAAGTTCGATCTCTTCGTTCACTACGCGGTCGCAGCGGCCGACATGGCGGTTGAACAATCCGGTCTTACCATCGATGACTCCAACTCCGATCGGGTGGGAGTGGTCATCGGGGCGGGGATCGGCGGTTTGCCGCTCATCGCGCGCATGCATTCCGCACTGGTCGACAAGGGACCGCGGCGGGTTTCACCTTTCTTCATCCCTGGAGCCATCATCAACATGTGCTCCGGTGTGGTGAGCATTCGCCATGGGGCGAAGGGGCCGAACAGTGCAACGTGCACGGCATGCTCGACATCCGCGCACGCTATTGGTGATGCAACTCTGTACATCCGCCATGGCTATGCCGATGCGATCATCGCGGGTGGATCCGAAGCGGTGATTTCACCCTTAGCGATTGCAGGGTTTGCTTCGATGCGAGCTTTGTCGACGCGCAACGATGATCCGGAGCATGCCTCGCGTCCTTGGGACAAGGACAGAGACGGCTTCGTCATGGGTGAGGGCGCGGGTGTGGTGATGCTCGAAGAACTTGAGCACGCACGGAAACGCGGCGCGCCGATACTGGGCGAGATCCTCGGTTTCGGCATGAGTGGCGATGCCTATCACATCTCGGCTCCTGCTGAGGACGCTGACGGCGCCATTCGTGTGATGCGCCTAGCCCTCAAGGACGCTCAGATTGATCCGGACAAAGTCGACTACATCAATGCCCACGGTACGTCGACACCCGCAGGGGATCGCATCGAGACCCTGGCGGTCAAGAAGGTGTTTGGAGATCATGCCAAGAATCTCCCAGTGTCGTCGACGAAGTCGATGACTGGACATCTTCTTGGAGCGGCCGGAGGATTCGAATTCGGTGTCTCGTTGCTCTCCGTTCTCAACAACATCATTCCGCCTACCATCAACTTGGAAGAGCCGGATGAGGAGAACGACCTGGACTACGTCCCGGGCGAAGCCAGGGAAACGCCGGTTGAGATCGCGTTGACGAACTCTTTTGGATTTGGTGGAACCAACGCCTGCCTGGTGGTTGGCAAACCAGACCTGAAGAAGTAGCAGCAACCGCGACGACCGGAAGGAGCAAACGCTGGACCTCTTGCCCCCTTCCTGGGCTGCCAGTCTCGCGCGTTTTGCGAGCAGGATAGACCTCTACAACTTCGGGCGATGGCTCATCCTCGCGTTGGCCATCGGCGTGGTTGCAGGTCTGGGCGCAACGTTCTTAACGTGGGGAGTCGAGGCAGTGGCCTCCCTCGTTCACCATCATTGGGTTGGGTTCGTCACGCCGGGACACGGTCTTGACGCATCCAGCGAGTGGCAAGCACCGCAACGCCCGTGGCTTCTGCTCCTCATACTTCCCTTGGTTGGCCTGCTGGTTGGGTGGATTGTTCAGACCTTCGCTCCCGAGGCCGAAGGTCACGGGACGGATGCGGTGATCCATGCCTACCACCGAGAGCGCAGTGTTCTCCACAAACGGATCATCCCGGTGAAGTTGGTAGCGTCCATACTCACCATCGGATCGGGAGGGTCTGCGGGTCGTGAGGGTCCGGTGGCTCATGTTGGCGCTGGATTCGCCAGCTATCTGGCGCGAGTTCTCCGCCTGCCGCCGTTCGACCGTCGCATTCTAGTCATTTCAGGAATGGCAGCGGGAGTCGGAGGCATGTTTCGCGCGCCACTCGGTGCTGCACTGTTTGCGATCGAAGTTCTCTACTCCGAGAACGAGTACGAGTCGGAAGCGTTGATTCCGGCGATCATGTCTTCGATCATCGCCTATGTCGTGTGTGCATCGCTCACCGGCTGGGACGTCATGTTTCGAACCGATATCAGCCAGTTTGCCAAGCCTGCGGAGCTGATTTCATATCTGCTGCTCGGCATTGTGTTGGCCTTTGTTGGGGTCGTGTACGTCAAGGTCTTCTACGGGATGAGGGATCGGTTCTTTGCTCCCCTTCCGGTGCCGACTTGGACCAAGCCGGCAATCGGCGGACTCATGGTTGCCTGTATAGCGCTGGCTTTGCCGCAGGTGATGGGCGGAGGCTACGGTTGGCTCCAACTCACACTCGACGGTGCGCTTCCGCTCAAGCTTCTCATCCTTCTCGTCCCGGCCAAGATCCTGGCCACCGCATGCACAATCTCGTCGGGTGGCTCAGGAGGGGTATTTGCTCCATCGTTGGTTATTGGTGGGATGACGGGAGCGGTCTTCGCCGCTGCCATGGAACAGCTCTTTCCGGCAATCGCCCCACCGATGTCGGCCTGCGTTCTTGTGGGGATGGGTGGATTCTTCGCCGGTGTTGCGAAGGTGCCGATCGCCTCTCTGATCATGGTGGCGGAGATGAGCGGCTCGTACAGCCTGCTCGTGCCCATGATGTTGGTTGTCTCGGTATCGTTCCTGCTGACTCGTGGTGTCAGCATCTACGAAGCACAGGTTCCCGGGCGCATTGACTCACCGGCTCACCTTGGTGAGTTTCAGATCGATGTGTTGGAGCGGCTGAGAGTGTGCGATGTAGTGGATCCGACGGAATCGATTGTGACGGTACCCTCAGGCACACCATTTGAGGAGATTGTGGACCTGGTTGGAGAGGCGGAGCAGGAGTACTTCCCGGTTGTGAAGAAAGATGGTCGGGTTGAAGGCATTTTCTCGGTCAACGACGTTCGCAGGGTGATGGCGACTCCGGAAGTGTGGTCATTACTCGTGGCACGAGATCTTGGCGTCGATGCGAAGACGATGGCGTATCTCGAACCGTCGGATGATCTTCACACTGCTGTTCGTCGGTTTACCGCCTCTCAGCTTGAAGTGCTGCCTGTGATGGAAAAGGTGCCGCCGTCACCCGTGGTAGGGCTTCTCAATCACCGCAGTGTGATGGAGGCGTACGACCAAGAGATTCATCGATTGCAGGCCGCCCAGCTCGACGATGACTCACTCAGTATGACTACCAGTTGACGCGATAGGCGGCTTCCCGGCCGTGCTTCACGACAGGAGAACAATTCTGTCTGAGGAACGACTCGAACACTGAACGCTGTTCAGGCGACCAGGAGAACAGCGGAATCTCGTGGTCTCGGTCGTACTCATCCCAATCTATAACGATGTGGCTGATTCCGAGCGTATGGAACTTGCGAGCCAACTCGTCCCTATTCTTAGTGCCTCTCGCGATCTCCTCGACTCTTGGCGGGTCAGTGAAGCTGCTGAACAGGACTGGCTGATTGAGATGGAAGGGTCGTTTGGCGCCAACGAGCAACACCTTTGACACCTCCAGTTCAGCGTTGAGAACTTCATACACTCTTTGGTTCGGTGCTTCTCTCCGAAGGAATGTGGCACGATTCTCGAAGCCGAGGAAGTGTGGCAAAGGTCGAGTGAGGTAATAGCTCGTCACAGCGAGAATTGAGACGTTGGCGATCAACGCGAGGCCGATCATCAAGCTCAGTGCGCGACGGTCTTGGGAATGCTCCCAGAGATGTTTCTGGAACTGCACTCCACCCACACAACACAGGACTGCGAGTAGAGCCAGTAGAGACCGTGTCTCCGTTTGAAAGACCAGCCACGAGATAACCGCGCACAGAGTGAACATCCTGAGTACGTTGATTTCACGTCTGGCGGAGCGAAACAAAAGAAATGGTGCAAGAAGGAGTGGAATGACACCGACGTGAACGTCGATCAGTCGTGGACGAAGGCTGAGCTCAAAAGGAAACGTCAGATAGGTCCACCAATGCCAATCGGGGATCTCGTACCTCCGGAGCGCGTTTGCAAAAAACTGCGAAGCCTCCGCGGTCCAGTAAGGGTTTGGGAAGACGCTAGGAAGGAAAGGATAGAAGGGGTTACCGGTAAAGAGCCAATTCTTGACAAAGACGAGGAGCGAGATGAGTGCAACCGGTATAGCGAAGGCCACCACATGTTTCACCCGCCAGCACCATCGCATGAGGCCGAATAGGAAAAGCAAGGCAAACGCGAGAACATACAAAACAACGGTGTATTTAGTCCATGCAGCGATGCCGAAGTAGATTCCTGCAGTCGCCATAACTTTCCATGCCTGTGGTTGATCAGGCTGTGACGCGTAGCGGGTGATTGACAGGACAGTTAGGACGACGAGCAAGACAAATAGCGCATCGTTCCATGCCCACCCAACTATCAGCGAAACGACTGGCATCGAGAGGAAGAATGCCCCGGCGAGTAGAGGGCTGCTCTTGCTCCGCGCTTCTATTGCCATACGGCCGAGGGCCAAGAGGATGCCTATTCCGTACCAGAAGTGTAATCCCTTACAGGCAACGTCTCCTGCGAGAGGAAGTACCAGCATGTAAAGGTAGGACGCCAGGCAGGGATAGTTCGACTCAACAAGGGAAGGTATGTGGCGAATCTCGCCAGACTCGAGGTGGACCTTCGCGATCATGAGGTGATACTCGAGTGCATCTGCCGAGACCGGGGGCGTGGTAAGCGAAGGGATGATGAGCAGAAGGGGTATCACCAGCAGAAACAGCGAGAGCCAGTTGACGCGGTCAGACCAATCGATCGAAACAGGAAGAGGAAGCCAGCGTCGAATCAACACAACCATGAACACAAAGAAGCCGATCGCGATCCAACCTGCGTAGGCTAGTGGTGAGACAATCCCATTGCAGCCGAGGGCAAATACATAGGCGCCTGTGGCACCGGTTCCGAAAGCCAGGCAGGTTAGTATTTCGTCGATCTTTGATCGGAACGGCTGAAGCCACCGCGTCATAAGAAATCCCATGCCGGCAATGGCGAGAACAATTGCCAGAGCAGAAGCAATGGGAATGAAATTCAATGTGGCACTTTTGAGTGGAGGGTTGGTCCACGCATAGACCGCTAACAACGTCACTAGAGCCGTAAGCCACAGACCTGTAGCGACAGATGGTCTTTGAAGTGGATCGCTCAAGCTGCCTCCAACACGACTATAGCGTGCTCGAGAGTTGTTCTGAGCTCAATGCGCGGAGTGGAGTGCATGGGGGGATGCTGTTGCTCTTCATGGAGACACAGTATGGGGAGCTGTGAGCCGGAGATGCGCCATTCAATCTGCTACACTGGCCCGACATGAATGGTCATTCACTCGTGCCAGCTTGCCAGAAATCGACATGGACCGGGCAGATGGTTCGGGGCTGATCGGAGGGAGGTAGGTTGTGAAGTGTATCGTGTGCGTCGCGAGCGTTCCTGATACCGCATCGGTGATCAAGGTCGATGGCGAGGGCGGGATCGACGAATCAGGAATCAAGTGGATCGTTTCTCCTTATGACGAGTACGCGTTGGAAGAGGCGCTGCAACGCGTTGAAGCCGGCGAGGGTGAAGTCACCGCGGTGACTTTTGGACCCGCGCGGGCAGAAGCCGCGCTGCGGGACTGCCTTGCGCGAGGAGCTAACACAGCTGTCCATATTCTCGGTGGAGAGGCATCTCTTGGTGACTCCATAACCATCGCCAAGGTGCTGACAGCGACGATTAAGGATCGAGAGTTTGATCTCATTCTATGTGGCGTTAAGGGTGTCGGAACTGATTGCGGCCAGGTCGGCCCGATGTTGGCTGAGCTTCTTGATGTGCCGCACGTTTCAAATGTGACTTCACTTGAGATGAATGATGGCTCACTGGTCGCCGGGCGTGACGTAGAAGGCGGTCAGGAGCAAGTTGAGTGTCCATTACCGGCGGTGTTGACTGCCCAGAAAGGCCTCAATGAACCTCGTTACGCCGCGCTGAAAGGCATCATGGCAGCCAAGCGCAAGCCGGTGGAGAAGATCGAGGTTGCCTCGTTGGGTATCGAGGAAGGCGCAGATGCCTTCTACTCACAGCGAAGCCTCGAACTTCCACCTCCTAAGGCGGCGGGTACTGTTCTTCAGGGTGAAGATGATCCGGCGGCAGCTGCTGTCGAACTGGCAAGGCTTCTCCGCGAAGAAGCGAAAGCGATCTGAGGGGAGGCAGTCATGGCAGGCATTCTCGTTTTCGTTGAGCAACGTGACGGAGAAATCCGAAAGGCATCTCATCAGGCAATCAGCGAAGCCAAACGCCAGGCTTCTTCGCAAGGGTGGTCGGTCTCGGCCGTTGTCGTTGGATCTGGAGTCGGCGATGCTGCGGCTGATCTGGGCCATTTCGGCGCCGCTACTGTATATGTTGCCGATGATCCCAGCCTCGCACTGTATTCTTCGGAAGGCTACGCAGAAGCGGTTGCCAAAGCCGCCGAGCAAGCCCAACCGTCAGCTATCTTCTTTTCGGCTACTGCGATGGGACGTGACCTGGCACCGCGTGCTGCAGCACGTCTCGGCGTCGGCGCACTCGCCGATGTCACCGCGCTCGAAATTGATGGAGAGGCCTTTGTAGCGACTCGCCCTGTGTATTCGGGCAAGGCATTTGCTACGGCGGATAGCGCAGGCAAGACTCCTCAGGTTTTAAGCCTGCGGCCGAATGTGTTTGCAGCTGAGGAAAGTGGAGGCGCAGCAGAGGTCGTAGCCCTTGATGGTCTGCAGCTCTCGATTCGAGCTGTCGTCAAGGAGTTGGTGCAGACTGGCGGCGGTGAGATTGATGTCGCTGAAGCCGACATCATCGTTTCGGGTGGTCGTGGCATCAAAGGTCCAGAAAACATCGCACTGATTCGCGAACTGGCAGAGACTCTGGGTGCTGCGGTCGGTGCGTCCCGTGCCATCGTAGACGCGGGGTGGATTGGGCATGCCCATCAGGTAGGCCAGACTGGCAAGGTCGTCAGTCCGTCGCTCTACGTCGCCTGCGGTATTTCTGGCGCGATTCAGCATCTTGCCGGGATGAGTTCCTCCAAAGTAATTGTCGCGATCAACAAGGATCCTGAGGCGCCAATTTTCAAAGTCGCCGACTACGGGATCGTGGGCGACCTGTTCGCGGTCATTCCTCCGTTGGTCGAGGAGATCAAGAAACTCACTGCCTAGGGTGAGGATTGCTAGTTTTCGGGGCGGCGGGCGCAGGTCCGCCGCCCCTACTCTATTGAGGCCGCCTTCCGAATAATTGAGTTCTGGCACCCCTGGTTTTCTGAACAGAGTTCGGTGAGAATGCACGGCGTCAGCCGTCATTCGACGTCGTTTCCAGCCGACCACGACAGGATCACGCCCTCGTGGTATCCTTGCCGCCTTTAGGTCTGCCAGGGGTGGCCGTTCGGACCACTCGCGGACCAGGGAGGGCTCGTGGACCTTCAGTCGTTGATCCTTGCGCTGCAGCGCTACTGGGCCGACTGCGGCTGCATCATTCAACATCCGTACGACCTTGAGGTCGGAGCGGGAACAATGCATCCGGAGACCTTTTTGAGGGTGTTAGGACCTGAACCCTACCGAGTCGCTTATGTGCAGCCTTCTCGGCGCCCAGCGGATGCTCGATATGGAGAGAATCCATTCCGTTTGGGTCGACATCTGCAATTGCAGGTGATCCTGAAGCCGTCTCCCGAAGACGTGCAGGACCTGTACTTGAAATCACTCTCTGTGCTTGGGATCGATCCCGATGTTCACGACATCCGGTTTGAGGAAGACAACTGGGAGTCGCCCACCCTCGGTGCATGGGGCGTTGGCTGGCAGGTCTTGCTTGACGGCATGGAGATCACCCAGTTCACCTACTTTCAGCAGGCCGGAGGCATCGAACTCGCGCCAATTTCCGCCGAATTGACCTACGGCTTGGAGCGCATCGCCATGTTCATCCAGCGTTGCGACTCGATTTACGACATCGAATGGGGCGGTGGTGTGCCCTACGGTAACGTCCGCCTTGAGGATGAGCGCGAGGCTTCGATCTACGGCTTTAAAGTTGCCGATGTCGAGATGCTGCGTCGCCACTTTGAGGAGTGGGAAACTGAAGCGGCACGCTGCCTTGAGCATGAACCTCCACTGGTTCTTCCGGCTCACGAAGCGACGCTGAAGACCTCTCACCTGTTCAACCTCCTGGACGCCCGTGGTGCGATTTCGGTGACAGAGCGCGTCGGCCTGATCGCTCGTGTTCGCCGCAACGCAGTTGGCGTCGCAAAGGCCTACGTGGCGCAGCGCGAAGCTCTCGGTTACCCGTTGGGAAACAGCCTTGACTTGGCACCAAAGAGGGAAAGCTGATGGCTGATTTCCTGCTTGAGGTCAGGACTGAGGAGATTCCTGCAAATGCACTGCCGGCAGCAAGGACTCAGCTCGAGAGTGCTTTCACCGCTCGGATGAACGAAGCGGGATTCGAAGACTTTACGGTCAGCGTCCGATCGACCGCGCGCCGACTGATTGTGGCCATGGGAGATCTACCGAAACGGCAGGCAGATCGAACCGAGGAAGTCAGCGGGCCGCCGGTCAGCGTCGCCTTCAGCGAGTCTGGTGAGCCCACCAAAGCGGCAGAGGGGTTCGCGCGTAAGGTAGGTGTGCCGGTCACCGAATTGGGAAGGATCACAACCGACAAGGGTGAGTATCTTGCTGCGACAGTGACCCATGCCGGTCGACCCGCAGCCGAGATCCTGGCCGAAATGATTCCGCCGATCTTCTCCTCGCTGCGCTTTCCGAAGATGATGCGGTGGGGCTGTGGTGAGCAAGTGTTTGTGCGTCCAGTCCATGGGGTGTTGGCTCTCTTGGACGATCAGCCGGTCACACTACAACTCTTTGGAGTCGACTCGACGGCCCGCACGGTGGGTCATCGGGTCCATGCGCCCGTCGAGGCAGAAGTCACGAGCGCTGGCACCTACGAGGATGCGATGCGTCAGCGCAGCGTGCTGGTCGACCCGGCAGAGCGCAAAGAGATCCTCGAGAGGCGAGCTGAAGAACTGGCGCGAGAGGTCGGCTGCAGGGTCCATCCCGATGAAGCCTTGGTCGCAGAACATGTCGAGCTGGTCGAATACCCCGGCCTCGAACGTGGCGAGATCGATGAGGCCTTCCTCGAACTCCCCCCTGAGGTAGAGGTGACGACGCTGAGACATCATCAGAAGTGTCTCATCCTCGAGCGTGAGGACGGTGCCTTGGCGCCCTACTTCCTCGCCGTTGTGGATCGACTCGACGACCCGGAAGGTCTGGTGCGGCAGGGTAATGAATGGGTGATCGGGGCACGACTCGCCGATGCCGGGTTCTTCTTCGCAGAAGATCGCAAGCGCAGGCTCGAGTCGTTGATCTCTGGACTCGACCGTCTCGAGTTTCACCGCAAGCTCGGAACCTTGCAGTCGAAAGCACTGCGCACGGCGCGACTGGCTGAGTGGTTCGCTGCCCAGGTTGGTATCGACCTCCCCGCCGCCGACCTCGAACGCGCGGCGCAGTTGATCAAAACCGATCTCCTGACCAATATGGTTGGCGAGTTTCCCGAGCTTCAGGGAGTGATGGGTGGCCACTACCTGCGGCTAGAGGGCGAGCATGAAAGCCTGTGGACCGCGGCTCGCGACCACTACCAACCCCAGGGATTCGCTGGCCGTTTGCCTGAGTCTGATCTTGGGCGACTGCTCGGTTGCTCGGATCGGCTCGATACTCTTGCGGGTCTCTTCGCCGTTGGAGAGGTTCCGAAGGGCTCAAGAGATCCGCTCGGTTTGCGACGTGCTGCTCAGGCAGTTGTGCGTATGCTGGCCGAGTCGGATTGGACGGTCGATATCAAGGCGGCGATCGCCCAGGCGGTTGATTTCGCTTCAGCAGCTGTCGAGTGCGATGGCCAAGCGACGACAGACGCCGTTACAGAGTTCGTGAGTGACCGGGTGAGGCGATACCTGATGCAGCGCCACGGGATTGCTTTCGACACCGCCGACGCAGTGATGGCCGCGGGCTGGAACGTATTGCCGCCGCTGGTGGCGAGGGCAACTGCTCTCGAGAAGGTGCGAAGGCTTCCGGAGTTCCGCATGCTCGCACAGGCGTTCAAGCGAGTGATCAACATTACTGACGATCAACCCGAAGGCACGGTGAACACGGATCTCTTTGAGCACAAGGAAGAGAAGGAGCTGAACGAGGCGACCCGGCAGTTTTCTCAGACCCTGGCCGAGTGCCTTGAATCTCAGCGTATTGATGATGCGTTTCTGGCGATGGGACCGGTGGCCGATGTACTGGACCGGTTCTTTATTGAAGTACTCGTGATGAGTGAAGACAAACACAAGCAGCAGAACAGGATCGCACTGCTGAAGGAGCTGCGCGGCAGCTTTCTGACGCTCGCGGACCTGTCAAAGCTGCAGGTCGAAGGAGGATAGTTTATGAGCAACACTAAATACGTCTACTCATTCGGCGGTGGCTCTGCGGAGGGTCGCGCCGATATGAAGAACCTGCTCGGCGGCAAGGGCGCGAACCTCGCCGAGATGGCAGGGATGGGCATCCCTGTACCGGCCGGTTTTACTCTTACCACAGAGCTTTGCACTCATTTTTACGAGCATGGTGAGCGCTATCCCGACGGCGTCGAAGCCGAAGCCGATGCGGCGATGGCACAGGTTGAGAAGATCATGGGAACGAAGTTCGGTGATCCGAACGACCCATTGTTGATCTCAGTGCGCTCCGGCGCGCGCATGTCCATGCCCGGCATGATGGAGACGGTTCTGAATGTGGGCCTCTGCTCGGCCACAATCCCTGGACTGATCAAGAAGACGGACAACGGTCGCTTCGTCTACGACGCGTACCGTCGCCTCATCATGATGTACGCCGACGTGGTCATGGAGAAGGCTGCCGGCTTCGAGCCTGAAGAAGGCCAGGGCATCCGTCAGCAGCTCGATCATATGCTTGAGAAACTCAAGGAAGCCAAAGGATACGCCACGGACGCTGATATTTCCGAGGCTGATCTCAAGGATCTCTGCGACCGCTTCAGGGCCAAGGTTAAGGAAGTGCTCGGTCAGGATTTCCCTGATGATCCCAAAGAACAGCTGTGGGGCGGCATTAGCGCCGTCTTCTCGTCCTGGAATGGTAAACGCGCTGTCTCCTACCGCCGTATCGAGAGCATTCCTGATGACTGGGGCACAGCGGTTAACGTGCAGGCAATGGTCTTTGGCAACATGGGTGATACTTCAGCCACCGGCGTGGCCTTCACCCGCAACCCAGCCACTGGTGACAACAAGTTCTACGGTGAATGGTTGGTCAATGCTCAGGGTGAGGACGTGGTCTCGGGTGCGCGTACGCCCAACCCCGTCAACGAGGACACCAAGAACGACCAGAACAAGCATCTGCCCTCCTTGCAGGTAGTGATGCCCGAGGTCTACCAGCAGCTCTACGACATCCGCTGCGATCTCGAGAAGCATTACACCGACATGCAGGACATTGAGTTCACCATTCAGGACGGTCGTCTGTGGATGCTACAGACTCGTACCGGCAAGCGCACTGGTACCGCGGCGCTCAACATGGCCATGGACATGATCTCCGAGGATCTCATCGACAAGCGCACTGCAGTGATGCGTGTGCAGCCCGTACAGCTCGACGAGCTGTTGCACCCCATCGTTGATCCTGCAGCGGAAGCCAAGGGCGAGTTGCTGGCCAAGGGACTTCCCGCCGGACCCGGCGGAGCCGTCGGTCAGGTCGTTTTCTCGGCCAATGCCGCCGTCGAGTGGGTCAAGGCCGGAAAAACCGTCCTACTGGTCCGTGAAGAGACCAACCCTGAGGACGTCGAAGGCATGCGAGCTGCGGTGGGCATCCTAACCGGTCGTGGCGGAATGACCTCGCACGCAGCCCTCGTGGCCCGCGGCTGGGGCAAGTGCTGCATCGTCGGCGCCGGCGCCCTGAA
The DNA here is from genome assembly GCA_024229275.1 of bacterium. Lineage (GTDB taxonomy): Bacteria > Acidobacteriota > Thermoanaerobaculia > Thermoanaerobaculales > Sulfomarinibacteraceae > JAAESQ01. Next base: position 820 of record JAAESQ010001055.1, on the reverse strand, counting down.
CATCGATGTCATCGGCAAGACCATCAAGGTCGACGGCAAGGTCTTCAATGAGGGCGATGTGCTCACCCTGAACGGCACCAAAGGCACCATCTACGCCGGCGAGCTCGACATGATCGACGCCACCGAGAACCCGCGCTTCCAGGAGTTCATGAAACTGGCCGACGAATTCCGGGCCATGAAAGTGCGCACCAACGCCGAGACCCCTGACGATGCAAGCATAGCGATCGAGTTCGGCGCCGAGGGCATCGGCCTCTTCCGTACCGAGCACATGTTCTACGGCACAGGCGCCGAGGAGCCGCTCTTCATTCTGCGCAAGATGATCATGTCGGGCAGTGAGGAGGCGCGCCGCGCCGCCCTTGACGAGCTCTACCCCTTCGTCAAGCGCGACATGAAGTCGACCCTCGAGATCATGGGCGAACGCCCCGTCACCTTCCGTCTGCTCGATCCGCCGCTGCACGAATTCGTGCCGCAGAACGAGAACGAGCGCAAGGAACTCGCAAGCGCGCTCGGCGTGACCCTCGAACAGCTCGACCGCCGCGCCGACGAACTGCACGAGCTCAACCCCATGATGGGTCACCGCGGCGTGCGCCTCGGTGTCACCTTCCCTGAGATCTCCGAGATGCAGTTCCGCGCCATCCTCGAGTCGGCCGCCGAGCTGCGCAAAGAGGGCAAGGCCTGCTTCCCCGAAATCATGGTTCCAGTTACCTGCGCCAAGGCCGAGCTCGACGAGCAGCGGGTTCTTGCCGAGAAAGTGCATGCCGAAGTCTGTGCCAAGTACGGCGTTGACGAGGTCGAGCATCTCTACGGCACCATGATCGAG
>JAAESQ010001054.1 GCA_024229275.1 bacterium | reverse complement strand
GCCACTACTGACAAACCTATCCTCGGCTTCCACTGGGGCAGATATCTGTTCCGGTTGGTGGCGTTCGCCCAAGTCGCGATGACATCCAAAGTCCTATGGGCAGATCTCTTCGACAGCCCCGAGGTAGCCGAACGTGGTGCTACCCTCTGGGAGCAGATCTACCGGGACAGGGACGAGCCGCCAATTAGGATATTGGCGCAAGAGATCGGGCCTTGCCTCGACGAGGCTGAACTCCTATTGGAGGAACCCGATTTCGAGATTCGTATCCCCAATATTGGGGAAATTGAACCGGACGTGATTCCCGTGTCGGGTGCGTACAGGAATGATCCTGAATCGGTGCACCAGGCAATGTCGAGGAACCTATGTTCCGAGTGCCAAATCATCTATATAGCTCCCAATCCCAAGAAAGGGAAGTGCTGGAGGTGCAACCGGGACGTATGGCCATCTGACCTCGCCCTGGCCCAGCAAATTGGATCGGACCCAGAGTACCAACACTACCCTTACGAGTCTGAATCCAGCGATGATGGAGAGAACGAAGCTGTTCCTGCTCCAGAGGCAGAGCCTCAGTGCACGAATGATCTCCCAGATTTTCAGGTCGACGAACCTGAGGAGAGTGAGATGTCCGAGCGTCTCGAGACGTTCGTGATGAACATCTTCGCCACTCCCACGCCTAGGGTATTCAAGGACTGCCATGGGGTCCAGAGGGTCATCCCCTTTTGGGCCACGAGTCCTTCCTCTTGTCGATGTGGCGTGTGTGGGCTCGTGTACGAACCCAACAATGACGAGCCGCAAAACTCGTGCCCCAAATGTGGGTCGGTAGTCCTCTCTGTCGCCGAACAGGAGGCGAATCCGCTCTCCGCTTTCGGCTACAGTTCGGCCATGATTGAAATGGCCAAGGAGAAACTCGAGCATAACAACTCGAAGTTTCGTGACTCCATGGTGAAAAAGGCAGAAGCCCCGACGAGGGCGCCTGGCTCTCCATCTGGCATGAGTGTGACTGCACTTTACCCCGACGGCGCCAGTTCGGTGGAAGCCATTGGGCTTGCATCGGAGGAGTTTCTATCATCGGTTCATCATGGGAAG
>JAAESQ010001053.1 GCA_024229275.1 bacterium | reverse complement strand
CGCTTCGAAGAGAGCATCGAGGTCGGTGTTTGATAGATCCGGGTTGACACACACGAGGCGGATCACTGTTCTTCCGTTCACCGTGGCGTGACCGATCCGGATGGCCCGTTCCTGTTCTAACCAAGTGCAGACATCGACCGCGGATGTGCCCACAACGTCAAAACACACATTGATCGACTGCGGTTCACGAATCAGGCTCAGACGTGGCTGAGCTCGGATCACCGAAACTGCGTACTGCGCAAGCGCAAACTGCTGGGAGATCCGGTTGGCGTAGCCGTCATCACCGTGAAGCCGCCATGCCGCCCACAGCTTCAATGCGTCATTGCGGCGACCGCACTGAATGGAACGCCGACCTGGATTGAGTTCGCCTGGTGCTGTCTGAAACAGGTACTCAGCAGATTCGTCGAGGCTTTTTGCGAGAAGGCCACTTTCTCGGAGAAGCACCACCGAGCACGTCAACGGCATCCCCATCATCTTATGGGGATTCCAGGCCAGAGAGTCGGCACGATCGCATCCGGCGAGGAGGTGTCG
>JAAESQ010001052.1 GCA_024229275.1 bacterium | reverse complement strand
TGATCGACTTGAGCTTTGGTTGGTTCGGCACGGTGAGACGCTGCGCAGCGTAGAGGGGCGAATTGCCGGATGGACAGATACGCCCCTGAGTGATCGGGGAAGGGACGAAGCGAGGGCGGTTGCTCCGCTGCTCGCTGGCGTCGAGTTTGACGGTGTCTGGTCGTCAGACCTCGTGCGGACCAAGGAGACTGCTGAGTTGGCATGGGGTCAGGCAACGGCCTCGCCGCTGCTGCGTGAAATGGCGTTTGGCGAACTCGAGGGACGTCGATGGCGGCATCTGGAGCCTGAGGTCGCAAAAGCGTTGTTTGAATTCCGCTCCTTTCAGGCACCACAGGGCGAATCCCAGGATGAGGTCGCCGGGAGATTGCATCGCTTCATAGAAGATTTGCCGCTTGGGCGGCACCTGATCTTTGCGCATGGCGGCGTGATCAGGGTTCTGACTTGGGAGCTGGGCGTCGATCGGTTCATCGCCACAGGAAGTGTCGTGGGCGTTGATTGGACGAGCCGAAAACTGCTCTTCGTTCATGAGCGAGAGAGCGAGCCTGATATAGCGCCAGCATCGGAATAGGGGAGATCTGAGGCTGTTGAAGCCTTTGTGAGACCCTGGATTCTTACCACCGTCTTTGCACTGTTTGTCGTTTCCTCCAGTCCTCTACTCGCGGAGGATGACCAGCATGTCAGAGTGCGTCTTCTGTGTGATGCGGATGGAGTCCAACCTGGACAAACCGTGACGGCTGGAGTGCACCTCGAGATCGATGAAGGGTGGCATGTGTATTGGCGCAACCCTGGAGGTGCAGGCATGGCTACCAGCGTTGACTTTAGCTCCGAGCAGGTTGCGACTGCGGGCCCTCTCCAGTGGCCGATACCGATCGCCTTCGATCAGGGCGGAGGTATACCGGGCTATGGCTATGAGGGCGAAGTGGTGCTGAGTGCAGAGTTGGTGCTGAAAGACGAAAACCTCGAAGAGGAGAGTGTCTTGCTTGAGGCCGACGTCGCTTGGTTAGCCTGCAAAGACGTTTGCATTCTTGGGGAGGCTGTACTTGAGCAGAGATTCCCCCTCCCTCGCGTAGCTCGTGACAAAGCGGGAGCCGTTCTTGATCAGTGGGGTGATCGCCTTCCACGGGCTGGCGGGGAAACGCCGGGTCTGGCGGGGAAACGTGTGACCGGAGATTGGATGCACGACGGCATCAACGGGACGTTCTCCGTGTGGTTGACTTGGTCAGATTCGCCATCAAGGGTTGATTGGTTTCCGCATCCCGGGGAAGCGCTCAAGATCACCGATGTGAAGGTCCGAACACGGGCCAATCTCACCCGGCTCGACTTCAAGCTTCGGCGGCTGATCCTGAAAGAAAGCCCCACGGTTGAACTGCCATCCATTTTGATCATCGAAAATCGGTCCGAGAGGTCGGGCTATTCTGAACTCATTGAAATCGACCTTTGAAACGTATTCGCGAAGCACTCGGCTTCGCACAAAACAAGGAGAGACAACTATGAAAAGGACACTACTGGTTGGATTGGCCGCTGTGATGGTGATGACCTGTGGTTTGGTAAATGCCACGGCCGGTGACGGCTCGGCATCGGACTTTACGCTTGAGGACACCAATGGCAAAGAGGTCTCGCTCTCAGACTTCGAGGGCAAAGTTGTTGTGCTCGAGTGGGTCAATCCGGATTGCCCTTATGTCAAGCGTCACTATGAGGCCGGCACCATGGTCGATTTGGCGAATAAGTATGCCGGCAGAGATGTCGTTTGGCTGGCTGTGAACTCAACGAACTATATGGACGCCGCGACTTCGGAGAAGTTCCGTGGCGGGCATGATGTGCCATATCCGTTCCTCGTCGATCAGCCGGGTACGGTCGGCAAGAGTTACCTGGCAGCTACAACTCCACACATGTTCGTGATCGATCGTGAGGGCTCGGTCGTCTATCAGGGTGCGATTGATGACGATCCGAGAGGCAAGAAGGCCGACGAAGCGGTCAACTACGTAGCCAAGGCTCTTGACGAGTTGTTGGCCGGCAAAGCGGTAGCGACCTCAGAGACCAAACCGTATGGCTGCTCGGTGAAGTATCCTAAGTAGGTGTGGAGGAAGGCCCTTCTCAAAGCCAGAAACCTGGCAGCGATACTTCTTGCTGTAGTTGTGTGCCCGGTGGTGTCGGCTTCACCGTATGGTGTCGTAGGGCATGTGCCGTCGGAAGCCGTCCTGGAACAGATTGCCGCTGCGGGGATCGAGTGGGTTCGAGTCTCCATGAACTGGTACATGGTGGAGCCTGAGCAAGACCAATTTGATTGGTCGATCCACGATCAGGTGATCGAGGGGGCTCACCGCCGTGGACTCAAGGTATTCGTAACGCTTGCCTACACTCCGCAATGGGCCACGAGTGGTCCAGTATTTCAGGGTGTGCCGAATGATCCGGATGATTGGCGAGACTTCTGCTACCGCGCAGCGGCGCGCTATCGTGGCAAGGTTGCGGTGTGGGGCATGTGGAACGAGCCGAATCTCGACGGATTCTGGGCGGGTTCTCGGACCGAGTACCTCGTCGAAATCATGCGACCAGGAGCCGAAGCCATACGGATGGCGGATCCTCGCGCACTAGTTGCTGGACCCGAGTTGGCTCACCTCAGTAGTGGACATTGGCAAGATTGGCTGGAGTACTGCATTCGCTTCGGCGCCGATTCTCTCGACGTAGTGACACACCACGTCTATCCGTCGGATTCCTCTGCAAGTGACGTAACTCGGAAGCTCGATGAGGGCGGCCAGTATCCGTGGGAACCACCTTCGGTGAAAGAGGTGCTTCGAGACACAGGATGGTGGGGTCGTCCCTTTTGGTTGGCGGAGACGGGCCTTCGCAGTACGGAGTTTGGAGAAAGCCGTCAGGCTGACTTCGTCGAGGACCTGCTTGAAACCTGGTTCTCACCCTCCCGGCCTTCGTGGGTGGACCGAATCTTTTTCTACCACATCGAAGATGATCCGCGATTCCCGGACCGTTCGTGGGGGCTGCTTGAGCCACAACCGGAGAGCCGACGAAAGCTGGCCTATGATCGCTATCAAGAATCGATCAATTCACTCTTTCCTGACGACGCGGAGTTTGAAAACCTGGGCAAGCTGGTGTTTGCGGGACCTGGCGACTCGTTCTCCGCAACAGTGAGAGTTCGCAATACAGGCTATTCGACATGGACAGCCGCCGGAGGCTTCGAACTTGCGGTGGTCGGTGACGAAGACGGATTAATTCAGGCTGTGGAGGCTTTTCCCTCTGGAGTTTTTGTGGGGCCAGGTGATCAGTTGAGCTTTACGGTGGAGGTTGTGATTCCATCTGCCGATCCTGTGTCGCCCGACACCACCCAGACGTATGAAGTTGCGCTTCGAATGAGTGGGCGTGGAGGGTATGAGTTTGGAGATTGGCACTCTGTTATCGCAAAGGCGTCTCTCTACGACCCCCCCAGGGTCGTGAACCATCCGGAACCACAGAATGTCGAGGCCGGTGTTCAGGCTCGATTCTCGGTGCAGGCAACCGGAAGCGACAACCTGGCTTTTCAGTGGTTTCGCAACGGTATTGAGCTCGAAGATGGACCGAATATTGTCGGGAGCAAAGAAGCGATCCTTGAGGTTTGGCCGGAGAGTCAGTCGGATACCGGCGAGTATTTGTGTCGATTGCGTGACCGGGACCGTGTCGTGTTTTCTGAACCGGCTGAATTGCACCTTGTCGAATCCGAGGCCCACTCGCCCCGAAAGCTCAGTGCCGGCCGGCGTGTCTCCCACTAGAGGGAAGTAGTCCATTCCCTTCGCCAGATTGCTGGAAACCGGCGTACGCCAAACTTCTAGATATGTGCCGATATGGCATCCGAATCGAGTGGGCTGACGAGATCCGCCAGCGTCACATTCGGTGAGTTTGAAACATAGGCATGAAATCTGGCACGGGTGTTGCTTGTTATAGAAGTCGAGATGAGCGACAACGCTCACAACATAAGTACCAACCCTCCTTCCTTCCTCCTGCGGGCCTCGCGGCCCGCAACTTTTTTTGCTCGGAGTATTCGCCAGTCTTCTAGTGCAGAGCACGATACAGACAGCAAGTGGATATATCGTCCCGCAAAACACTGACATCGAAAGTCGACAGGAAAATCGTCGTTTGACAGGGACAGGGACAGGGACAGGACTGTCTCGCGTTTCAGAGACCGCACCTATCGAATGACACCGATGGATGCGAGCACTCCCGACGG
>JAAESQ010001051.1 GCA_024229275.1 bacterium | reverse complement strand
CTCCTGTACGCATCTCCTGGAGAACCTCCGGTAAATCTTGAAGAGATCTTCCCTCTCGGACCAGAGTGAACGCTGGGACCTGAGAGGTTGCAATAAATTCCAGAGCTTTGCGAACCGTCTCCGGAGTATGATGGAAAGAGGCATAGATACGAATCTCGTCGTAGTGGAGGCGAGTGGTATCGACACGAAGCTCTGTTCCACGTGGACAGCCGCCAAAAAGGTTCACCCGGCCACCCGGCCGCACCAGCTCCACCGCTTGATTCCAGGTTTCTGCCTTGCCCACGGCCTCAATCACACAGTCAAAACCCAACTTGTGAGGTGTGTACTCCTCCCGCAGCCGCTCGAGCAACTCCGCCGAGAGCCTTTCTGCAACAGTATTGGTCACGCCCAGTTCAGCAGCGACGGCAAGTCGATCTGATTGGTCATCAACCGTGGTGACCTCTGCGCCGGCCAACACTGAGAGTCGTGCGAGCATCAAGCCTAAAGGCCCGGCACCGATCACCAGT
>JAAESQ010001050.1 GCA_024229275.1 bacterium | reverse complement strand
GAGCTTCGAGAATAGGGAGTCAGCCATTAAAAGGTGCTTTCGACTTTGGTGCGGATCAATGGGTGGCGACAAGAAGTGTGGATTTTAGTGTTTAGACACGACCGACAGAAGTCACCGGCGATTATTATTCGCGTAACTTATGAAATAGGTGGTAGTTGCGCCCATTCCTGGGTTGACGTCGCATTGTCGTGCGCTATGCTTAATGCATTGCCACAAAAGGAGTTGCGACTGCAATGCGACATCTCAACGATCCACGACAAAATCGGCTCTTTGACGTCTTCGAGAACATCCTCTCACCGCTGGCGTACAACTAACTGCTCGTCGGCTGGCAACACACCTTTCGCGAGACCATTCTGCAGCTCATGCCGGTCGACTCAGTCAAAGAGCACTTCGATCCGGTGATCGGCCAGCCGACCAAAGAGATCTACTCCATGTGCGGGCTGATCTTCATCATGGAATTCAAAAACTGGACCGCCGAAGATGCGGCCCAGGCGTATATGTTCCATGCCGACGTCCAATACGCATTGAATCTCGATCCGGAGAATCAGAGCCTCTCGTCGCGGACGGTCGAGCGTTACAAGCGGCTGATCGTCGAAGACGAGTTGGCCGGGCGGATCATGGAGGAGATCACGATCGCGTTGGTCGAGAAGCTTCAACTGGACATCAAGACCCAGCGGCTCGACTCGACGCACGTCTTTAGCAACATGGCCCAGTTCGGCCGCACGCGAATGATGGGCGTGACGATCAAGCGATTCCTCACGCAACTAAAGCGCCACGATGTAGCCACCTACGACGCCTTGCCCGAGGAGCTTCGCAAACGATATCGGCCGTCAGGCTACCTGCTGTTTGGCGACACGAAGAAGGACGCCGAAGGCCGACGCCTGCTGCGAGAGCAGGTGGTTCGGGACATGCACGATTTGATCGAGCGGTTCGCCGACGATGAGAAGCACAACACTCGCAGCACGTTTGCGATGGTCGTTCGCGTGTTTCACGAACAGTGCGAAGTGATCGAGGACAAGATCGAGATTCGCGAGCACCCTGGCGGCGATGTGATTCAGAATCCGTCGGACCCGGACGCGACGCGGGACGGCAAGAAAGGGCCCGGTTATCAAGTGCAACTTGTCGAGACGTGCGGCGAAGAGAACGACGTACAGTTGATCACGGGGGCGATTGCCCAGACGGCGACGGAGCACGACTCGGGAGCAGTCGAACCGATTCTCGATCAACTCGAAGAGAACGGCTTGACGCCCGAAGCGATGCTAGCCGACACGGCCTATGGCAGCGACGACAATGTACAAACGAGTGAACAGAGAGGCGTCGAGTTGGTCAGCCCGACGTCGGGTAAAAAGCCTGACGACGTAGATGCGACGAATAGCGATGACTTCGTGGTGAATGAATCGACGGGCGAAGTGGAATGTTGTCCGCGAGGCGAGAAGCCCCTTGAGTCGAACCGCGATGAAGCGACGGGGAAAACTCTGGTGGTGATGGACCAGCAGGCGTGTGTCGAGTGTCCGCACCGCGATGGCTGCCCGGTGAAGCGTCGCGGTGACGGTCATTACGAGTACCGGTTTTCCGACAAGCAGCGTCGCTTGGACGCACGGCGTCGCGAAGAATCGACGAGCGCGTTTCGCGAGCGTTATCGAAAACGCTCAGGCATTGAGGCGACCAACAGCATTTTGAAGCGGAAGACCGGCCTGGGCCGTGTTCACGTGCGAGGTCGCTCGAGCGTTTTCCACTCGATCCTGATGGAAGTGGCAGGCTGGAACCTGCTTCAAGCAACGCGAGCGCTTACGATGCGCCGCAGAAGGAAAAACTCGCTTGCCTTGGGGTAAACAGGGCAGTTTACGCGGTTTGATTGCCCGTCCTCCGACCATGAAACGCGATTCAACAACCCCAGCAACGTCCTTCGGCCCCATCACCTACAGAAAGCAAACGCAAGCCGATGCGTGGGCATGGCTTCTGTCGGTGGTGTCTCATTAGTCACGATCTCCAAGAAAACGGAATGATCCGAGGATTCTGATAATATCAATTTTGCCGATAATGGCCCAATTTCACATACTCTAACCAGCGGGTTCTCTAGAATCAAGCGATTAATTGCGTTTTTCGGGTGAAGGGAAGGACTCTCGGTCCGTGTAGGCGTTGTCATCCGAAATATGCCTGCTTTCGGATTTTCAACTCAACG
>JAAESQ010001049.1 GCA_024229275.1 bacterium | reverse complement strand
TGCGAAGGGTCTCGAACTGTTGCGTCACGTGCAACGGGATTCGAGACCATTGGAATTGTTCCCACGTTTTCCCCGCCAGCAACTGCGAGTTCCTCATCAATCGTTCGATGCGATTGTGCTGTCTCGCCTGGCATTCCTTGGCCGTCAGATCCGAGAGGAACTGAGGATGCGTCCAGCCCTCTCGTGCCGCCTGTTCGGCAGACGTCGGGTACTGCTCTCGGAACGTCGGCAGACGTAGTTCCTTCAATTGATCCGACAGTTTCGACGTGTCGATCGTAGGCTTCGAGCTGCGCCTCGAGGAGGCGGCTTTCTTCGAGACGCGCGCCTTGGCGGTCGACTTCTCCGTCGCCGCCGCTGGTTGCTTTTTCATCATACACATCCTTGTGTGAGAGTAGGGAATCGAACGCACAAAGATCCGCCGGTTCAACGTTGACATCCGTCGGGCCGGGGATCTGTTGTCTGCTTTGGACGACCGCAAGGACTTCTTTCGCCGCGATAGTTTTGCCTTCCGACAGGAACCATCGCAAGACGTCATCCACCAGTTCCAATCCTTCGTGCTTGGCGGCATACAGGATCTTCAGGTACTGCTTAACGGCGGCTGCTTCACTGGTCCGCGCGAGCAGCTGGTCGTAGGCCATGCGGAACCGGGTTGTCGGATACAGGTGGTTGACGTATTTGTAGTTGGCGAACGCGCCCGGCTTGCGGATCAGCGAATCGATCACGTGGCGAAAGTCGATCCGCTCCTTGCCTTGCCCGAACAGTCTCGGCAGGCGTTCCAGGCACTCGCCGCGATACCAGAGTTCGAGATGGTCCTGATGGATCAGCACGTCCATCTCCAGCCCGATGTACTTGCTGTTGATCGAATAGGTGTTTCGCTTGATACGCAGGACGCAATCCGATTTGACGCGGACATGCAGCGGCGTGAAAGTGCTCAGCCGTTGGTGCGGCAGCGGCTGCAAGGTCTCGCATTCTTTTTGGAAGACGTCGGCGCGTTCGTCGTTACGCC
>JAAESQ010001048.1 GCA_024229275.1 bacterium | reverse complement strand
CGCTTCGACGACATGGCCCGTGACGACGATCCTTCCCTCATCCACGACCAACTCGTCGTCACCGTAGATGCCCAGCTCTTCTACTCCGTTCTCAGCTCCCTGCCATACCTCGTCAACTACCCCTACGAATGCACCGAGCAGACCCTCAACCGCTTCGTTACGACCGGAATTTTGTCTAGCCTTTACGACCATTACCCGGCTGTGAAGCGCATGGCCGCCAAGTTCTCCGAGCGCGAAACTCGCCTCGAGACCTTCGACGACGTCGATCCAAACCGCAAAATGACCCTCGAAGAAACCCCCTGGCTCGTCGAGGCTCGCGGCGGCGCCGGAGAATCAAGCGACCTCATCAACGTCCTCGATCCACGCATCGCCTCTGCCCAGCGCAGAAGCTCGCTCGCCAAACTCAAGAAGGCCCAAACCTCGATCGGCGCTTTCCCGTGGTGGCCGGGTGGGCCACCGTCGCCCTACATGACGCTCTACATCCTCTACGGTTTCTCCAAAGCCCTCGAGTTCGGAGTTGACGTCCCACGTGACGTCGTCGTCAGCGCCTGGTCCTACATGCACCGCCACTACATCGACGAACTCGTCGATTGGATGATGCGCGATGATTGTTGCTGGGAGCAGATCACCTTCCTCAACTTCGTCCTCTCCAACTATCCCGACACAGGTTGGACCGGCGGCGTTTTCACAGACGACGAGCGCGAGCGCATGCTCGACTTCTCATTCCTCCACTGGAAACGACACTCGCCGCTGCTCAAGGGCTATCTCGCCCTCACCCTCGAACGCGCCGGCCGCCACGACGACGCCGTCCTCGTCTTCGACAGCGTCATGGATTCCTCCACCACCACCGATGACCTGGGCACCTTCTGGGCGCCCGAGGATCGCGCCTGGCTCTGGTACAACGACACCATCGAGACCCACGCCTTTGCTTTGCGAACAGTCTCCGAACTCGAACCCGACGATGCACGACGCCATGGCCTCGTCCATTGGTTGTTGCTCAACAAAAAGCTCAATCACTGGAAATCGACCCGTGCCACCGCAGAAGTCATTTACTCCCTTATCCACTACCTCGAGCAAGAAGGGGCCCTCGCTGTCCGCGAGAACGCAACTGTCAAAATTGGCCCACGAACTGCGAACTTCGTCTTCGAACCTGATAAGTACACCGGCAAGAAAAACCAGGTCGTCGTCGCAGGTGAAGACGTCGATCCCAAAACCATGGCCGAGATCGAGGTCTCGAAAACATCAAAAGGCTTTGCCTTTGCCTCCGCAACCTGGCACTTCTCCACCGAGAAGCTGCCCGACGAAGCGCGAGGCGACCTCTTTGCCGTCACCCGCAGCTACTTCAAACGCGTCAGCCAGGGCGACGAATGGGTCCTCAAACCCATTAAACAGGGAACCCGCCTCGAAGCCGGCGACCAGATCGAAGTCCGGCTTTCTATCCGCGCCAAACATGCAGCCGAATACGTCCACCTGCGCGACCCCCGCGGCGCCGGATTTGAACCTGAAACACTGCACTCTCAGTACAAGTGGGACCTCGGCATCGGCTGGTACGAAGAAGTCCGCGACAGCGGCACCAACTTCTTCTTCGAATGGCTCCCGGCAGGGGAGTACACCTTCAAGTACCGCCTGCGAGCCTCAATGGCCGGCACATTCAGAGTCTCTCCGGCCACCCTGCAGTCAATGTACGCACCCGAATTTGCCGCCTATTCCGCCGGCAACGCCCTGGAGGTCAAGGACAACGACTAGCGAGGCAAAACTGCTGGGAAGCTAGAAAGCCAGGAAGCAGGAGGGTTGTGCGGATCCAGTCCTCATCGTAATCGTCATCGTTCTCTAGGAGCCGCTCAACATACGATGACGATGAGGATGACGAAGACGATGACGTAACGTCTCGCGCCTGATCTCGCTCCCGTTGTCTGCCCTGCCGCATTCGTGTAGACGCGTCCTTCAGGGCGCGTGACCACGGTCAAAGGCCCTCGCCTTCGACTCTGCACGTCGCCCTACCTCACCCCAGCGGTTCAAAGAACCGCCCCAATATCTCCCCTTTGCGTCCTCTTCGTGCCCTTCGTGCTCTTGGCGGTTCAAACCTCCCGTCTTCTTCCCTGCGTCTTCCCTTCCTGCCTTTCTGCCGCATAGCCGTTCGTCCCGTTCGCCCCGCATAGCCTCCCAGCTTCCTGGCCTTCCCCGCCACCACCCTCCCACCATCGCGGATTCCCATTTCATCTTTCCCCTTCGCGCCCTTCGTGGTTCAATTCCTCTGTCTTCCTGTCCTGCCGTT
>JAAESQ010001047.1 GCA_024229275.1 bacterium | reverse complement strand
TTCAAACAGTTTGCCTAATTCAACGGGAGATGTTTCGACTCGCTTCGCTCGCTCAACATGACATTTTGTTGAGTTTTGTCATTGAGAGCGGAGCACAGCAGAGTCGAACGGATCTCCCGTATCAATAATGGGAGCTTTGATTGAACCGAGGCTTTGGGACGCAAACTGCTGGTTTCAAGGGGAGATTCTTCGTCGCTTCGCTCCTCTGAATGACAGTATTAACTGCTATGCAAGGGCATCACGCAAGACGTGTGACGAGGATAGCTTTCTTCCTCTCTCGTCTTTCTATCCGACCCGCTCCCACACCTCAAACGTCACCGGGTATTCGTCTTTCTCTCCAGCCGGATGATCCTCAGTGAAGGCTTGCTTCCAACCCTTGAAGTCTGGTTCGAAGAAAGTGTCTCCCTCAATCTCGGCATGGATCCTGGTCAGATAGTAGCGATCCGCCATCGGCATCGCCAGTCTATAAATCTCAGCTCCACCCGCCACGAACGGCTCATCATCACTCTTCGCCAGTTTCAGCGCTTCCTCAACACTCTCGGCGAGATGGACTCCGCTTGGCACTTCAAGCTCGGCATTTCGTGTCACCACAATGGTCCGTCGTCCTGGCAGAGGTTTGCCGACTTCGTCCCACGTACGCCGCCCCATGATGAGGTGATGACCCATGGTCAGTGCCTTGAATCGCTTGAGATCGGTCGACAGACGCCAGGGAAGCCCACCGTCACGACCGATGACGCCGTTCGACGAAATGGCAACAATGATTGCAACAGTCATACTGCGATCTCCGCCCTAATATGAGGATGAGGATCATAGGCTTCAAGTGAAAAATCGTCGAACTTGAAGTCGAATACTGACTCTACGTTTGCATTGAGAGACATCCGAGGTAGCGCTCTCGGCTGCCTCGACACTTGTTCTCGCGCCTGATCCTGATGGTTGAGATACAGATGGGCATCGCCGAACGTGTGAACGAACTCGCCAGGCTCGAGGCCACACACCTGTGCCACCATCATCGTCAATAGAGCATACGAGGCGATATTGAACGGCACGCCCAGAAACACGTCGGCGCTGCGCTGATATAGCTGACACGAGAGCTTTCCACGAGCTACGTAGAACTGAAAAAGAAGATGACAGGGGGGTAAAGCCATTGCCTCCAGGTCACCCACATTCCACGCGCACACGATGTGGCGTCTCGAGTCTGGCGAACTCCGGATACTCTCGATGACATCACTCACCTGATCAATACGCTCGCCGTTTCGATCCGGCCAGCTTCGCCATTGGTGTCCGTACACGGGACCGAGATCACCGTCTGAATCGGCCCACTCGTCCCAGATCGTGACACCATTGTCGTTCAACCATCGAACGTTCGTGTCCCCTCTCAGGAACCACAGCAGTTCGTACAGGATCGATCGAAGATGAAGCTTCTTTGTCGTCAGAAGGGGAAAACCTGCTCCCAGGTCGTAACGACACTGATAGCCGAAGATGCTGATCGTGCCAGTTCCGGTTCGATCCGACTTCTCAATGCCGTTGTCGAGCACATGTTGAACGAGATCGAGGTACTGTTGCACCTCAATCGCTCCGGCGACGCCCGGAGGCTGCGCCCATCCATGTTTCAACAAGCCCTGTCCACTTCCCCTGAGCTTTCAAGATGAGTTCAGCGACCTCGCGCACCGCCCCCTTGTCAGCCCATGCACCGCAGACAAAATCACAGGCAGCCGCCACCTCCGGCACCGCATCTGCGGGGCATGCGGCGAAGGCTACCCTTGCAAGCACTGGGAGGTCTGGCAGATCATCGCCCATTGCAGCGGTTACGGAATCATCGACCCCCAGCATGTCCTGAAGTCGATCGAGGTCACGGCCCTTTTCCCGCGACCCTTGCACAATGAACTCCGAGTCGATTCCAAGATCACGACAACGGAGCGCCAATGCCATGCTGGTCCGTCCAGTGATGATGGCAACCTTGACGCCGGCTTTCTGGAGCATCTTGATGCCAAGTCCATCCCGTACCGAGAAGCTCTTGATCTCGTCTCCACGCGGCGTGAAGTAGAGTCTCCCGTCTGTGAGTACTCCATCGACATCAAGGACTAACAGCTGAATGGGCTCCAGGCGCCTTCGCGCCTCAGCAGGAAGATGGCTTGGCATGCCTGGATCGTAGCACTTTTCCACGGTTTTTCGAACGAGCACGCGTCAAAACGGGGCGAAATGAACGCAGAGGCCTGAATCGAGTTAGAACCCTTCGAGAACGTTGGTAACGAGCGCTCGCGCAAACTCTTGTGAAACCTCGTCCATAGCCTCGATCTGACGATCGAAGTAGTCGACAGCAGAAACGTCGACGTTATAGCTGGTGCGCCTCGAGAATCCACGGTCTTCCCACAAGACCACCGCTTCCTTGCTCGTCACGTCCAGTAGCTTGACTCGCGCCGTCAACGTCATTTGATACTCAGTAGCTCTGCCTTGCTCATCGAAAGTCACCGGAGCGACTCGCAGACTGGTGATGTCCCCCTGCATGAGCAAATCCGCTCGTTCGAGGGTCTCGCTGAGCGTGAATCTCCGACGCCTGACCCACTCTGCAACGACCGCTTCTGTGAGTCGTTGATCCATGTCGGCGCGGTTCGTGTGGTTCTCGAACTGAGTGATGTGCAATACCTGGAGGTTTTCCGGCAAGAAGCTCGATGTTCCAACAAGGTGGTATCCGCACCCATCAAGGACAAGTGGCAGGATGATCAACGCGATCCACAGTACAGGTATGGGCTTCGATCGCGATCGAGATACGGTTGAGTCACTTCGCAACTTCATCGTCCTTGCACCCTAGCAGGTTCATCGCCTCATCGACAACGGGTCTATCAGCCCAAAAAGCTTACGTTGGTGCACAAATCGAGAGGAGATCCTGCCAGCCAAGCTCACTGTTACGAGTCCGACTTTCTACCGTGCTTTCGTGCCACGGTAATCTCGCGCAGGCGCTCTCGAATCCGAGCTTCCCACCCGGTGTCCCCCGGGCGATAAAAACGAACTCCTGCCATCTTGTCGGGCAGACACGACATGTCGGCCACTCCACCAGGTTCGTCGTGTGCGTATTGATACCCCTGGCCATATCCCAACTCGCGCATAAGTCGAGTCGACGCATTTCGTAACTGCAGCGGTACCGGTTCTCCCGGATCGCCCGCAATGGTCTTTTTCACTGACGCCATAGCTGTGTAGAGACGATTCGACTTCGGAGCCAGCGCGAGATACGTCACACACTGTGCAAGCACTAGATCACACTCCGGGAATCCAAGATGCTCAACAGCTCCCGCTGCCGCAGTGGCCTGTTCCAAGGCGCGTGGATCGGCCATCCCGACGTCCTCTGAGGCAATCCGAATCAACCGACGCACGATGTAGCGCGGATCAGCTCCTCCCTCGATCATCCGCCCCAACCAATACATCGAAGCATCGACGTCGGAGTTGCGCACACTCTTGTGCAATGCCGAGATGAGGTTAAAGTGTTCCTCTCCGCCCTTGTCATAGCTTGCGATAGCTCGCTGCGCGGCTCGTGCGACTAGCTCGGAGTTGACCTCTGACAGTCCTTCAGCATGAGCGAGTGCTACAACGGTTTCGAGCAAATTGAATGTCTGTCGAGCATCACCACCGGCCATTCGTGCCAGCAGCACCTGCTGCTGGACCGCAAACGCGAGATCGTGCCCACCGAGTCCACGTTCTATGTTGTCCAATGCTCGCTGAGTGAGTTCGACGAGCGAGTCTTCGCCCAGCTGTTCGAGCGTGTAGACCTTGACTCTGGAAAGCAACGCACGATTCAGTTCGAACGACGGATTCTCCGTCGTCGCACCCATCAGCGTGATGTGCCCGGCCTCGACATGGGGCAAGAATGCATCCTGTTGAGCCTTGTTGAATCGATGAATCTCATCAACGAAGAGCACGGTTCGGCGATCTTCAAACTTCAGTCGTTGCTCTGCCTCTGCCATGACTGAACGCACTTCTTTGACACCGGAAAGCACCGCTGAGAAGCTCACCATTCGTGCGCCACCCGCTGTACACAACAGGCGCGCAATCGTCGTTTTCCCGCTTCCAGGAGGGCCCCACAAGATCACGGAAGGGAGTTCGCCCCGTTGAGCAAGGGATCGCAGCACACCTTCCGGCCCTACGAGTTTGTCCTGCCCCACAACCTCGTCCAAGGTCTTTGGCCTCATCCGCTCTGCCAACGGTTGTCGACGTTCGGACCCAAATCCCGATTCGCCGCCCACTACAGCCCGCCAGTGACCTGCATTTGGGCTAATCGATCGAGCAACAGCATTCGACGCAGTGCCTCTACCATCGTTTCCCCAATTGTCACAGCTCCGTGATCCATCATCACACACGAAAACCCACTGTCCAGGGCTTGCGCTACTGCAACACCCAATTCCAAGCTTCCACTCTGAAAACGCTCTACAAGCCCGACAACTCCAAGAAACTGCTCTGCCTCAACCAACCGGTGAGCGTCTGGCACAGAGCCATCAGCCGCCAGTTGGACTACAGCCTTTGGGTGCGCGTGCACCACTGCGCGGATTCCAGAATGTCTGCGGTAAATGGAACGATGCATGAGCGACTCACACGAAGCACCGGCTGGCAATTGCTCCTCGTCGATCCTGGCAACGAGAAGGTCATTGGTGTCCATGCGGCCCTTGTCGGCACCGGAAGGCGATATGAGCATCACATCGGAACCGATTCGTATAGAGAGATTTCCCTCGCCTGGCGCAACCAATCCCAGACGTGAGATTTCAGCACCCGCCGAAACGAGTCGAAGTCTCGCCGTACGCTCGCAACTCAGTTCAGGCTCCACGCTTCACCCGTTTTCGCCGCCAGAACCACCTGTCACCGTAGGGATGGGATGAAACATTTCCAAGCTACCCGTCTGCAGCAAGATGGTCTCGGCATTCGGAACTGCAGGCTGCTTTCCCGGCCGCATTTGCCAGCACTCGGCTGATTGGAACCAACGTACCACAGTGACTGCAAGCGACCAATTCTTCGGGCTTTCTGTCAGCTCGAGCTTGCTGCCGTCGTCGCCGATCTCGACTTCGGACGGAGAATCGACTGAAGTCTTCTGCCCCAGAGGATCTCTTCTGCAGACTCCCGCCCCACGCTGAGACCACCCGCCAAACGACGAAGAGAACTAGGACTACGAGGACAATCCGCTGAAGAATCATGAGCTGTTATCCCAAGGTTCCACCATCGTTAGAAGGGCTTGTCACGAGTGACGCGAGGAGTATGACACAGCCATGCTGACCGCAGTTTTAACCTTCGAGTTCAGCCTGCAGGGACGACAGGTCGGGAATGGCGGGGTTGGCCTTTTTCAACTGAACTAACTCAGTAAAGGCAAGGTTAGCATCCTTATGCCGATGGAGATCAAAATGTAGCACGATGACTTTGTTGTAGAGCGCCTGCCAATGGTCAGGGTTCAACTCCAGTGCGCGATTGAGCAGATCCAATGCATCCTCATGTTGGTTGAGATTTCGCATCACGACCGCCAAATCAGTCATGACGTTGGTATTACTACTTTCAATGGAAACAACTTGCTGATACCAATCACGCGCTTCGACCCAACGTTGCGCGTCGAAGTAGAGATTCCCAATGGCGGTCATGAGATGCGTATCTCCGGGAGACTGCTCCAAGTGATTTTGAAGTTCGGTGATCTGCGTCGCGAGAGCTCTATCCTGCTCACCCGTTCCCGTGTTCCCTGGTAACGGTGGATGTCCACTCGGCAAACCTTCTGCGGTCTGTCCAGGAGGCTGCATCGCTCTCACGGGTGGTACTGCCTGACTTTCGGCGAGTACATAACCCAAGACCATTCCGACCATGAGGCCAATCACGAGACCCATAAAAAGGTTTTTGTCCATCGAGCCAATTCCTCCGCGCGCACATCCGTTGAAATAGCGCTCACATTCTCTCGCTCTAACGCAGATCAGTTCAGAGATCTTCCTCCGGCTCGAGTCGTTCAGCAACCCAGGACCCACCTGACGGTTTCCCGGCAGCGAGTTCCGTTGCTTCCCAACGTCCGGCGAGGCTGGTCACACCCCGCTGATCCTGCAAACGACCGAAGAAAATACCAACATAGCCCAGTCTTGAGTCAATTCGTTCCAGCCGGACTTTGCCAGCGACCAGAGTTCCTCTCAGGGAACCCGACCAGCCTCCCTCGAGACCGTACGTTCCTTGAATCAGAGTTCCATCCATAGTGAGCTGGAGAAAGCCCTTCATACCACCGGGTTCGAAGGCTACGCGCCAAGTTCCGGTTATCGGATCCTCTTCGTCACTTGCGCTCCCTTGGAGACGCCGCATCTCAGACATTACTTCAGCCAACTTGGCCCGAATGGAAATGATGGAATTCCGTAGCTGCTGAGACTCCAGTACCTGCATTATAAGGTCGCCTTCCACTCGACGCAGGTCCTCGTCCCGCAAACGTAGGCTTTCAACGCTCTCGCCTTGCCCCTGCGCACGCACCAGGTCAGAGGACAGTCGTTCCACCCGCACCCAAGCCTCTTGAACACTAGCCTCGTGTCGTTCGAGTTCCACTAGTGATTTCTCGAGAAGTCTCTCCTGTAACAAGGCCTCTTGCCGCAGAAGCGCAAGCGGAGAAGCTCCTGCACAGATCCCACTTGTCAGTAGCACGATGATGACGTGCCACGCGACTCGTCTCACGACGTACTCCCTTCGAACCGGCTGATGACCGCTGTGCCGACAAGGTCGCTCCAGACGTTTGTGGCGGTTCGCGCCATATCGAGAACACGGTCTACAGCAATAATCGTTGCGATCCCCTCGAGCGGCAGTCCGACTGCCTGAAGCACCACGACCAACATGACCAGGCCGGCCATGGGAATGCCTGCCGCCCCTACAGATGCCAGGAGCGCCGTGAAAAGCACTAGAATCTGTGCCGGCAGATCGAGCGATACTCCATACATTTGGGCGATCGTAAGGGCAGCCACCGCTTCGTAGAGCGCCGTCCCATCCATATTGACGGTAGCGCCGAGCGGAAGCACGAAACTCACCACGCCTTTTGGAAGCCCCGCTTCGTGCTCTGCTCGCTGCATGCTGAGTGGTAGTGTCGCCGACGACGAGGCGGTTGAAAACGCGGTAGCCAGGGCCGGCAATACCCGGCGAGCATAGATTAGAGGAGATCTCCGCCCGAGAATAATGAGAAGTAGAGGCAGGGTGACAAATGCATGAAAACCTAGGCCTGCTCCGACTGTCAAAAAGTACGGCCCGAGCGCAACTATGATGTCTAGCCCACTGCGAGCGACCTCTCGCGCGAGCAATGCAAAGATTCCAATTGGTGCTAACTTAATGATCGCAAGAGTCATCCGCTGAATCACCTCGAGAAAACCATCTATCACTTCTTGTACGGCTTTCCCTCGCCCATCGTTCAGCGTCGTCAAGAACAATCCAAAGAGAATGGCAAAAAAGATCACAGGCAGGACTTCGCCCTGTGCCATTGCACCAATGACGTTGTCCGGCACAAGTCGCAATAGAAACTGATCGAACGAATGACTCGCGGTTACAAACTCTTCCGGCAGTTCAGCGTTGACTCCAATTTCCAGGCCCACCCCTGGCTGGATGATGTTGACCATCGTCAGTCCGACCGTGATCGCCAAAGCCGTGGTCAACGTGTAGTAAACGAAAGTCCGTAAGCCAATACGGCCGACCTTCTTGGCGTCGCCCAGACTTGTGATCCCGTTGACCAGGGAAGCAAAGATGAGCGGGATGATGATCATCTTCAGCAAGCGTAGGAAGAGATCTCCCAGGAATCCGATCTTCATGCTAAATCCCGGCAGAATGGAACCGACGACAGCTCCCAAAACCAGAGCAATCAGGACTTGCCAGTGGAGCTTGAGATACCAAGGACCGCTATTCTCGACCACGAACCCTCCCCTTTCCCGACGTCGGCTACTGCTCGTCGTCGGATCACGAAACCGCTGTGCCGAGAATAACACCGCACACCGCAGTGACTAAGGGTGTAGTCAACAGTTCGATTCTCTGCCTACTGGGTCTTTGGGTTGCCCTAGAGAAGAGTTACAGTTCTCGGAGCCTGGAACAAACCAATGCAGTGTATGGAGCTATTCTTCCTCTACCTTGGCTTCCATATGGCGTTCGAGAGCTTCCTCGACCTCGCGGTCGACGTCTTCTGTCGAACGACCTTCAACCTCGGCGACCTCTACTACCAACAGTTGCCGTGCATGGTCGAACATCTTCCGCTCACGAAAGGACAGAGTCTTGCGCGAAGCTACTTCTGCAAGACACAACAGAACATCGACGATTTCCTCGAGTTCTCCCGTCTTAATTCGTTCGAGATTAGCCCGATATCGGTCTTTCCAGTCTCCACCACCGTCAGCTCCCTCGCCACGAAGCCGTTCCATGATCTCCTGAACCATTGAGAGTTCAGAAAGCCCACGCAGTCCGACCCGCTCCGTATTGCGAATCGGGACGATGACAGTCGAGTCTGTGGCGAGCAAGCGGAGGTTATAGCAGCGCATCGTCATGCCACCAAATTCTTCCTCCGAAACACTCTCAACGGTGGAGACACCTTGACTTGGGTACACCACCTTGTCACCGACCTGGAACTCCACTTCGCTCCCCTTTCTTGCTCTACCTTCCTATCGTAGCAAAGCGCGCGCTCTTCCGAGCCATCGGGACACGCCGACCGACCTTTAATGCCCGGTCGACGACACACAGCTGATCAAACCTTTGCCCCAACCAGCGATGACACCAACGGCTGCGGCAGCATTCGACCCCTCTTCAAGACGAACGAGCAACTCAGAGACTTGCTCTCTCGGGACTGCGGCCACGAGGCCTCCGTTGGTCTGTGCATCAGCTAGGATCATCCTCGTGCGATCCGATACGCTTGGATCCCAATCCACCCAACGATCTGACCACGCCAGATTGGATCGAGATCCCCCAGGAAGCTCCCCAACTGCCACTAGTTCGTTCGTACCTGCCAAGACCGGAACCGAGTCACACCAGACCTCGATATCGACACCAGACGCTGAAGCCATCTCCCGCAAGTGCCCCAACAAACCAAAGCCAGTGACATCGCAGACAGCGTGCGGCTCAACGGTAGCAAGGGCTCGAGCCGCATCCTTGTTGAGGTGCCGCATGACTTTCTGCGCAATCAGCCATCCCGCCTCGTCCGCGAGACCGTGCTTCGCCGCGGTTGCCCATATGCCCGTCCCGAGGGGCTTTGTAAGGACCAATACATCTCCAGGACGCGCTCCCCTATTTCGCCACAAACGATCCTCAGAGGCCTTCCCTGTCACTACCCAGCCAAACTTCGGCTCAGTATCCTCGACAGTGTGGCCTCCAAGGACAGGAATGCCAATCTCCTCGGCTACCTCCTGAGCCCCATCCATGATTTCCCGCAACACCGAAGCCGGCAGACTGGCGATTGGGAATCCAACGACATTGAGCGCAAACAGAGGCTCAGCACCCATAGCGTATATATCTGACACCGCATTTGCTGCCGCGATTGCACCAAAAAGTCGGGGCGAGTCGACGACAGGAGTGAAGAAGTCGACCGTCTGAACCAGTATCGTCCCATCTTCCAATCGCCA
>JAAESQ010001046.1 GCA_024229275.1 bacterium | reverse complement strand
TTCCAAATTAACTTCATAAACTGCGCTCTATGTACCAATTTGGCCGGTTACTCCGGCACTAACAGCCGGCTGGTTTTTCTTATAATTCACATGTACATTTTTTCGCCTTTTCTTCTGCTTGACAATGTACGGCAACAGGAATAGATAGATGCCCGTTACCCAAAGAATCGCAAGGATCAAGCCCGTCGGAAGAAATAACCAGAGTTTTAAACTTTCGTGGAAAAAGCTGCCATCATGAATACTCTCGATAAGATCGGATCGGCGATACGCGACCTGCAATACTGCGCCGGTCTTCGCGTCCAATTGAATCTCCCACTTGTTTTTGCAACGCACTTTTAACATTCTCTTACCGGGACGTACATCCAGACGGTCGATATCGTCCCAGCTTTCGACTTCCGCTTCTGGGATTTTTTGAGAAGCTTTGAGAATCTGCTCGAAGCTGAGTGAAAGCTCGCTGCTTGAACCTTCTTGCGTCGTCGGCTGAATCCAGGCGGACTCCTTTTTCAGTTGCAGAATCACACCAGAGACGATGATTATCGCCATTGGCAGGGCAATTATAATCGCCCCCCAACGGTGGACATCGCGGTTAAATTTCGATAGTTTCATAATCCGGTTCTGACGATCCTTAATATCCCACTTGGGAACAGATTGGCGTTTTTAATCGCTTGGATTTATTTTTTCATAGCCTTGGCTTTGAACTTGTTCCAGGCTCCGATCTCCGCCTCGATCTCCTTCTCCATCACATCAACCACATCATACGCCGACTTCGGTGGGCGACCCTCACTGTGGAACAGAACCGCATTCACAGTCTGCAACTTCGACAACAGCTTCGGCGGCTCGTTGGCAATCGCGGAGAGGGTCGCGCCCTGTGGCACGAGCTTGCCGCTAAACGCCGCGGCCCGCTTGGACACCTCCGATCCCTCGCCGGCTTTCTTCGCTGCCTCCATGGCGGCGATGATCTCGACGTGGGCCTTCTCGAAGATCGTGCGGAGACGCCACCACAATGCGAAACGGGCTTCGGCGTCGGCCTGGAACCAGATCTCGTTCGGATTTATCCGGAGCTCGAACGACTGCACCTGTGACTGACCATCAACGGTCAGCTTTACTTTATAGGTGCCGGGCTTGGCCTCGACGAGGACATTGGCCGGGGGCTTACCGGGGACGCGTGGGACGTCGGGATAGGTCATGCCCCAGATCATCCTGTTCAGGCCAGGCTGCTGGCTCAGAGCATCGCCCTCATAGGTGCGGATCAACCGGTCCTCGCTGTCGAGGATGCTCAGGCTGACGTCCTTGGCACCGTCAAGGAGGTTGTAGTAGATGATCGAGCCGCGCGGACGTGCACCACCGGCATCAAGGTAGCGGCGTTTGCGTTCGCCGTTGACGACGCCAAGCTCGATGAAGGTGTGGCCCATACGACCGTTCTGCACAAAGTAATTCTTCTGGCCACCGCCAACGCCACCGCCGTAGAGCACCCACCAGTTGATACCGATGCGCGTGTGATCCCGCGGCTTGAAAAGGTGAGCAGCCTTTCCGGTAGTCTTCACGCTCATCTGGCGTAACGGGCTAATGTCGTCAAGGATCCAGAAACTCCGGCCAAAGGTGGCGATACACAGGTCCTCATGCTTGATCTTCATGTCGTGAACCGGTACGGCAGGCAGATTGAGGTTCAGCCGTTGCCAGGACTCGCCGTCATCGAGTGAGAAGAACACGCCGGTTTCGGTGCCGACGAAAAGCAGGCCCTTGCGCATCGTGTCCTCGCGGATCGTGCGGGTGATCTCGGTCTGCGGAAAGTTCGGACTGAGGTTCTTCCAGGTTCTGCCGTAATTACTGGTCTTGAACAAGTAAGGCTTGAAGTCGTTGGCCGTGCGATAGCGGCTCACGGCGATGTATGCAGTGCCAGCGTTGTGAGGTGAGGCCTCGATCTCGTAGACATCTGAGTCTACAGGGAGCTTCGGGCTCACATTCATCCACTTCTTGCCGCCGTTTTTGGTGACGTAAACCAGACCATCGTCACTTCCGGTCCAGAGGATTCCCTTCTTTATCTTTGAGGCAACCATACGGTGGATAGTGTTGTACGCCTCCTGCCCCGAGGTCTCCAGTGACGAGGGCGAGCCACCTGCCTGCTGCTTGGATTCGTCGTCTTTGGTCAGGACCGGGCTGATCACCTCCCACTTCTGGCCGCGGTTGCGACTGCGGAACACGACCTCGGCAGCGGTGTAGATCGTCTCTGCTTC
>JAAESQ010001045.1 GCA_024229275.1 bacterium | reverse complement strand
GGCGATGGCGAGGTACTCCAGGCTGGATTCAATCATGGCTGGGCAATCGGCGAAGGTGGTTTTCTCAACCTGACCGCAGAGTACCGGGATCGTGGCTATACCAACCGGGCAGGACTCGACCCGAGGCAGATCTACAACACCGTCGATGACGGATCACCAGACCCCCGTGAAGCAACCTACGATCGAAACAACCACCGCTACGGCGATGCCGCTTCGGAGAACGTCTATGTGTTCCTCAATTCCGTAATTCCAATCTCGGACAGGATGAAGTTCTACTTCTTCGGCGGCGCCTCGACACGAGACGGTGAGTCAGCGGGCTTCAACCGACTCCCTAGGCAGTCTCGAACCAACATCTTCCTCCACCCTGACGGTCATTTGCCTTTTATCAACACTGATGTCGACGACCTGTCACTCGTAGCGGGTTTTCGAAAGAGCTACCAAGCCTGGGCAGTCGATGCCAGCCTGGCATACGGAAAAAACAAGTTCGGATATTTCATCTCAAACTCAGCAAACACTTCTCTGGGTCCTGCAAGCCCTTCCGAGGCCGATGCTGGCACACTTTCGTTCGACCAGACCACCCTCAGCGTCGATGTGTTCGGATCGCTCGACTGGGGTCTTCTCAAGCCGGTCAACCTAGCATTCGGTGCCGAATTCCGACAGGACGGCTACGCGATCGAGGCAGGAGAGACCGCATCGTGGATCGACGGTGGATACCCTAATCAGTTCGGAGGCCGTTCCCCTGCCGGCATCCAGGTTTTCCCTGGCTTCAGACCGTCAAACGAGGTCAATGAAAAGCGCGAAAACCTCGCACTCTACGGAGATCTTGAACTCGACCTCAGCGATGATTTTCTTCTTGCTTTCGCCGCCCGGTACGAGGATTACAGTGACTTCGGCAACAATGTCAGCGGCAAGATCGCCGGCAGATACGAGCTGTCAGACCGATTCGCATTTCGTGGTTCGGTTTCGACCGGATTCCGGGCGCCATCCCTGCACCAGTCGTTCTTCAACAACATCAGCACTCAATTCGTGAGTGTCGACGGCGAACTGGCGCCGCTCGAAGTCGGCACTTTCAGAGTTGACAGCGAAGTCGCCCAGGCTCTTGGCGCCCAACCACTCAGAGAGGAGACCTCAATCGGCTACACGGTTGGTTTCACAACCCAACCGACCACCAACCTGTCGATCTCTGCCGATGTCTTTTCAATCGACATCAAAGATCGTGTCGTAATCTCAGGACGTTTCTCTGCGAGTAATCCGCAGATTGGACCGATTCTCCGGCCATTCGGAGTCAACGCAGCTCAGTTCTTCACCAACGCCATCGATACAGAAACCCAAGGCGCCGAAGTGGTTGTGTCTTGGGCAACTCGTCTTGGACGTAACACCACCGTTGGCATCACCGGAGCTGCCAGCTGGAACAATACCGAGGTCGTCGGAGAGGTCGACACACCGCCTGAGCTTGAAGGGATGGGTGAAACCCTGTTTCCATTGATTGACCGCACCTACGTTGAGCGTGGGCAACCTCGCGAGCTCTACAACATCGCGACCAGGTTGACCAACGGCGCTTTTTCGGCGATGTTGCGTTTCAACAGATTCGGATCAGTCGCCTCGACCGAATCCAACACTGATCCCTCGGCGTACCAGGTTTTCGGCAGCAAGTGGCTTACTGATCTCGACCTGGCCTACACCTTCTCGAATGGTCTGAGGTTCGCAGTCGGCGCCAACAACCTTTTCGACGTCTATCCCGATAAGAACATCCCACGCAACTCGTTCAACGGGATTTTCCCTTATTCGCGTCGTGTGGCGCCCTTCGGCTTCAACGGCGGCTATTACTACACGCGAATCACAATGCGTTTCTAATGAATGCTTGAGTCGACCGGAGAATTGCTAGAGATCTTTTCCAGAGTTCCAGACCCTTCTAGCCACCCGAAGTTACTCTTGCGTGGACCTACTCTCCAGGCGTGGTTGGTCGACTTGGCTGGGATCTCGACGATGTCAGGTTCCAATCGTGTGTACCCGATCTTAACGACTCGATCTTTGCAGATGGATTCGAATCCGGTAACACATCGGCGTGGAGTTCCACCGTGCCGTAATCTCGATTCCTTGGTATTTGTGATGAGAGCGCTCCCTCACGAGGGAGCGCTTCCGTTGGTACCGATTTACACAAGGTTGTGCTAGCCTGACTGAAATGTTGCGCTCATAGGAGGCAGGAAAATGATGAAAAGTCACGTCTTTGCAATTGGTCTGATATGTCTGCTTGCAGTCCCGGTCGCTGCCGAAAGACCGCCGGAGTGCGAGAATCTCGAACCATCTGCAGGAGTTGTACCCGCAGAACTAGCAGACGTCTGCTACAACCCAGTGTCAGCAGACAAGGTCCATGCACCAACGGACACCGCCTTCGGCGCCGAAGCAGTAACGTCGGCTCTGCAGTCAATGACCCTCAATACTCCGGGAACACCTACCACGATAGGTGACCCTGGAGTTGCTTACTGGGGGTGCGATTTCATCAACAATGATACGTCCTCACTGCTTTGCTATCGGGACACCAACGATTTCGTCAGCATAGACACCTCAACCGCAGCTGTGACAGTCCTTGGCTCCAGTACACCGACCAACGCGGAAACCTGGTCCGCCTTGGCCTGGGACGCAGCCGCCGGTACCCTCTACGCATCCACCACCACATGCAACGTTGGGTCGAGTCTATATACCGTTGATCCCGCTGATGGAACATCGACTCTCGTTGGGGCGATTTCAAATGCAACCTGTCTCGTGTCGATCGGCATTGACACAAGCGGAAACCTCTACGGTGTCGATCTCGTTGTCGACTCATTGATTGCGATCGACAAAGGCACAGGAGCCGGGACTGTGGTTGGCGCCTTAGGATACGATGCCAACTTTGGACAGGGAATGGACTTCGATCACGACGATGGCACATGCTATTTGTTCGCATTTAACGGCGGTGCATTTGTGCCAGAACTGCGCACTTGCAACACTGCTACCGGCGCAACCACTCTCGTTGGCACCATCGGCACTGTCTTGTTGCAGTGGGGTGCAGGTGCCGTCGCAACGGCCGAGGTTCCCGTCGAACTCGTGCAATTTTCTGTTGAGTAGCACTCAGACAGTAAGACAAGGCGAAGCGATTCTTCTATTGAGGAGTGCTGAGTAGGTGCCAAACCTACGGAGAGTCTTGCCTGGGACTTAGAGAAAGAACAACGGAGCAAAACACAATCGTCTGCACCTGCCCAATGCAGGTGCAGGCTTTTTTTATCCGAAACCGGCAAACCTCATACCAACGATGAATGCATCGACACAAGGGTCTGTCCTATCCCTTATACGGTGGAGGCTTCTTCCAGCGATTTTGAGGATTGAAGGGGAAGCAGGACTGAAAACACCATTTCAATTGATTGACAGGTGTCAGCATGTCGATAATATATTCATGAACTGTAGAAAAGTAGTTACATTCTGAGCAGTCGTTTCTTTAACCGCAGTCCCGCTTTCGAAATGCGGTGACAGTGCCACAATGAAACGAGGTGGATGATGAAAAGGGCAAAAGGGCGAAGGAACCTCCCAGAAGCAGTAAAGACTCGTGAAGCTAAGTACATCAAGAGTCGGCGCAAAGCAGCTTTGGGTACGGACGACCCTGTCGAAGACTGTATCGGTCTCGCACTTTCGGGCGGTGGGAT
>JAAESQ010001044.1 GCA_024229275.1 bacterium | reverse complement strand
GCTATCAAAGAAACTCCGGGAGGGCGGTGCCAGGACGTTGTTCGATCAGCGGAAAGGTCAGCAGCAGGACTACCGTGTGACTCCTGATGTCAAGGCAGAGATTATTCAGCAGTATGTCGTCAACCTTCAGACGGAAGGCCGCACCTCCTCTGAGAAGCTGAAGGATGACCTAAGCAACCGTTGTAATATCGAGATCGCGTCCCGCACCATTCGTCTGCATGTGGCCAAGCTGGGTCTGCCGCTGCTCCACGACTCACTGCCTCAGCTTCTTTCCGAGGTAAAAAAAACGTCAGGAGGCTGATCGAACGTGGGCGCGAGCAGCTGGCGTCCATAAGGAGCGAGCTGATTCATTACGCCAGCGGGAGGAACATCAGTCAGCTGCGGCTCGTGCGACGTTTCGAGATCATGTTGCTGCAGCGAGCCAAGCTCAGCGTTCGGCTTTGTGTCTGGTACCTCGGGTGCTCGCCTTCGACGGTTCGCAGATGGGGCGCTGCGGTGGAGGTAACAGGCCAGCTACTCGACAGGAAACGGTCCGGGCGCCGACCGTTGTTCACCGAAGCGATGCGCCTGAAGTTGGTCGCTTTCTACTGCCAGAGCCCCTTGGCCGGCTGCCGTACGTGGTCCCTGAGATGGGCAGCGCGATACTTGAATAACAAGCGTCCAGAGCTCATCGGATGCACCATCAGCGCCTCGACCATCCATCGCATTCTCCAGACCCACAGCTTACGCCCGCACCTCGTGAAGTACTTTCTGCATATCTCAGATCCGGATTTCTTCCCGAAAATGGAGCACCTCATTCAGCTCTACCTCCAGCCACCGCCGTACCTGTTCTGCTTCGACGAATGCACCGGGATCCAGGCCCTCGAACGAATAGGGGTCACCATCACCACCGACAATGGCGAAAAGACGGAGTTCGAGTACCGGCGACACGGCACTCGTGATCTGTGCGCCTTCTTTGATGTCTCATCGGGCGAGGTCTTTGCGCGCTGCACCGACAACCACCGCCAAGACACCTTGGCTGACCTGTTCGAAGAACATTTCCTCCGCCAGCCCGAGGGAGCCGAACTTCACTACATCCTCGACAACCTCCCCGGACACTCCACCCAACTTCTCTGTGAAACAGTGGCCAAGCGTGCTGGCGTCCCGCCTCCTCCAAACTCGTCCACCGCTCCGCAGCGAAAACAATGGCTGCAGTCTCACGACAAACGCATAGTGTTTCACTTCACGCCCTTCCACGGCTCATGGCTCAACATGATCGAGATCTGGTTCGGCATCCTCCATTTGAAGTGCTTGAAGGGCCAAAGCTTCTGCTCTGCAGACAACCTCATCGACACTATTGTCGCGTTCCTCAGCACCTGGAACGAGCACTTCGCACACCCTTTTGACTGGAAATACACTGGAGAGGGCTTGGCAGAAAAGGTCGTTTGCCGCCTCACTGACTGGCTCCTTCTGGAAAAGGACGGCATGACCTCCAAGTTCATTCACAAACAGTTTCTGCTCATGACTAACTTGGCGAATGACTACTGGAGCCAGGTCCCGAGAAAACGGTGGCAGACGCTGCTCGAGGCTCTGACACGCAAAGGGCGCTACGTCAACCGCGTCATCGACCAGGACAAGAAAAGACAGCTTGTTGCGCGGGCGGCCAAGGTGGCCCTCCTCAACTCCCTCCAGAGCAAACTCGATTCCGTCTCCTCACCGAAAATGGCGAAGGCAGGTTAAGTCTAATTGCCACGGAGCCGACCGATTTCAATGGGACAGACTACTAGTCCCTCTACGATCGGCTAGCGGTACCAATACCCAATGGGATATCATCAG
>JAAESQ010001043.1 GCA_024229275.1 bacterium | reverse complement strand
AGATCGTCGATGAGATCGAGCAGGCCCAGAGCGAAGACCCGTCGCTGGGCATTGAGGAGTTGGTCGAGTTGATCCAGACTCGATTCGGCAAGAAGGTCCATCCGCGGAGCGTCGAGCGCGCCTTGGCTCGCAGAAAAAAAAACTCATGAGCAGCCGCATCCCACATCCATCGTCGTGCCAACCCACGCCGAGGCTCTTGGCGAGCGCTACGAGCACCTGCGGCGCGAGGTCTTGGCGCGCGAGGTGGCCTCGCGGCTCGGCTTGGCGGTGTTTCTGCGCCAAGGCATGGTGGGTTGGATGAAGGTGCAGGCGTTGCGCACCGCCGTGCCGAGCTTGGCGACTCGCCGTTGCGAGCAACTCACGCCTCTGCCGAAAGGCTTGGCGGGAGACCTGACTCGGATCCTTACCGAATTGATTCTGACGCGAAAGGAGCTTGCCTCATGACCCCTGATCTTCACCACAAGGTGACCGTGCAGCATCTGAAACGTTCCGCCTATCTCTACATCCGCCAGTCGACCCTGCGTCAGGTCACCAACAATACCGAGAGCACTCGGCGCCAGTACGATCTGCGAAGGCGTGCTGTGGCGCTCGGCTGGGGTGAAGAGCAGATCGTCGTCATCGATAGCGACCAAGGGCAGAGCGGCTCCTCCGCCGACCGGATCGGCTTCCAGAAACTGGTCAGCGAGGTCGGCATGGGGCACGCCGGGATGGTAATGGGGTTGGAGGTCTCTCGCTTGGCTCGCAACTGCACGGACTGGCATCGGCTGCTTGAGATCTGTGCCCTCTCCGACACACTGATTCTCGACGAGGACGGCCTCTACAATCCGTCCAACTTCAACGATCGTTTGTTGTTGGGCCTCAAGGGGACCATGTCCGAGGCGGAGTTGCATATGCTGCGATCCCGTCTTCATGGCGGTTTGATCAACAAGGCCAAGCGTGGCGAGCTGAGGATTCCATTGCCTATCGGCTTCATTTACGACCCGAAATTCCAAGTGGTCTTGGATCCCGATTCCCAGGTTCAAGGAGCCATCCGAGCGCTCTTCACCACCTTCCGTCGTGTCGGCTCCGCAATAGGAACCGTCAAAAGTTTTAGGAAGGAAAAGATTCTATTTCCTCATCGTGTAGCGGTTCGGACACCTCGTTCTATAAATCCAATAGCGTGGAAGGATCTGGAAATTTCAGCGATTCTGCGCATACTGAAGAATCCTCGCTATGCGGGCGTTTACTGCTACGGCAGAATCCGCCGGTACAAGAATTCTGACGGTCGCGAGATCTCCCAAAAGCGATCCCCAGAGGATTGGCACGCTTGGATTCCCGACGCTCATGCGGGCTACATCTCCCAGCAGGAGTATGAGGAGAATCGGCGGCGTCTTGCCGAGAACGCGCGAGCGGCAGGATTGGACCATCGCAGCCCGCCGCGGGAGGGTCCAGCTCTGCTCCAGGGCATCGTACTGTGCGCCAAGTGCGGCCGTCGGATGAGAGTCCGCTATCACTCGCGAGTCAACAGGCAGCTCGTGCCAAGTTACTTCTGCCCCCGCAAGGTGGAGTCTACCTGCCAGGCCATTCACGGCAGACCCCTCGACCAAGCGATCGGCGAGCTGCTCGTCGAGCTCATGACGCCGATGACCCTGGAAGTCTCACTCAGCGTCCAGCAGGAGCTCGAAAAACGTGCTGAGCAGGCCGAGCAGTTACGTCGCAAACAGGTTGACCGGGCACGCTACGAGATGGATCTGGCGCGGCAGCGCTTTCTCCAGGTCGATCCCAACAACCGGCTTGTCGCGGCCACTCTCGAGGTGGAGTGGAATGAGAAGCTCAAGCTCCTCGCCGTCGCCGAGCAGGAGTTTGAGCGCTGGTGCGTAGAAGGTCTCAAGTCCCTGGACGCTGAGAAAAAACTGAAGATTCTGTCGCTGGTCAGCGACTTTTCGCGACTCTGGAATGATCCGGACACGGCTGCCAGGGAACGCAAGCGGATGGTGAGGCTGCTCATCGAAGATGTCACCCTCCACCGGAAGGGCCAGGAGGTTACCGTCCGTATCCGCTTCAAAGCAGGCGCGACGAGGACGTTGATCCTGAAGATTCCTCCCAGTGCAGCGCAGATCTACAGAACCGACTCCAGGATCATCCAGCAGATCGATCGGCTTCTCGATCACCATAGCGAGAGAGAGATCGCGCAGCGATTCAACGACAAGGGACTCATCTCCTCGAGGGGGCGCAGCTATACGGCGTCCCACATCATCGCCCTCCGAGGGACCTACAAGCTCAAGAGCCGATTCCACCGACTGAGAGACCGTGGGTATCTCCGAGCCAAAGAGGTGGCCAGCAAGCTCGGAATCCCCAGGAAGGTCATCTACCTGTGGCGTCGCCAAGGCCTGCTACAAACCCACTACTACGGAGACCGACTCTACCTCTACGAAGATCCCACCGTCGGCACCAATGCCACACCGGAGGAGGTCCGAGACAGACTCCAGGCCGCCTCCACAAAACGCCCGAGACAATCCAACAGGAACGAGGTGCAGTATGAAGCATAGTCCTTGCAGCCGAGGTACCACATGAAGCGCTCCATTTCGCCGGCGTGGTCGACATCGAGCAGCAGATGGAAGTGTGTGGACATCACGGTGACGGCGGCGATGCCCACCGGGGAGTACTGCTGCGCCCGTGCCAGGACGCCGACGAAGGTCTCGTT
>JAAESQ010001042.1 GCA_024229275.1 bacterium | reverse complement strand
CTCCCACGAGCCCACGCCAGGAGTCGAAACTCCAGACGTCAGTATCGTCATTTCTGTGCGCAACGAAGAAGACTGCGTTGCCGCACTTGTGGAAGAAATCGACGAAGCTCTGAGCTCCTGGGATCACAGCTTCGAGGTCGTGATTGCCGACGACGGCAGCACCGACCGCTCCGTCGAGTATCTCGAGGATCTGGTCGGGCGTTTCGGTATTCTGCGTTGCTTCAAGATGCCGAATGGTCAGAGCAAGAGCGCAGGTTTGGCTGTAGCAGCTGCGGCGGCCCGGGGACGCTGGTTGGTCACCTTCGACGGTGATCTCCAGAATGACCCTCGCGACATACCCGCCCTGGTCAAACTCGCCGCTCCCGACACTCTCGTGTGTGGGGTTCGAGGAAAGCGCGCTGACTCGCTTCAGAAAAGACTCGGTTCGAAGCTGGCCAACGCCGTTCGTCGAAGTATCTTCAATGACGCAGCGCAAGATTCCGGCTGCGGCCTCAAAGTCATGCCACGCGAAGCCGTTTCCCTGATTCCTTGGGTGCGCGGCGTCCACCGCTTCCTACCGACCGTACTCAAGAATCAGGGCTATACGATCATCAATGTTTGCGTCAACGATCGCCCTCGGACTCTCGGCACCACCAAGTACACAAACTGGGGCCGTCTCAAACGCACCGTTCCTGACCTCTTCGGATTTCTATGGTGGATGACGCGGCGCCTGAACCTCGAGGCGGAAGAGATCACCGGCAGAACCAAGGATTCAGACTAAGAACGCCCCTGTTCTCGCACCCTTCGACAAACTCCTAGTACAGCAGAACCGGTACGTCCTCAGGTTTGGTTTCCGGACCAAGAGCCAGTCGTAGCCACTCCGGACGTTTCCAGCCCAGGGCGAGCAGATCCTCGGCTTCAGGGCGCGCTTCCTCGGGACGGTCGAGGCGCAACAAAACCGCGATACTGAGCAGCTGGTCGTGGAAGCCCCTCGAGCCCGGCGGATTCAGTTCAAGCAGACTGAGCGCATGCTCCCAGGCGATCTGGGCTTGAGCCGGATCCGTCTGTACTCTATAAAGGTCTCCCCGAGCAATGTAGTGCCGGGCTGAGATGCCATTGAGGGAAGCAGACGGTTCGTCCTCCATGAGGGCTTCGGCGATCTCACTCGCCATACTGAGCCACTTGGTCGCTTCGTCGAAGCGACCTGTCGCAATGAGGATTTCCGCGAGGCGGCCGAGACTCCCTGCATGCCACATTCCCGGTTCGTATTCAGGCTGATCGATCCAACGACCTGTCGCATCCCTTAACAGTTTCTCAGCGTCTCTCAGATTGCCGGTTCCATACCGGATCTGGGCTTCTGTTCCGAGACCTATAAGCACCATTCTGTGATCATCGTCGAGTGCTTTCTCGAAGATCTCATTAGACTCGGATATCTCTTGCTGGGCGATCCTGTCATAGCCCAGGAAATGGTCGACTAGCGCCAGAGAGTTCAGCACAGTGGCTGTCCTGTGGCTGTCGGGTGCCAGAACCTGTCGGCAGCCGGCAAGTACCGCCTGCCATTGTTCGCGTGCCTCCTCAAGTTCACCTAGATCGTAGAGACCATAGGCCAAATTGTGGCGGGTCGCCAGCACGGTTGGGCTCGTCTCCTCGTATCCGCCCAGTTTGACTTCGAGACTTCGGCGATATAGGGCATTCGATTCTCTGATCATTCCTCGGTGCGCCTGCACCAGCGCCAGATTGTTGAGAACCACTCCGATCCCTGGATCATTCATGTCGCCGATCCGCTCATGGATTTCAATCGATCTCTGGAAATTCTCGGCAGCCTTGGCTAATTTTCCCATCTCAAGGTACAGAAGACCTAGATCACCTATTGCTGCAGAAAGCGTCGGCTGATGTTGCTCAGTTTCGTTTTCGAGTATTTCGATCGCACGGAGGAGGTTCTTCT
>JAAESQ010001041.1 GCA_024229275.1 bacterium | reverse complement strand
GGCGAGCAGCTGGCTGGGGCATTTGTTGAAGTGCTTCGAGAGGCAGTAGAGCGAGACGGCGCCGTCGTTTTCGCATGGTGCCTGCTTGAAAAACGTGCCAGGCACCCGGGTATTCGTGTATCTCTTGCCGAGTAGGACCCTTCCGTTCAGCACCCCTTCAACCGGTGTGCGGCTCAGTCGTCACTGTTCTTGCGGGCCTGAATTGGTTTCCACCGCCCAACCGCTGAACCAACCGTTCAGCCGCCCCAAGCCCCGCTTGACCGCTGAAACGACCGGAACCTCACGGCCCATTCACCTTTTTGCAGAACCCTTGGGGCACTACCTCACGCAGAACGTCGCCTCGGGCGGACATACCGTCCCCCTAAGATCTGAGGTGGTCTGGCAATATCCACTCTTGACACGCGTTCAGTCCGCAGATCTTGGAAGGGGACACCACACCGGAGAGAGCGGACCTTGTACGTTGGCAGAGAGGGGGGTGTCTCCTGCCGAACGTCCAACCGCTCATCCCGGTGGGGCACCGAGGCCGAAGGCCGACAGTAACTCGCGGCCAAACCCTCCCGAGAACCTACCGATGGACTGACCTTGGCACCCCGTCAACGGAAGCACTGAACAACCCAAACCAGCGGCATCATCCATCCATCCGGTGCCACGTGTTTCATAGTTAACAAAGTTCTCAACCGTACCCTGACTGGCACTTATTTGTATGAAGTGGTGCGAAAATTGAATCCTTTCAATTGAAAAAAATGGATATTGCGGCCTTCTTTAGAAAACGCACTGGCTCCGAGTCGCTGTTTTGTGAAACCGTAATCAGGCCTGCCCATCGAGTTGTTACCGACTTGTAAAACACCAAGGCTGTCGTGGAACTCCGGAATCTCTGCATCGTAAGACCAACAGCTGGGCCCGGGAAGCGGGCGGAACTGATTGGGAGGTGGAGGTATGGTGAAGCGGCGACTATCAATGATTTTGATGACGGCGAGCCTGATACTGGCTGGGACGGGAATCGTGCTGGCTGAAACGGACCGCGAAACCTGGCAGCCACCGGAGCAGATCCTCGACGCGGCTGGGGTTCGAGCCGGAATGCGCATCGGGGAGGCCGGCGCTGGTACTGGTTTCTTGACCTTTCACCTCGCCAAGAGAGTCGGAGACGAGGGCGTGGTTTTTGCCAACGATATCTCGGCATCAGGTCTAGCCGCGATCCGCGGCAAAGCCGAGCGAGATGGTGTGTCCAACATTGTCACTGTAATGGGTGAAATCGAAGATCCAGTATTCCCTGAGAATGATCTCGATATGGTGGTCATGGTGTACGTATTGCACTGTCTAGAACGCCCGGTCCGATTTATGAACAACCTCAAGGGCTACCTGAAATCTGGTGCGCCGGTGGTCATCGTCGAACGAAACACCCACCACGA
Organism: bacterium; assembly: GCA_024229275.1. Classification (GTDB taxonomy): domain Bacteria; phylum Acidobacteriota; class Thermoanaerobaculia; order Thermoanaerobaculales; family Sulfomarinibacteraceae; genus JAAESQ01. The sequence goes on along the minus strand of JAAESQ010001041.1, from coordinate 12,940 downwards.
ACGTGCCCACTACCCGGCCTTCATGACCAATAGGCAAATTCTCGAAACCATCCAGGAGTCTGGATATGAGTTGGTGAGAACTGAAACCTTTCTACCACGGGATACTATCTACATTTACCAAATTGCTCGCTGAACGACTCAAATAGAGCCGGCGCCGGCCAGTATCGGACCGTCGCCGGTTGGACAATCCGGTGCCACGTGTTTCAATTTCGTGTGCCAGGTACAATAAAACTTCGGTGGGTACCAAGATTCCAAGATCCTGACTCAGTCAGTGAGTTCACAGGACCCTGTTTGGGTGGTTCCAAGATCCTACGACTCCGCCGAGACTCCGCTCGGCGTGGAAGGCCGCTTCGCGGCAGGACCTTGGGAGGTGGTCGGTCTGAGTTGGTCTTCGTAGTGTCCGCAACATCCGCGACGTGCCGCCGAGGAAGGCAGGAAAGGGCATCAGTGACTCTTGCTCTGAGGTGACTGTCGTAGGATGGGAGCGACAAGGAGGAGGTGCTGCACAGGGTCGCGGTCTGTTGGCCGCAGGGACCGAATCCCCGAAGATGCATCGTCACGAGAGGGAGAACGGGCGGGAAACCGTTCCGGAGCCAGGCCCGAGACAAGTGTGATAACTCGAGCGGGTTCCGTCTCTGCTGCCTCGGCGACCTCCTGTTCAAAACCTCATGTGCGTTCTGGCTGGGAAGCTAGACCAGCTTGCGTGGGTGCTGTCGCAGGTAGAGATCGGAAGCGACGCCAACCCGCCTGGTGGTGTGAGTGCCGAGCAGTTGAGAGCGTTTGACGATGACCTGATCCGCCGGCTGACTGCACTGGCGTATCCGGGATGAACCACTAAGCCTGACCCGTGTCAGATTCGCAGATAAGTTCGTACCACGAAGATCTGCAAACGATGGGGTGGGGCTGTGCCGTGTCGCGAAGCCGAGGGCAGGAAACCCGATGGATTTCTTGGCCGCCGAACCTCCCGCTCATCGAACCCCAGATCAACATCGGCTTGCGCGATGAGGTTATGATGTCAGCAAGACTCGGCGGCCGCGTCAATGGCGCAAATATCCGTCGCCGCAAGTGAGGAACTATGAACCGCAATACTTCTCGTTTGTTGTTTTGTGTGGTCATTGGCGTCATCGTCGTATCCTGCTCACGAACCCATGAACCATCTGCCACAGAAGTGATTCAGCAACGGGGAAAACTGATCATGCTCTGCTTCCCGACGTTGGGCAGCGGCGTCAGTCCTAACCTCGAACACGGAGCGACGCAGCGGGTTGGCACAGCCGAAGACTTCATCGGTCTCGAAGTATCCCTGATGAAAGAGTTTGCGGATCGTCTCGGCGTCGTACTCGAGATCCGGACGCTCGACGAACCTGGCTATGCGCCGCTGATCCCGGCTCTCCTGAACGGCAGTGGCGACCTGGTGGCGAGTACGCTCTCGATCACGCCTGAGCGCGAGGAGATCGTCGACTTCACGATCCCCTACGATCGCGCCTACCAGGTAGTCGTGGTCCGCCAAGACAGTGGAATTCAAGCGGAGAGCGACCTTGCCGGCAAAGTCGCGGTCGCCTGCCGAGACAGCAGCCACCATCAGCACCTCGGCACAATGGGAATAGATGACAATAGCATCGTCTTCGTGGACTTTGTCGAGGAATACTACCCAGAGCTGGACGAAGGTCGCGCCGACTACGCAATTGTCGACAGCTTCCATCCCGATCGCCTCGACCAATTCCAGAACGTGCCGGGGATGGAGAACCTCGGGGTTGTATTCGCGCTCCCGGATGTGGATAACATCGGCATCGCAGTTCCTGAGGGAAGCGACCTCAAAGGCCACCTCGATCAGCTTCTCACCGAGCTTGAAACCAACGGTCGCCTCAAGGAGATGAGAAACGAGGCCAGAGCCCGCCGCGAAGAGCTTCTCTGAGGAGCTGCTACTGGTCTAACCCGAGATTCGAGGCGATTAGAAATGGTGCCAGGGCCGACGAACTTGGCAAACTTTGTTTGCTCCCGCAGGTGCGTCAACTGGGAGAAATGGCTAGGATTTGGACTCCGGCCGACGGATTCGGATCTTCCGCTCGGTCAGAACAACAAAACAGCCCTTCAGGCTCGAAACGTCCTGGCTGCGGAAGACTTCGACGATGCAATCGACCAACGCTGCCCTGCAAACATTCCATCGGGACTGAATCGACATCATGACCAAGGTCAGAAAGCGCGCTAACAAGTTGGGCTGGGATGTTCTCGTCGAGCTTGATTCTCACGCGACCACCGGGATCGGTTGAAAGGGATGTCTTCTTCCGCCGATACCGCGGCAAAGGCTATGACCGCTCGCACGTCTTCTTCAGTGAGGGTGGGGAAATCGGCCAGGATGTCCTGTACGGAGGCTCCTTCCGCCAGGCTGGCAAGGACCGTCCGAAGGGTCACGCGGGTCCCTTTGATCACCGGTGTTCCACCGCAGATCGCGGGGTCTCTTGCGATGTGTCGATTGTAATCAACCATGGCTCATTCCTCTTCGTCTCAAGCATAGTGCTTGAGTCTTGTCCCTTCAACAAAGATAACTGGTCTTCTTGTCCTTCTGTTTCAGAACGATTGCCTGACAGATCGAGTAGGCTTTGGAATGAACTCTGTTTCTTCACCTGTGGGGTGGCGGCCATCGTTGGACGATCGTCGCGTCTCGTGGGACCAGCGAATGGCTGTAGCCAGTCCGCCTTGCGGCCTGCCACAGCCATGTGTCGCTGCTCCTCGACGAGTGCAGGGGGTCCAGATCTCTTCGTGGCCGAGTGCGTGTTTAGTATTCTCTTTTCCCACGTCTATCCTCTTCTCCTCGTCCTCGTCAGCGAGCGGTCGTGGTCTGGTCGTTTCGTTGATTGGAGGGCAGAAAGCCCAACGAATTCCTGCATCATCAGGCCGGAAAGTGGCATTCTCCAGCCGATGATTGGATCACACGGATACATCTGGAGATTCGCGAGGGATACACTGGCTCTACAGGGGGTGCTCTTCCGAAACTGATCCCTTACGGATGCAAATCCCAATACGCGGGTAGCAATTAGGCCAGGGAATCTGGCTCCGGCGTGAGAGAAGCGCTCTAACTCGGGTGCCTGGCGCGTGTTCCGGAGGCAACATCTAAGGTTCTTGAATCAGGCGCCGATGTTGGCCGCTGGCAAGTCATCGTCTGGCGGCGGCTATTTCCAGATAGGCGTCCATCGTAGTCAGTGCCAGCTTGTCGGCCGGAGCAGTGACAGAGCGTACTCCGCGACGCCGTAGTTGTCGTGTGATCCTTCCATTCTCGAGCAGAATCTCCATGGCAGCGACTTTTGCGAAAACGTGATCGGCGTCAGCTGGCGAATCCAAAGCGAGGTCAACCAGCTCCGGATCTTCGAGGTTGACGAGAAGTGGTCGATGCCGCAAACCAATGGCCAGCATTGACGTTGTCAGTAACTCGGCCGCGGCCAGATCGACTACTGAGGTGAGCACCACGACTGTGGCCCTTCGCGGCTCAAGTGCACTGACAATTTCTGGTACAAGATCATATGCTGGTTCGACGAGCTCTGCCTTGAGGTCATACAGTCGGCGGTAGGCAATGCTGAGGCCAAGACTGCCACCCCTGACTCGTACCGTTCGCAACGGGCGATCAGCTAGCGCGGCGATGCTTGTGCGGTCACCGCGGGAAGAAGCTACCCGAGCAAGGGCCAGTGCTGCAGCTAGCGCGTGATCGAGCTTTGACCGTCCATGATTCGTTGACGTCATTGATCGTCCGCAATCGAGGAGAACAACTAGGCGTCCTTGGGCCTCCTGAGTTTGCTCCCGGGTGACTGGTTTCCCATGACGTGCGGTAGCCTTCCAGTGTATGAGGTGTAGCGGATCACCGGGTAGGTATTCGCGTAGCGCGTACGGTTCACCACCGACGCCTCGTGAGTGCAGGGGCACCGCTCCGAGCTGGTGGCGGTGAGCCATCGAGAGCAGGCGTCCGGCTCGGCCCTGCCAGCGAATCTGTGGATAAACACGCACTGATTCCGGAGTGATCAGCACGCGCTGTGACCAGGAGAGACCCCACGGTCCAAGAACGCGGGCGACGAGGGGACCAGCCTCGTGCAAACCTCGAACCCGAGGATCTAGGGCCAAGGGCCATACGCAGACTGTATGTGCGTCGATAGCGACCGTGCGATGCTCTGGGCTTGCTGCTATGGCTGCGTGCAAGCTCTCACGGAGCTGGACTGTGAGAGTGCGTTGGCCAGGGTTGCTAATACGCAGCTCCACGATCGCTTTCGAGCCTTGGGTAAGCAACGGAGGCCAGGTTCTCTCGGCCTCAAGGGACAAAGCCGCTGCCCGGCGCGAGTCCCACCATGCCGCACCGAGCAATAAGGCATCCGCCACCAATGCAAACACTGTAAGAACTGGCACCACTGGGGCAACGGCTACGGCGAGAGTTGCCAGGCAGAGCAGTATGAACAAACGTCGTGCAGGGATCAGTGGGGAACCTCCACCTTCTCAGTGGCCGCCGTCAATACGCTTAGGACCGTCGTGCCTTCGAGCTCCGACTCGGGTGTCAACAGCAGACGATGGGTCCAAGTTGGTCTCAGCGCTCGTTTGATGTCGTCCGGCGTTAAGAAGTCCCGACCAGCGAGACACGCAAAGGCCCGTCCCATCTCGAGTAACGCCAGGCACCCTCGAGGGCTGATGCCGAGTTCGACATGAGGCGACTGACGAACGTCGGCCGCGAGTCGCTGCAGATATTCCAGGACCTTGCTCTCCGCATGGATGGACACCGAGGCTGAGCGCAGTGCCTTTGCAACGTCGGGGTCGACGATCGGAGAGGGCAACTGATCAGTAGACCAGCCCACCAAAGTACCTTCTGCGGCTTTGCGGAGCATTTCTACCTCTGCATCTGGTGCTGGCGCCCTCATCTCGACACGAACTAAAAAACGGTCCAGCTGGGCCTCTGGCAAGGGGTAAGTACCCTCGAACTCGACCGGGTTTTGAGTTGCGATGACGGTAAAGAGCTCGTTGAGCTTCTGGCTCTCTCCGTCAATGGTGACCTGTCTCTCTTGCATAGCCTCGAGCAGGGCAGCCTGTGTTTTTGGTGGGGTTCGGTTGATCTCATCAGCCATCAGGATTTGGGTGAAAATCGGGCCACGAACCAGGCGAAACTTCCCTGTCGACGTATCGAAAATGTTCACACCGGTGACATCTGCCGGCATCAGATCCGGAGTGAATTGCACGCGGGCGAAATCGAGGCCGAGGGTGGCGGCAAAGGTCTTTGCAAGAAGTGTCTTACCGACTCCAGGCACACCGTTGATTAGAGTGTGTCCGCCTGCCATGTATGATGCCATCAGGATCTCGGCGGCGTCCCTTTCTCCGAACAGGCAACCATCGATTGCATCGAGCACGGTGTGGGCGCTTTCGGTGAATGTGATCATGATCTCTCCTTCGAAAGACGCTGAGACAACTCGACGAGCGCAGCGTCGTTGCTGACAGGGTGGTCGATGGCGGGAGTTTCGAGATTGGGATCGATTTGAGAGGAGCGCGCGATGAGCAGTTGTGCCGCCTCTTGGTGGTGGCCAAGGCGACGGTGGAGTCGAGCCATAGAGAGGAGGAACGACGCCGTCGAGCTGCCAGTAGACCGGTTGGGTTGCCAAGCCGGGCCGAATCTTCTGGCAAGAGCCAGAATCACGACGCCGTATAGCACTAGAAGATGTAGGAGCAAACCGTCAATAGCCCAGGAGTCTTGTGAGCTTGAGATTGCTGAAGGGTGGATGACTCCATGGCGAAGCTCGTCGAAGAACCATGGGCCGGGATAGGTTTGGGCAAGGCTTTGCAGAAGGTCGGCGTTGCCGGTATCGCCCAGGAATGGATTCGAGAAAGCAGCACTTGGTACGACAACCACGGTTCCATTGCCGTATTGGTTCAACCATGCCGCAGGTGTCCCGTCCGACCAGTTGTACAGAACCGTCGCATTGTCTGGCGCAACCATCCGCCATTCGGAATTCGGTACGGTAACAACTTCACCCGGCCACGGTTGCACGGGTGACAGCTGCTCGACCTGTTGTGCCCAGCGGTACCATTCCCACGGCAGGAGGGGAGGGTTTACTTCAGCACGTCTGGTTGAGAATCCCAAATGTTCGGCAAACTGCATCTCGGCTGGACTCGGGTGGCCGTTAGAGGATGCATAAACTACACATGCTCCATCCCGGAGCATCTCGGTTACTGCCTCCAGTTCTTTCTGTTCATACCATCCGGCAGCTGGGAAGCTGACTACCAGGACGGAAGGCAACTGATTCTCGAACACGTCGTCAAAAGATCGATCAACGATTTGAACACGTCGGCCTTGGGCTTCGAACCACAGGGCGACCCCTTTCCAGCCAGATCTACCGCGAGACAGGGTCGATGGGCCGGCTGCGCTGCTTCCGCCGGAGACAACAATGGTGAACGTTGCAGCAAAAACAATCAGAATAGCGATCCACAGATGCCACTTCCTCATAGGACGTCCGTGAGCTGTGACGCAATGGAGCGAATCGTCATTTCGTCAACTGTTGTGCCGCCGTAAGCTACAGCATCCAAGCAAGCCAGCGAGGCGGCCAGGTCTTGGCGCCTACCGCTATGACGGATGAGATCTCTGGACGTCCACGATTCCTCCACTGCTTCTCCTGCCACTGTGATGGCAAGCCACCACCACAGGGCGATCGTAGCTTCACGAGAATTTCCCTGGGTGAGCGCTTGCTCGAACTGGCGCCAGCAGCTCTCCGGCGTTCTTACATCGGGATCTGTAGCCGGTTCATCTATGGACCGGTAATTCGACCCGGCGTTTGAAAGATGGACTGGCTTGCGGCGAATGGATCTGAAGACAACTACGGCGGCAAGAATTACCAGCACCAAGACAATGCCAACGACTGTCCACATCGCGACAAGCAGGACTGTCCTGAGAAAGGGTGCATCGTCAGGAAGCTGATCGGCTACCCAGTTAGTAGCGAGGCGCGTCAGCAACTCGAACCACGCCACCGGCGAAGGTGTAGGAGGCCTTTGATTCACATCACTCTCTTCAAGTAGTGTCCTTATGGCCGCGTGGTCAGCTGGTATGTGCTGTAGATCAGTGACTGATCCCTCGGGCACACAGAAACTGATTGATGGCGTGGCCAATACGAGAACAAGAGTGATGAGTCGGATTAAGGATTCGATCATTGGTGGTCGGATTCAGTGGTTGGACGTGGTACTCCCAATGCGTCCATTTCAGTTTCGAGGTCTTCACCCTCTTTGGTTCCGCGAAGGTCAAGATAGAGCAAGGTTGTGGCAAAGAAAACGTAGAGGGCCACCGCTTCTGTAGCAAATGCGCCAAGCACGCCCTGTGGCACCTGCAGCCACCATATGGCGGTTGGAATTGTTGTTCCTCCGTCAGCTTGGATATTCGCCATTGACCGAAAGGTCAAGAATTGCTGCACGATTGCTAGAGGCGCCTGGACGACCATGCTGGCAAGATACGAAAGCAGGTAGCCGACAAACATGATGACGAAAACCTTGCCGGCTGGGTGGGTGGCTGCTCTGCGCTCTGGATTGTGATTGATGAGGTCACGTGAACGTTTCAGGGCTCCGGTGCCGAAAATCCCCTCTGCAGCGACCACCACAAGAGCGAGTCCGAAGATTACGGCAAACAGAATGCCCGGGAGGAAGCAGAACAGGAAGCCGATGATACAAAGCAGGGCGACGAGAAAAGATGTCCCCAGTACTTTTGGCGTGAGAGCCCATAGCCAAGCTTGGCTCATTGATCTGGGCTCACCGACGGTTCGCCAAACCACTGCTCCGAGGAGAGCGGTGTTGGCGATTAAAGTGGCTGCCATGTAGAGCACGAAACCACCCAAAAAAAAGAGCATCAGAAGACCGAAATTTGATCCGTCGAACGGATTCGAACCATTTGGAGTTGGTGAGACCGCAATTTGGCTGATGGAAAAAATCACAGTGAACACCGAAATCGGTATGGCGACTGCAGGCAGCATTTGCACAATATTCTTTCGCGTCAGCCTCATTGCTTCGTCGAGGATGTCTCGCAGCGGTTTGCGTCGTATCAACACGATTTTAGGCTCGTGATTCATCGGTATTCTCCATCCGGCCGGTGACTCCAAACGCGACAAAAGCCGCCATCACAATCAATCCCACAGTGACCTTGAATACCAGGCCAACGTCTTGAGAGGGCGAGATCAGACCTTCGATGAGGCCCAGGAGGACAAACCATGGAAGACACCCGAGCACCACGATCATCGAGCCGGTAGCTGCCGATCGAATGGCTTCAGGTCGCGGGCCGTCTCCGGCAACGATCAATGCCCGAGCAATGCGTAGACCTGCGCCCGCAGAAACGAGAATCAGCAGGATTTCGAGCGGGCCGTGGGCGGCTACGAATTCGCCGAGATCTGGTGCCATCGACCAGTGATGGGTCACCGCAAATATCGCACCCAACATGTAGCCATTGACAATGCAAACATTGAGCGGCCCGAGTCCGGCGGCGACTCCTCCCACCCAGGCGACGAGTGCCACCGACATGTTGTTCGTCGCTATGTACGATGACGATACGGACGGCGGCACCAGTGAGGTCAACGAATCGGTCCAGAGTTCCCCGCGCTGTAGATCGGCAACGTGCTGTGGGCCTAGGATCTGTAGGCCAAGGTCGGGATGCACCGATGCCGTCATCAATCCGAATAATCCGGCGGTTAGGAAGAGTAGGCAAGCCACAATCGTTTCGAGGCGTTGATTGCCAAGCTCTGCCGTGAACCTGGAGTGCATCTGAGCAAGCGAAATCCTGCGGGAGCGTCGGTCGACGTGTAAGAAATGAGTTCCGGCCAGGGCCAGAGCCCGTAGGCGATCGGCAGCCGCGGATCCCTTGTAACGAGCTGAACACAAGGCATGATCATGGAGGATTCGACGGTACTGAAATGCGAGTGACTCAAGGCGTTCATGGTTCAGCAGCCGAGGGAAGGCGCGAGCTTCTTCGAGGCTTGACTCGAAGTCCTTCCAACTTTCGCGCTTCAGGGTCACAAATCGGGATAGGTTCATTATAGGCTCTCGACTCGGAACGCCAAACGGACCCTTACTACAGGATCGAGATCTGGGTTGTCCTCATCAAGCATCGTTGGCTCGTCGCGAGCTACCCACAGTAAAATACGGTTGGCCAATAAGCGCGCCCTATCAGGCTCGAGAAGGTCCGCTCGATCGACATATCCCTCGACAACAGCGACCTCACGTGTGCCCCAGGAAGCCGGTGTCCTCCCTAGAATGAGTCGCGTGCTTGGTTTTCTCTCATGAACCACAACTGTACCGGCGAGGCGGTCTCCGAGACGCCGAGCTTTGGGATCCGCCGCCATGAACACGATCCCTACCCACATATCGACAATCCTGAGCAGATTTCGCACCACGAGGGAGCTCATCGTTGCCGCACTGCCGTACTCCGAAACCACACGAAGCTCCAGGACGCGTTTGCCTGGGGTCTGGCCATCCATCGAGATCTCCACTCCCGCAAACAGCCCCCAAGTCAACAGGAACGAAAGGACCAACCAGGCAACTAAAGCCCAGACACCTAGCTCGAGTACAGCTGCAACTGCGAACAAGGCAACTGACAACAGGGCCACAACGATCGTAAGGAGGAAATAGTCAAGGAAAGCAGCGAGTACGCGATTCCCGAGCCCCGCAATCGGTAGTTCAAGGGGGACATTGTCGATTCCAAGTACCTCGGCGTCAGGGCGCGCTTCCTGCATTGTTGTACATCCTTACTACTCAGACTAGGTTTCTTACTCACTGGCTGGTCGGTCAAGCATATTGAGCCTGTTCTCGATCACGAGATCCGAATCGAAGCTCTCATTCGGTGGTTCAGGTCCAGGTTTCCCATCACGACCGTAGGAGAATACGCGGTAGCCATCCTCTACGCTCTCGACTATATAGGGGCGACCCCATCCATCGTGTGTTGGAAGCACGACGTTTTCTGGAAGTTCGGATTGCAGGTCATCGATGGTCTCGACGCCGATCGGTAGGGTCCCGCGATGGTAGGTGTCGATTGCATCGGATATCGATCGCAGATCGTCGACCGCGCGGCTGCACCGCCCTTGATTGATCGAATTGAGGATATTTGGGATGGCGATTGCTGCAATAATCCCAGTTGTTGGAATTGCAAGCATCAACACCGCAGCAACTGTCACTACTGCCGCTATTCCTCCAGAAGAGCCGGTCTTCGAGGCAATGTGCAGACGCGCCACATCTTCAGCCGCCATCGCCTCCGGTTGCAGCCCAGAGAACAACAGCCGCATCAACGGGCGCGTCAGGTAAACGAGCACCGCTGCCCCAACGACCGTCCCGATGGGAAAAGCGATCAACCATAAGCCCGCAAAGACCATCGCGCCGACGCGCCCACCCGGCCGAACCTTCCAGAGGTCACGACCGCAGACAAGATGCCCAAGACCAATGCCGATGAGCGCGAGTACGAACACAGGGGCGGCAGGAATTCGGCTTCCCTGCAGCATCACGAGGGTTCCCAGCAGAATCATCAAGGCGCCGAATACAAAATGTGTAGCGGCCAGAGTGGTAATGAGCATGGGACGGCGAAAAAGTTCGTCACGGTTGAGTTTCAACGGATCTGAAATCAGTGCTCCACATCCGCCGCAAAAACTGATGCCTGGCCGATTCGCGACACCACATTGATCGCAAGGCTGAGGCGCTTCCGAGTCTCTGCCTGCCTGTTCGTTCATGACCGCTACTGTAACTGGGGAAACCACTGTTCGTCGAGTAAAGATCACATCCGATTGAACGACATTGGCATCGGTGCTGAGTTCCAAGATCCGAAGTCTACCGGCCTGGCCGGGAATGGCTTAGGTCCATTCGTTTCGCAGTACCGCATATCTGTGAACCGCTGCTTCTCAACAAGTGCAGGTAGTGAGGGTCTCTTGTGGCCGAGTCTGTATTTCATATTTCACGTATGCATCCCCATACTTCTACATGTTGTCCCCGACCTCGTCCCTTTCCGCGAGCGGTTGGAGTAGGAGGTTTTGGACTGGGCCGAAGGCGAGCGACTTATGGATAACGTAGTGTGAGGACAAACACCGTCCCATGCAACCGGCACTTGGTTGAGTGATCCATTCATAGACAACTAGGTTCTATGTCTGAAGTTGTTATCCTGGAGACAGTACGAATTCGACCAGATCTGTTTTAAGTCAGCCCATGTGCAGATCGGGAGAGGCGAACAATATGCGAACAGAGATACTGGCCGTTGTTTTTCTTGGTGTAGCCACTCTTGTCAGTGCTCAGACTGTTGAGGTATCCGGTTTGCCGCCGGCGCCCGTCCTTCTTGGTGAGACGGAAGATGAGACTTCAGTAGCCGTGAGGCTTGAAAGCTACGAGGCTACGGTCCGGATTCACGGCTTCCTGGCAGAAACCACTATTCTCATGAGCTTCTTCAACTCTGACTCGCGTGAACTCGCCGGGGAGTTGGTGTTCGCGCTTCCCGAAGGGGCGACGGTCTCTGGATATGGCCTAGATGTTGAAGGTGTGATGGTAGACGGGGTGGCAGTCGAGAAGCACAAGGCCAGGATCGTCTTTGAGCGTGAGTCAAGAAAGAGAGTCGATCCTGGATTGGTGGAGTGGCTTGGCGGAAGCCTCTTTCGAACTCGTGTCTATCCCATCCTTGGCGAATCATGGCGCCTCATCAAGGTTCAGTACGTCTCGGATCTTCAGATAGATGATGGGCGCGCATCGTACACACTTCCTTTGGCCCATCTCCCTTCGCTAGAAAGGCTGAAAGTGGAGGTCGAGGTTCACGGCGCAGAAATGCCCCCGATCGTACAAAGCCATCCGTTCACAGAACTGAGTTTCGTGGGTGAGGGCAAGCGTCACACTTTGACTGTCCAGTCAGAGGAGATTCGTCCGGCACAGGACCTCGAGCTGACCAGCTTCTTCCCAAGCGCGACGACTGTGATGGTTGATGAGTATGGCAATGGGGAGCATGCCTTTGCGATCGCCAATGTCTTGGAGACCGACTTGGTGACGCGGCGGAGGAGGTCCGCGCCCAACCGAATCGCGATCCTCTGGGATGCTTCCTTCAGTCGTGTCGACTCCGACCACGCGGCTGTGATCGACCTGCTGGAGAGCGTCCTCAGTCAATGGAGGCCACGCGAGGTCTTGTTGACAGTCTTTCGCGACCACCCTGAAGAGCCGAAGAAGTTCAGGCTTCGCAGAGGAAGAAACCAAGAGCTTCTTGATTCCCTGGCCTCTACGCCGTATGACGGTGCAACAAGGTGGGACACTCTCGGTGAGCTGGACGAGTTCGACGCTGATGCAATCATCTTAGTCACTGACGGTCGAGCAACTCTTGGGGCGTCACTGCTCCCTGCATCCGAGACACCGGTTTTTGCCGTTTCAGCGAGTCAAATGGCCGAACACCGGATCCTCCAGTACCTCGCCGAGTCGAGTGGGGGCTTCTACGCGAATTTGGCGCAACTGCCAGCATCAAGAGTGGCGGAAGGCTTTGCGTATATCCCGTTCACACTTCTTGACGTCCAGGTCGTTGAGGGTGGTATCGACAACATCTCGGCGCCCACCGGTAGGCCGATCCTTGGTACTACACTGGTGAGTGGATTGCTCAAAGGGCAGCATGGCAAGTTGCGGCTTGAATACGGTCTTGATGGTCGAGTAATGCGGGCAGTTGATGTGACTATCAACGGTGCGCTGGGAACAGGAATGGTCAAACGATTCTGGGCTCAGAGCCAGGTCGACGATCTCTCTGTGTTTCTGGATGAGAATCGCGCAGCGATTCTCGCACTCGGTCGACAGCACGGATTGGTGACACCTCACACATCGCTGATGGTGCTCGAGACGCTGGACCAGTACCTCGAGTATCGGATTGAGCCTCCGGCGACCTTGCCGGAGATGCGAGACGAGTACCTAGCAAAAATCACGAGTCTCGAGGAGGAAGAGAGCGAGACCGAAGCTG
>JAAESQ010001040.1 GCA_024229275.1 bacterium | reverse complement strand
TGCTCGACGTACATCATGTGGCCGGCAGCAAAATCTGCTCGCTGAATGTTGTCGCGCAGGTCGGGAGGCAGGTTGAGGTTGTCCATCGTCCATACGGCTGCGAAGTAGGGCGTGGCAAGGTCGTAGATCCCATTGACAAGCAGCACCTCAAGATTGGGATTTCTTGTCAATGCCTCGGCAAGATCGGGAGCCACGTTGGGCATGCTGATCATCGACCAACGGCTATTGGTCTCTCGTTTCCAGTTCCAGGGACGTGCCCGGCCACTGGGGACGTATTCGCGCTCACCGTCATAACCGAGTTCGCTACGGAGGTAAGAGTTGAACGCTGAGGTATAGGCCGAGGAAATGGCGGTCGATTGTGGGTCGTGTGATGGCCGGGTCTCGAGCAAATCACCTGTTGGACCGGTGAATCTTGCGTCGAGTCTTCCGACGACCAGACCCTTGTCGCGAAGAAGTTCCTTTTCAAACTGAGGTGCAGAGACTCGCATGTGCGCCTTGTCGAGGAAGTCCGGACTGAGACCGGTGTAGCGATGCATTTGATCAATGACTTCAGCCCGTACTGCGGGGTCAATCGCGCTTCCAGCCATGAGGGCTGCAGCGTATTCGGTGACCGCCCATCGCTCGACTTCCTTCATGAATGCGTCAGTATCGGTTGGCTGGCCGCCGGGAAGGGCGTCGAGATAAGAGGCAACTAGCGCGAAACTCGGCAAGAAAACGACGTGGGGAATGATGCCGCCCTCGCTGAATCGAATGGTCCTGAAGTCGAGAACCGATGACACGAGTACAACGCCGTTAAGGTCGATGTTGGCACGCTGGAGATGACGCGCGAGCAACGCGGATCGCGTTGTGCCGTAGCTTTCGCCGAGAATGTAC
>JAAESQ010001039.1 GCA_024229275.1 bacterium | reverse complement strand
AGCGTCAATTCCTTTACCCGAAGGTCAGCATCTTTCGCTGATCGCTGGTGTAGTCATCGCATCCGCCTATTTCATCATTCTTGAGGGAAACTGGGGTTGCACTCTCGGTCGATGGGTCACTCGCACCCGGGTGGTTGATTCGAAAGGAAGGCATCCCGGGATAGGCAAAGCGGTCATCAGGACCGCGCTGAGATTCGTTGAGGCAAATCCGGTCGTTTTCGGTGGTGCGATCGCTGGTGTGGTTGCAGGCTACACGCCGGCGCGTCAACGCATAGGTGACCTAATAGCTCGCACGTATGTCTTGCAAGTCTCAGACCTTCATTTGCTTCTTCCCGACAACTACGAAGCGCCGTCATCGCCTGATTGGATTACCCGTTTTGAGGACTGGCAGCGAAATAGAGAACGCTCCCCGGAATAGTTGTCGTTCGTAGTAGATTTGGAGGTTGGGTTTGTCTAAATGTATGAAAATAAAGGCCACGCTGCCTTCTATGTATTTCCTCCTTCTGTCAAGCCCCATGAATGACGAGTAGAGACCGGGCGGCTTCCGATGAGGTTCGGGCGAGTGAATCGCCTCGACGACCTTCTATCCGTGTCGGCAGCGCCGAGCACAACATCCTGCGTTCGCCATGAGGCGGACTGAGGGAAGCCAGGAGCGAGCGCCCAATCTAACAAGCGGTCGCACAAGGCGACCAGGCAGTGTAACGAGCAGCTCGCACCCGGTAGGTAACTCATGGGGCGTGGACGATCTGGTTGAGTGACAACATTGAATCAGTTCTTGAGGGTGGCGCCTTCTGGAAGGACGTCGTGTTCTGTCCAGTGCCAGAGCGCGATGAGCAATTTCCTGGCGAGAGCGACGATTCCGATCTTTCGCAAGCGTTTGGAGCCGGCGCCGAAGCGTCGTTGATACCAGAGGCTGAGGGCTGATCGGGGTTGGAACCGAAGCCATGCCCAAGCGATTTCGACGGCCATGCCGCGGACCCATTTGTTGCCTGCTTTGTCGATCCCCAGCTCTCGCTCACAGGTGCCGCTGTCGGAGGGTGTGGGAGTGAGCCCAACGAGCGATCCGACCTGTTTGCGGTTTCTGAATTTTCTTGTGGCGAAGAGCTCAGTCGAGAAGGTCCAGGCGCCGTTCACACCGATGGCGCCGAGGCGGTGGAGTTTGTGAGCGACCTGGGCGTGGCTGGTATTCCGCTCGGCGAGCATGCGGCGACGCTGCAATTCAACGGCGAGGATCTGGGAACGGATGAAACGGAGGCGGTCAAACTCGAGCAGTATTCGCACGGCAACGCCGTGGGGAAGCGGGGATCCATCCCAAAGACGCTGTTTTTCGAGCCATGGCTTGAGGTCCTTCGGAATCGTACTGACTCGTACACCGTGATTCGCGAGCAGGCCCTT
>JAAESQ010001038.1 GCA_024229275.1 bacterium | reverse complement strand
GTGTCTGGTTGGTCTTGGCCGCATGATCGAACGTCCTCTGGCAGGCGAAGATCTTCTTTCCCGTCTTCGGGTTGATCGAATCGTCGAGCCCCAGCAGCAACCGCCCGTCGCACAGCGGGCTGGGGATGGCCCGCCAGAGAATCTCCCACATCCGCTCCCGGGGCAGCTTCACCGAGGCCATGAAGGTATAGTAGCGCCACTCGGCGATGCTCACACCGAACAGCGTCTCGATGGCACGCAGCAGATTGGAGGTGCGCGAGGCCGTGATCGGAACGAGGATGGCTTGCAACGTGAGGATCAACCAACGGAAGCGCTCTTGGCCCCTATTGGTAGCCGGAAACAGGGTTTGGAAATCGTTCGCGAGGGTGCGTAAGATAGACATCGAGTAAGGGCTCTTTTTGTTGGTAAATCATTGGCTTACAGAACCTTGATTATACCTCGAATCGAGCCCTTATTCACTATTAACCGACTGATTTAACTCTGAATTTCCTCATTTCTCCACCCGCTTCCCCAGGCCCTC
>JAAESQ010001037.1 GCA_024229275.1 bacterium | reverse complement strand
CTATGCAGGAGTCCGAGCTCGACACACAGGTTGCGTCAAAGGGACTTCGCCTCTTCGACCGTTTACGCGAAATCCGATCTCCTCTGATACGCGATATTCGCGGCCTCGGCCTCATGGTAGGAATCGACTTGAGAACTCAGGTACGACCCTTCCTCGATCGCCTCGCCGATGAGGGCATCTTGGCTCTCCAGGCCAGCAAGACTGTACTGAGACTTCTCCCTCCTCTGACAATCTCGGAGGACCAACTTGACGAGGTCGCGAATGTGCTAGAACGCGTACTTCCTAAGGAAACGTAAAGAAAAGTAGTAGGAGTTCCCCTCTGGATACTTTTCATCGTATGATCTCCTCGGTTGTCTGCGGCTTGGCCGCTTGTGTCCTTGGAAGGAAGCTTCATGACTGCATCGTCCATTCGGCCTTTCACGCTTTTGCTGGCTGTCGTGCTAGCTGTGGCGTGCACTCCAGTTGCCCCGGACGAACTGACCCGTCGCGATGACGTCGTGGACACCATTCACGGAGTCGAGGTAGCCGATCCATACCGCTGGCTTGAGGATGGCGATTCCGACGAGGTTCAAGCATGGACCGAGGCGAAGTTGGCCGCCTACAGCGACTACACCGACGGACTCGAACAGCGGGCTTGGCTCTATGACCGATTTCAACACCTGTGGCGCTTCGACGACGAGTCCGTGCCGAACCCATGCCTCCTCAGTGAAAGAGTCATCTACCGCACCCGGCGAGCGGAGCAGGACAAACGGGTCTTCAATATGAGAGAGAGCATCGCCGGAGATGGGCACGTCCTCATTGACCCAAACACATGGGATGAACTCGATACGCTGGTCAGTTTTGATCCTTCTCCAGACTGCAAGTGGGCAACCTTCAGCACCGCCCACGCCGGGGAGGAAAGCCGACTGACCCAGATCATGAATCTCGACACACTCGAGGTGCTGCCAGATACCCTGCGTGGGTGGAAACATCGCCGTGTGAGTTGGCTGCACGATAACTCAGGCTTTTTCTACACAGCTAACCCACTCGAGGACGAAGTTGCAGAGGACGAGCACTTCTACTGGTATCGGGTCTACTTCCACCGCCTCGGCACCGATGCTAAGGAAGATGAGCTGATCTTTTTTGACGACGAAGTCAAAGAACTCTTCCACAGTGTGTCGGTCAGTGAGGATGGACGCTATCTGGTTCTGCGCAAGTCCAAGTTCAACATGGACGAGTTGTGGCTGAAGGAGATTGGGAACGACTCTGATTCGCAAGAGATCGCGTCGGGAATGGACTTCGAGTATAGAGTCGACATCGTCGACGAGACGATTCTGATCCACACGGATTGGAACGCACCAAACTACAGGCTTATGGTCACTTCGACTGAAAAGCCAAGTCGAGAAAACTGGCGAGAGCTGATTCCCG
>JAAESQ010001036.1 GCA_024229275.1 bacterium | reverse complement strand
TCATTTGCTCAACGGGATAGATCGCCTCCGCCTGTGCTGTGATGACGGCGGTGAGCACAGTCCCGAGGAGCAGGGCCAGTCTAACCCATCTTCCGCAGTTACGCGACATGCTCTCCGTGTTTCTTAGGAAACTCAGGGATTATCCCCGGAAGTCTGCACTACATTTCAGATCGACTTTGGTTTATAGGGAAGCGGCAGTTCGAGTTTCTGGAGCAGGATGGCGAGGTGTTCTTCGGGTCGGCTGACGGTGCGTAGGCGAATATCTTTGCCCGCACCGGTGGAGAGCACCACATCGAGGGAGCGGATTTCAGCCATTTCTTCGAGCAGTTTTCGTGGCGCGTCTCCCAGGCCGCAACCGTGCATCCACTGCTGAAGTGTGCGCCATAACACCAGGGCGAGGAAGCATACGAGAATGTGAGCCTGGGTGCGTTCTGGTTTTTGGTGATAGAGAGGCCGTAGGCCGAGGTCGTGTTTGCTGATGCGGAAGCTGTCTTCGATTTGGGTCAGACCGATGTAGGTCTTCCAGAGTGTCGTTGCGTCTTGTCCTTGAAGGTTGGTGCGCAACAAGTAGCATCCGTCGGAGAGTTCGGCCCACTCGCGGTGCTCATCTTTTTGTTCGATGCTGATGGCCAAGCGTTTGCCGCTCTTGTGGGTTGGGTCGTCGCGTTCGCTGATGTCGATCTGAAAGAAGCGTGCGGCACGGGAGCATTTCTGGAAGAGTCGCCCGACGCGGCGTTCGGCTGTACTGCGGTTGCGCAACGTACGTTTGTCTGCATCGATGCGTGCCTTGAGTTTGTTCAGCTCGGCTTCAAGACGCACTCGCTGCTTCTCGCGCATGGCTCGCTCTTTTTCGATGCGACCGCGTGAACGGCAAAGCACGAAGGTTTCGTTTTCGCCGTCAGGAGAGGGACGTAGCTTTACTTCAACGTCGGCTTGGACCTGTTCCCAGTCTTGCTCAACAAGGTCTTGCTCGAAGTGTTTGAGCATACTTTTCGGCGTGCCCACAAGGTACTTGGCTTTGCTGTCCCTGAGCATCTCAAGATTGTCCTCGCTGACCATGCCGCGATCCATCACCCAGGTACGCCGCTCATGCCCGTACTTCTCGCGCATCATCTCAACGATTTCATCGACCGTGGTCACGTCGGTGCGATTGCCATCAAACACTTCGTAGGCCAGCGGAAGGCCTTCGGGTGTCACCACCAGACCGATACAAACCTGAACGCAATCGGGACGGCTGTCACGGGAGTAGCCGCGTTGCGCCTGTGGGTTGCCTTGGGCCTGTCCCTCAAAATAGGTCGAGGTGATATCGTAAAGAAGGATGTCGAACGAGGTTCCGAACAGCTCGCCGTACACTTTCTGAAAATGGCCGAACAGCGCGTCTTTGTGCGGCAACAACGCATCCAATGCTCGATAGAGTCGG
Organism: bacterium; assembly: GCA_024229275.1. Classification (GTDB taxonomy): domain Bacteria; phylum Acidobacteriota; class Thermoanaerobaculia; order Thermoanaerobaculales; family Sulfomarinibacteraceae; genus JAAESQ01. The sequence continues at coordinate 858 of JAAESQ010001036.1, read as the reverse complement.
TCATCGTTCACCTTGTCCGGCGACACATTCAGCAAGTCATCCAAGGCGGTTTTTCCGTACCAGAAATCCGCAATCTGCAACTCCGATGACGGCGCGCAAAAACGGGCCAGTGTAAGGATGCAGGCCATCGTGCCCCACGCGATCTCCTCGCGACCCGCCTCCATTGCATCGTCGAAAAAGGCGTCCAACTTCAGGCGTCGCCACAACGCCAGGCCCAGATACACCTCGCCAAACCGACGCAGCCGTTCCACCCGCGTTCGCGACGTATCCACCGTCGCCCACTGCGGCGGGTTTGACTTCGCCTCCAGCAAATCTCGTTGACACAGCCGACCATCAAGGACATCCCGGATATGCTCCCAACCAACTCGTGCTTCGGTTTCCAGCCCCGGCAACTTGCCCAACGTCGCCACGATTCGTTGGCGAGGTCCCTGTTTGGTTCGTACCGACTCCACCAGCGTCCAGTACTCGTAGGTCTCATCGCTTTTCTTACGGCAATGACGTCTGAGAAACATTTGTCCACGTACCTCCAACGTGAACCCATGATCCCACAACATCGGGAAAAGGACAAGGGGGCGGTCTGCACTACACCTCAAATCGACAAACACACAAAGCGCGAAAACAACTTATACCCCGCTCCTCCACAAATCGAAGCCTCGTTGGCCTGCTACTGCGGAAAATGGGCTAGAGAGAGGTGTTCTTCACTTCCACCATGCATCGCGTGGTGATGCTGAGGGGTTTGCGAACCTCGCTGGTCTGCCTCAGCCCAGGTAGCCGGCCCCGTCAGAAGCCCGGACAACAAAGATGGCATCCTCGGAACGAGTGCCCGCCCGGTCGCCGAGCCAGTCGCGGTAGTACGCG
>JAAESQ010001035.1 GCA_024229275.1 bacterium | reverse complement strand
CGCGTCCTCGATGCCGCCCGCTCTGTGTATCGCATTCGCAATGTTGACCAAGCATTGCATACCGAGTCTTCGGCAATTGTGCGGTCGGCAGCTGGCCATCTGGAATTGGATGAGTTGCAATCATCTCGCGAGTCGATGAACGAGGAAATCGGCCAGAGCCTCCAGGCGAAGGCCGAGGAGTGGGGCTTGGAGATTACTTCGACCGCGATCACGGATGTGGTCATTGACGACCGAACGAAGGAAGCCCAGCGCCAGCAATTGAACGCCGAGCGGGAACGGCGTGCTGTTATAGCCAGGGCTGAGGGAGAGAAGCGCTCCGTTGAATTGTCCGCCGATGCCAAGCTCTATGAAGCTAAGAAGACGGCAGAGGCCGTCCGTATATCGGCGGATGCAGATGCCTATGCGGTTACGGCGAAGGCTCAGGCCGATGCTGAACAAACCCGTGTCGTCGCCCGCGCGATACTGGAGAATGGCCAGCCAGCGGTTGATTTCGAAATCATGAAACGCCAAGTCGAGGCACTCGGCGCTGTCGCCTCGTCGAATAATGCTAAGACGCTAGTTATTCCTACGGATATTACGAGAGCCATTGGCACACTCCAGGTTCTGCTTGAGGGGACCCGGGGGAGCGTGTGATGGAATCGGAAAGCTCATTGTTTCTCTGGCTAGCCCTCCCTGAGGTGTGGGTCATCTTGGCAATTGTGTTAGTAGTCGCAGATCTCTTGATCGGCATGGACTTCTTCGTTCTATCTGCCGGAGTAGCCGCGCTTATCGTTGCGGGGTTACTGTGGATTCAGCAGAACGGAATGTCGGGCGACTTCGTGTTCTTCGACACCTGGCGTCAAATCGTGTTCGGGTTCGCTGGTCTGTCGCTGGTTTCGATCGGTCTAATTAGGAACGTGTTTCAAAAGAAGACCGGGGATGGACCTGATATCAACGAGTATTGAATTTGCCTGTACTCTGCCCAATGTTCAACCTGGAAGTGCCCGTCGGTCTCTAATGTTCATCGCAACACTTGACGGAGTCAATGATGTGAATTCGGTGGAGGAGCGTATCTCGCGTATCTCTTCGAGCGGCTACCGAGTGTCACCCTGGTCGAGCAACTCGACGCGCTACTGCCGCAGAACATCGATCGCGAGGTCATCAGGCAGCGGTGAGATCGGACGCGGTTGGCTGAGCGCTTACTTTGTTCCAGCTGCCTACCCCCGCAGCCGTCGAACTTTGCGCTGTGTAGAGAGTGCTCGCACCGTGATGCTCTGATCGCGATGGCGCGGATTCAAGAATCGTCGATCAGATGCCGCTGCGGATCATCCGGGAGCTGGATTCCCCTGACTCAAGCTTCGCCGCCAGTTTGCCAGCGCGGCCCAACTACGCCATCACTGAGCCATGCCTAGTAGGTACCCATGGCCCACGGTCGCCCAGGTGAGCAGCGTTTTGGCTGGCGAAATCAGAACCGGAGCCAGAGCTGAATCAGCTTTCTCCGCTTTTCGGTGATCACAGAGGCTCCTTAGGACGATTAACACCGTGTAGTGGCGATTAGACTAGCTCACTCGAATGTCCAACCTCTGCTGACGGGAAACGATCGTGCCCACGATCGACATCGGATTGAGGTACAATTGCCATCATTGAAGGCTCTACACAACCTGGGGGCACAATGCGTCAGACAACATTCTTCGGCGTCATTGTCATAGCCGTTCTGCTGTCTTCGGCTGGTGCGAAGGCAGACGTTCTGTTTAGCAACCTAGAGCCCGATGGATCTCACGAACTGTGGTACGGCACCACAATCACTGCATGGTGGGATCCCGATAAAAGCGACCGGCGGATAGCACACTTCTTCGACGTCGCCGGAGGTTCCTACACTCTAGATTCCGTATCGCTCATCTTGGTGAAGTCGTCAGCAACCACCGCGCCCAACGGCAGCGTGAGGATCTACTTGGCGGATGACAACGGAAACAAGCCGGGGAACACAATCGAAGTGCTTACTCCCGGTCGGACATGGCCGATATGGAGCCCAACCGGGCCACCAGGATTTGCACCCACAACGACCCTGGCTTCGACAGGACATCCAATACTCTCTCAAGGCGAGCGGTACTGGATCGTCGCTGAACCCACAACACGGAAGCCTTCCAGCGGACTGTTGTACTACGAATGGCTCAGGAACGCCGATTCAGACCCTGGTCAAATCGCAATAGGCACGGCGTGGGGCGACGGCCTGTCTTGGCCCAACTGGGACGGCTCGTTGTGGGGCACGACTCTTGGAGCCTATCAGGTTGATGGCACCCCGGTTCCCCCACCCCCGGTCTGCGGCGATGGCATGATCGAGGCGCCAGAAACCTGTGACGATGGCAATTCGGTCGCTGGCGATGGTTGCGATGCGAACTGCCAGATTGAATCTGGATGGACCTGTTCAGGTGAGCCCTCGGCATGCAGCTCCGTCTGCGGCGATGGATTCATTCGCGACGCCGAGACATGCGACGACGGTGGCACCAGT
>JAAESQ010001034.1 GCA_024229275.1 bacterium | reverse complement strand
TCGGTCCCGGTCGGCTGATTAGCATCTCCCACTCCGAAGATGGCAATGACGGTGTGGTTGCTGTCTGGTATTGGGAGGATTGACCGTGAGGAGAGAGTTCGCACGTGGTCCGTGGAGTCAGTAGTGAAGAAGGACCGTTCTCCCACCGCAAAGATCGCTGTTCTCAGTGCGCCCTATGATGCGAGTTCTTCGTTCCTGAAGGGGGCCTCGGAGGGCCCGAAAGCGACTCTCAATGCCCTGGCGAGCGCATCTTCAAATCTCTGTGCCGAAAACGGCATCGATCTAGCAATCGATGACCGATGGTGGACCGCCGGAGACGTGTCCAGTGACACGGCGCCCGAAATGGTGAGAGCGGTTGAACAAAGGGTCGCATCTCTCCTTGAGGAGCGACAGCGAGTCGTCGTCCTTGGGGGAGACCATTTCATCAGCTATCCAGTTCTGCGAGCTGTCGCGAAGGCGCATGCTGACCTTACGGTGCTCCACCTCGATGCCCACCCTGATCTCTACGACGCGCTTGACGGTGACAGGCTCTCGCATGCGTGTCCTTTTGCCCGAGTCATGGAAGAAAAACTGGTTGCTCGCTTGGTTCAGATCGGCATTCGTACCATGAATCCGCACCAGCGCGAGCAGGCCGAGCGTTTTGGCGTAGAAGTCGTGGAGATGAAACAGTGGCGGAGTATCAAAGATATTCGGATTCAAGGGCCGCTCTATCTTTCGATTGACATCGACTGTCTTGATCCAGCGTTTGCTCCT
>JAAESQ010001033.1 GCA_024229275.1 bacterium | reverse complement strand
TGAGTTTGTTTCTCATGGGCTGGACAACGGAGAGCCAGGGCGTTGCTGTCGCAAGTCTCGCATCCAGGTTGTCCGTCGCAATTCCGACAATAGCAGCATTTGTCCTCTATAGTGATGCACTGACTCTGTCGAAGGTGTCTGGTATTATTGCTGCGATATTAGCCTTGTATTTAAGTTGTATTAAAACCTCAGTAAAACAAAATACAACTCGAACTTTGAAAGTCCTTCCAGTTGTTCTTTTCGTGGCGTTTGGTTTGCATTCTGCAACAATGAAGTACGTCCAAGAAAGATACCTTGATGTTGAGTCATATCATCTCTACGTGATGGCTTCATTTACGTTTGCTTTTCTGATGGCAGGGGTCTTTCTGTTGTGGAAAACTCTCATGGGGAAACAGGGTTTTCAACGACGCGATCTAGTTTTAGGTTGTGTGCTCGGGGTTTCAAACTACGGGGCGATCTACTACCTCATAAGGACGCTTGGCGTTCAGGGATGGCAGAGTTCACAACTCTTTCCAACGATCAGCGTCGCCGTGGTGGGTCTGAGTACACTTGGTGCACGGGTGATTTTCAGTGAAACTCTGAGCTGGCGAGTGATTGGGGCTCTGGTTGTAGGAGCGGGCTCGATCGTCCTTGTGAATCTGAACTGAAGAGGAGAAGGCTATGCAGCTTACGAGAGGGCGACAGATAATTGTGGTTGCCGTTTGCGTTCTGTTTTTGGGCTGTGCTGGTTCGCCCGACGGTATGCCGGACACAAGTGATCAATCCGTTGAGATCGAAGACAATGTTGATCGTGACGCGGGTGTTATTGGAAGGATCCGTGGATCAGCAGTTACTCTCAGTGCATCTGCGTTTGATGGTGATCTTGCGATCTATGAGGGCGATGGATGGGGATGGAACCCGAGTCTCCTGGTGTTCCTGTTCCTAGACGACAAGACACCGCCGGAGGGTCAGTCGATAGTTGTAGCAGCTTCCGAGGGGCAGGCTTCATCGAACCCACATGTGCACTTTCGATGGCGAGACCCCTTGACCGAGGACATCGAGGTTGATTCCGTCATGGAAGATTACAGCTTGACGATCGAGTTCGGCTCGGTTGTTGATGGCTATCTGTTAGGTCATATTGAGTTTTCGGTGCCGGGTGAAGAAACAGGTGTTTCCGGATCGTTCCAAGCTGTTGTCAAGGAACAATGACAATGCTGACGACATAGATTCTGGATCAAATCGGCAGTAGGTCACTGGTCGAGACCTACAGCAATGAGGGCAGCACGGATGTCGATTGGATGGGGGATGGCGGATGCAAGACCTCCGAGTTGACTGCGGCATCGTTTCGCTCGCGGATAGGACGGCCGAGGATATCTTGAGGAAGGGCTGTGAACAAGAAGAACACAAGTGCTTCAGCTCTGGCTTGATTGGTCCCACGGAGTTTTCGCGCCTCGCACTGTTGATGGATGTTTCTGGTATGGGTGCGATTGGGACAGGGTTCAAGCTTCTCGCCGGTGAGAGCCAGGAAGGTCCGTGGGTGATTTCCTTTCCGTTGGAGCTGGAATCCGCAATGCGGTTGATGGATTCAAGAGAACGTCGAGAGGTTGCTTTGCTTTGGGCCGAGAGCGAGGATGTGGCTGGAGTGGAACCTGACGGTGGATTTGAGCAGCTACTTGGCGGGATTGCTGGTTTCCTTGGTGCCCATCAGTCCCCCTTCGCATTGCATGTAGTGCAACTTCCAGGGAATGAGTGATGTAGCACCTGCCGCTCGGTTGGTATATTTTGACTATAAGCATCTTCTCAAAGAAGGGAGGTCAGAATGACCAGCGAACGTCGAGCCAGCAAGAGAGACATTGCGTTCACTCAAGCAGATGTCGTGGTCAGGGGCGCAGGAGGGAGTGAGAGGACCATACAGATCATGTTGCGTGACGAGAGTCCCGGCGGGATTGGTGGCGTTTATGTCGGACACGATCTTCCTGATGTAGGAGATGAGTACTCCCTCAGCGAAGGTGGCAGTCGGCACGTTCTCCGTCTTGCCTGGTGGAAGAAGATAGCGAAGTACGTCCTACTCATAGGCTTTGAAATCGACGAGCAGATGACATAGAGTTCTCGAAAAGTCGCTCAGCGGCGAAGGTGCCACACGAGAAGAGTTAGGTTGATTGAATACATACTGATCAGTAGTAGTTTCGCCTTTGCCGCGTCAGTTCAACCCGGTCCGTTGCAGGCATTTCTGTTGGCTCGGGTTGCGGAAGGTGGGTGGAAGCAAACACTGCCGGCCTCTCTGGCTCCCCTGATCAGTGATGGGCCGATCGCGGCTCTCGTCATGGTGATTCTCTTCCAAGTGCCAGGCAATTTTGAGCGAGTTCTCAGGGCCGGCGGTGGGATAGTACTGATTTGGTTTGCATTGAGGGCGTTTGCGCAGTGGCGGCGCAGCCTGGACGACACCAAGTCAAACGTTGGGTCGGCTCCTCGTACCCTGATCCAGGCGGTGTTTGTGAATCTCATCAATCCGGGTCCGTACCTCGGGTGGAGTCTAGTCTTGGGACCACTGGTGATCGAGGCGTGGGCAAAGGCTCCGATGTATGCGATTGCGCTTGTGGGAGCGTTCTATGCTGTTCTGGTCTTGAGTTTGGCTGTGTTCATATTGCTTGTGGGAACTACGTCGTTCCTTGGGCCGCGTGGCCGGCGTGCTCTAGTGCTGGTTTCGGCGGTGGCTCTAGCGATACTTGGGATTTATCAGCTTGGCGGATCCTTCAAGGTGTTGTAGGTTTCTCGCAATCTGAACTCTGTTCGAGGAGGAGAGATGGAAGCAGCGCCAATCAAGCCAGAGATCGCGATCGATGATTTTCAGAAGGTAGATATCAGGGTGGGGACCATCGAGTCGGTCGATGATGTCGCCGGTTCGAAGAAACTCGTCAAACTGACTGTCAACTTCGGTGATCACACGAGGACGATTCTGGCGGGCATGAAGAATGAACGTGATGATCCGACTGAAATCGCCGGAAGGCAGGCACTGTTTGTCGTGAACCTGGCGCCAAGGAAGATGGCGGGCGAAGTTTCTCAAGGAATGCTCTTCGACCTTGGCTATGAAGATGGGATCACTCCGGTGCTGGCGGTCCCTGAGAAACCGGTGCCGGCTGGAGTGCGTGCAGGTTAGTGGACCTCGGTTGCCCTTCCATCGTTCTTCGTCCAGGAGGTTTGCATGGCATTCAGCGCATTCGACGACAAATCAGAAGAGCCGCAGCCGAAAGAGGTCATCGAGGTGCTTGCGGATTCATCTGCTCTCTGGGATGAGCTGATATCGATAATGCGAGAGGAGTACGAACCTCTCGCCGAGGATTGGGTATTCTCGGGCAAGAAGTGGGGTTGGTCTCTTCGACTCAAGTACAAGAAGCGAGCGGTGCTGTACTTGACACCGCAAGAGGGTCTGTTCTCCGTCGGATTCGCCCTAGGACAGAAAGCGGTGGATGCAGCCCATCGGGAAGGGCTACCTCAATCGGTTCTTTCGAACATCGATAGCAGTCAGAAGTTCGCTGAGGGCAGGGGTGTGCGATTCGATGTTCGGCAGGTCGAGGACGTGAATCATGTGGTTCAAGTAGCGTTGATCAAAATGGCGAACTAGCAGGAGAATCCGCAACAGAGCCGCTCTCATGGTGAGTTTGAGATAGATCCTCTCACTGAGTCGTCACGGGTGGATGGTACCGGCTATCATGGAGACAAGCCCGGTGTAGGAAGTGGAGATGCCTCTCTCGTTCAGTTACGACCGAGAACGGATGGTCCTCAGCACAAAAGCTGACGGAATCGTCACGCTTGAGGAGATGCTGGATTATCTCCACGTGGTCATTGCCGATGAACACATCAAGCCGGGGTTTGTCGAGCTTGTCGACTTCAGTGCGATAGAAGATTTTGTTGTTTCGTTTAACGATACACGCCCCTTTGAAGATCTCTGGAAGAGCTATGTCGAGAAGGGTTGCGCAGCGACTATTGTCTATGCTCCAGGAGACCTGAGCTTCGGTGTTGTACGAATGGTACAGACGGTGATCCAGACAAGCGGACATGGCGATCAGGGGGTCTTTGTCGTTGTTCGAACTCAGGTAGAGGTGGCAGAGAAACTAGCGCAGTTGAGGTCTGATGTTTAGGCCTAAGTTGCTTTGATTTCTTTGATATAGGGTGCTCGTGGGTGGGCTTGGTGGTTTTCTGCTGCATGGACTATGAAGTAATGGTCCCTTGAATGAGAAAGAGCATTCTCTATACGTTGTTTGGATTTGGGAGACTTCCTAAGAAGGTGCGTTTCAACCTTGAAGGTGAAGGTATTGTCCTTGTGGATGAGGGTCTTAGAGGATCGATCACTCTGAGGAAGTTTCGGGCGCCGGGCCGATTTCACAGTTACCGCAAATCTGGGTGTGTCGGGTCGCTGGTGGTGACCGAACAGAGATTCGCCGCATTTGCGTTCAGGCAACCAGTCGTTGATGTCCCGTTGAACGATCCTCATCTCGCACTGCTTGAGTTATCGGTTCCCCGCAAGGATCTCCTGAGGGTGAAGTTCGATGCCGGAGCTTTCAACACTGATTGGTCCGGATCAGTTGAGTGCCGTTTTTCGACTTCGCTAGCGGATGAGGTTGTAGAAAAGCTGACAGCCGCTATTTCGGAATGAACGTCGCAGGGAATTGCTGATCGGTTTGAATAGTGACCTGGAAGATGTCCGGTCGTGAGTAGTGACCTGCGACGTCAAAACTGCGACGAGCTGCGGAAACGCGGTGTGGGTCAATATCCGCAAACAAAATACTGCGGTTCTTTCGCAGAGGCCCCGCTACGATCTTTCCTCCGGGTTCGATCACAACTGAATCCCCTTGATTGATCCACTCGTCTTCGTCTGGGTAGAGTTCGGCGCGGTCGGGGAAATCGCCTGGAATATCCGAGGCCTGCATGGCGGTACCCGAACCGATGACCCAACATCGACCTTCCCGAGCAATGTGCTGCAGAGTGCCAATCCATCCATCACCGTTGTCCCAAGTGGGTGCAACGTAGATCTCGACTCCCTGTGAGTAGAGGGCGTACCTGGCCAGAGGCATATAGTTCTCCCAACATAAGAGAGATCCAACTCGGCCGCATGGGGTTTCAGTGACCCGGAGACCTGACGCGTCGCCAAAACCCCAGACCATACGTTCAGGATTAGTTGGCATCAGCTTACGGTGTCGATTTTGAATCGTACCGTCAGAACCGATCGTGACGTATGTGTTGAACAGAGTCGACCTGCTGAACTCCCCGTCTCGTTCGTCCAGTCCGCACAGAATCGTGACTTTGTTTTTCTTTGCTGCACTTTGCAACGGCTTGAGATGATCCGCAGACATGTCAACGGCATTTGCCATCAATCGCTCGTAGATACGCTCTCCGAGTTTCATGTCACCACCGGGTCGCAGGCGCCAGATCCAGGTTGGGTAACCAGGAATGAAAGCTTCTGGGAAGATTATGAGTTGAGCTCCCGCTTGTGCGGCTTCGTTCGTCAGTGACACGCTCCGGGCGAGAGTCTGTTCACGATCCAAGAGAATAGGGGGGTGTTGCACGATGGCGACCTTTGGCATGTCATACTCCCGTCCCTAGAGCGATATTGTGGTGTGTGAGCTCGAAGGATGTGTTGTACAACAAAAATCGGGTCGCAATCTTCCGTGGAGGACTTCGTGCGAAAGATCATTTCAGTAGCTTTGTTGGTATTTGTCTTCGGAACAGGATGGGCGTCGGCGCAGGAGATGGACTGTGACCTTCCAGCTGCCGTGATCGCAGTTCGGCACGCTGAAAAGATAGATGAGTCATCAGATAGCCCTTTAACCCCTCGAGGTTGGCGTCAGGCGGTGGATCTCATCGACCTGTTGGGCGCAAGAGACATAGCGGCCATCTATGTTACGGATCGTAAGAGAACGCGACAGACAGCGCTACCGCTTGCTGAATTCCAAGATCTCAACATGATCGAACTCCCCGCCGGCGGTGAGGGTACCCAGGAGCTCATCCGACGGTTGTGTTCTCAACATGGTGGTGAAGTCGTCATGATAGTCGGACATTCAAATACTCTGCCTCAGGTTTTCTCTGCTTTCGGTGTTACGAAAAGTCCTCAAATTGGCTATGCGGATGTGTATGAGTTGGAGTGGTTCAAGAATGTACCACTGGTTTCTCGCGTTATGGACAGTGTGGTCTCTCCCTAAGACAATACCCTTCAGGACTATCACCCTGAGCGAGTCTGCGAGCCGAAGGATCTCCCGTCTAAATCAGCAATAGCGACCGAACGCTTTGCCACAATCAACACGCTCATCAACGGAACGGGAGGTCCATTCGACTTTGCGACGTCGAACGTCGCTTCACTCAGGATGACAGCCTTTCTGCGGTTTTGTCATACCATGTGTCACCGCCACTTACGCGGTGTAGAGATGCTCGGGACGACAACGATTGGGCGGCGTTGTCATGACATGAGTCAGCGCCAGACCGGCGTGGACATGCTCAGGAGTGAACCAGTGGCGAACGATATGCGTTTCGCTTTGCAGAGGTCGTGGATGATGAAAGGGTGAAGGAAAGAATGGGCAAATCAAGCGGTGACAAAGGCGGGTGTGGGTGCTTTGGTGGCGGAATCTTCGGTAGCGTTGGGGCGGTCTTGTCCGCGCTACTGAGTTGGAAGGTCAATCACAGCATTCTCTGGGCACTGATACATGCGTTCTTAAGCTGGTTCTACGTCATCTATCACTGGCTCAAGTACGGAGAGCTGCTTCCGTAGAAATAGGGTTGCATGCGGTGTTCCAGATTCTGACCTGTAGTCCGAGCTAGACTGGTGAGCAGAGACGTGTCGGCTACACAGTCTTCAGCTGAGGGGAGTCTGAAATGCGAGGCATCGCGATTCTTGTCATAGTCCTGATCGTCATCGGTTTCTTTGTGCGAACGAAGCTCGTGGAGCGAGACGAATTGCAGGTTGTGGCGAGTGAGTTCTTCTACGAGTTTTGTAGCGCCAATGTCGGTTGCACAGAGCGGTTGGACCTCTTTCGTCCGTGTTTCTCTCAAGGCTACGCGTTGTCCCCGCTCCCGGGGGGAGACGTGGTTGATATTCGCCGAGTGGTGACTTGCCTCAACGGGAACCATCCGGTGATGAAGGCTGAACGGGTTCTCGCGGCAGATCCGCCATTCCCTCATAGGTGATACTGAGTGGCGGCGCGTAGGTCATCAGACGATGCTGATCGTTGACGGATTCGAAGTTCGTAGGTGGTCCCCAGATTTCTCCTCCTCAGGGCAGGATTCTCCGGTATGGCATGCAGTTTCCTTCTCCGGATACGAGCTGACGAACGCAGTCTTGGATGTTGATTGGGACCAGAATCCGACGCAGCTCATCTTGTGCGAATGCTGTGGTGTGACCGGGTGTAACAGTGGTGGCTGGGCGCACCTTTCTCGAATTGGCCAAAACGTTCTGCTCACCGAGCCTAATATCGACGAGACCAATGAGGTGGAGCTTGGTCAGAGCGGTCCTTCTGATGCAATCATAAATTTTGGTTCCCTTCTTGTGGCTAGCAGAACATGGGATGATCTGCGGTCCCAGTTTTTGAGTATCCCAGCGTGGGCCCAGATCCCTGCAACCACCCGGTCCGACTTGGCTCGGGCTTGGTTAATGTCAGCAATCGGTCGACGGCGAATGCCGTCACTTGGCGACGCAAAGCGGATGCTTGACGATAGCCTGCTCGCTACGGATGAATTGAGCCGGAAGGAGGCGCTCGAGTGTCTCTCGAGGATAGTGAGTTGGTTCGAGGACTCACCCGACGATGAGGTGAAGGGGTATATTGAATCGGCCTCCGAAAAAACCAGGATAGAACGTCTCTATTTCGACGGACCACCAGAGGAGGATTGGCCTGCTCTCGCGATCGTGGATGGAGCGCCGGTCCCGGCGTTCTCCAACAGTGTGTACTTCTTTCCCGAAGAAGGATCACTCGCTCCGTCCGAAGTGTAAGGCTGAGTCGGCTGGCACGTTTGATGAATGGAGGCATCGGATTGTGCTCAGACTCTCTCTCTTCGCAGTAGTCAGTGCCGTGTCAGTGGCTGCAGGAATCATGCTTATCTACTTCGGGTGCTGGCTCATCAGTGCTGAGATCATTCCTCAAGTTGTCGAAACCGGCTGGTCTCTCGAGGGTTCCAACCTGATTCTGAATCACGATTGGAAGGGCAACCAGCTCTATTTCTTGGCGTTTCTCTACTGCGCTTCTGGTGCCAGCTTGGTAGCGGTCGGATGGCGATCGGCCAGCTCGTTGTTCGGGCACCTTCGGGAGCTGAGAAACATGAGACGGCGATTCGTGCGCTAGGAGCCTTCGGACGTCACGAGTAGAATGACGAAATGACAACAGCAACACTCACTCCCAGATACAGTGTCGGCGAGGAGATCGCCAACAGCGTCACCCATGGAGTCGGCATCGTTCTCGCGATCGCAGGTCTCGGTCTGCTGACCGCATTCGCGAGTCTTCGAGGAGATGTCTGGCACATCGTCGCTTGCAGTGTTTTCGGCACGACGCTCGTTCTGCTCTATACCGCCTCGACGCTCTACCACAGCATCCAACGCCCGCGGGCCAAGAGAGTGCTCAGAGTGCTCGATCATTCGGCCATATTCCTTCTCATCGCAGGAACCTACACACCGTTCACGCTGGTGAGTATTCGTGGGGCGTGGGGTTGGTCCCTGTTCGGTATCATCTGGGCGCTTGCAGTGGCCGGTATCATTATCCAGGCAACACCCCTGAGGCGTTGGCAGGCTGTTGGGCTCGTGCTCTACATCGTGATGGGCTGGGCTGCGGCTGCGTTCTTCAAACCTATGATCCAATCTGTGGCACCCGGTGGGTTGGTACTGCTCCTCGCAGGAGGTTTGGCGTACACAGGGGGCATCGGATTCTATGCGTGGCATCGACTTCCATACGCCCACGCGATATGGCACGGGTTCGTCCTACTTGGCAGCGTGCTCCATTTCTTTGCGGTCTTGCTATATGTGATTCCCGCAGCAGGATAAATAGCCGAGTCAATCAGAATCAGAGAGTCTGAGAGTTCATCTTCCTCGGGTCGTCAGCTTCTGAACCGAGTTGCTTGGCTTCTCGTTTCATAGGTAGGGAGTATCCATCATGAACGCTATCAATTATGTTTGTCCAAAGTGTCGGTACACGAGCTATGAGACCGGACAACTCCGGGCGACCGGAGGGTTTCTGACGAAAGTCTTTGATGTTCAAAGCAAGAAGTTTACGACGGTGACATGCAAACAATGCAAGTACACCGAGATCTACAAGGCACCTAGCAGCATGCTAGGGAACATCTTCGACTTCTTCACCAACTAGTACCTGGTCGATAGTTTTCGCCCCAAAGCGTTTCAGAATCGTCAGAAAGTCGATAGAGTGTAGCGATGTGAGCGACTCAACGGGATGATGGTTCGGCCGAGAGTCTGATCAGAGGTGGTGAAGAGTTGGGCAGTCAACCGAATGGTCGGTTTGAGAACCTCGTGGGAGAACTCGTTCCAGCGTCGGAAGATGTCTTCTACAGCAGGAACGATCCGAACGATCTTCGATTCGGTGACGTGGCGGAGCGAACACTGAGTGCGTATGGCGTGTGTGAAATCGTCGTCGTCGGATGTCCTCAAGACGAAGGAGTAAGGCGCAATCGCGGTCGGCCCGGGGCGCGACTCGCTCCAACGCGGATTCGCCGCGCCCTGTATCGCTATGCGGTAAGCGAGGTCCATGAGCACCTGAGAATGCTCGACTTGGGCGATGTGAGAGTGGACCGTGAACTCGAGTTGATTCATCAAGGGCTCCTTCGAGTCGTGAGGCATTGTTTGGCCGACGGTAAGAAGGTTGTAGTCCTGGGCGGCGGAAACGATATTTCCTATCCTGACTGTCAGGCGTTGAGCTCGGTGGTTGAGCACCCGCTAGTCGTCAACATCGACCGACACCTCGATGTTCGTGCGGATGAAGCTAGAAACAGCGGGACTCCATATCGTCAACTTTTGGAGGAGGGCGCGATCCGCCCTAGTGATTTTCACGAAGTTGGAATCAACACGTTCGCGAACTCCCCAACCTATCTTCGATATGTGGAGGAGAAGGGTGCGCACGTGCACTGCCTTTCAGATGTGCGAGATGCTGGAGTTGGAAAAACAGTTCGTGAAATCGTCGACAGCAGCACGACAGATGGAATCTTCTTTGGATTCGATCTCGACGTAGTGAGAGCGGTGGAGGCACCGGGTGTCAGCGATCCGAGTCCGATGGGTCTGACCGCGCGGGAAGTCTGCGAGATCGCGGATGTTGCCGCGTCCGATCCACGGACCCGCATCGTTGAGATCACAGAGGTCAATCCCGAGTTTGACCTCGACGAGGTCACGAGCCGGCTTGCTGCGAACATCATTGTTCGAGCCTTGGCGGACGGAACCTAAGGCTTTTCTGGACGAAATCGGTTAATATTCTGCGTCCCTGCAATTGCATCAGTTCGTGTTTGGGCGCATAGGCGCTTGTAAGGGCAGATGCGTATACAGGCCAATGGAGGATTGTGAATGCGCGCCATGATCATTCGGACCTTGCTTGCGGTAACCCTGGCAGCGGGAGCGATGGCGCTACTTCCGGCCGAAGAGGCTGTCGGAGAACGGCCATCTGGAAGGTATGGTTTCTCGGTTCAGATCGAACGAGATGCAGAGACGTCACTGGCAATCTGTGACGTTGAAATCGTCGATCTGCAGTCGAAGACCGTGTTGTGTAATCCTCGACTCAGTGCTCCAGAGGGAGAACTCACAACCGCGACAACGACGATCTCTTCCGGTGGGATAGAGTGTGACTTGACGGTGTCGATCGAGGTTGAGCAGAATTATGTAGCGTACGTCTTCGAGGCTGAGCACAACGGGAGCCTCGTATCTTCTCAGCAGGGAACGCTCAAACTCTAGTTCGCACTGCTCCCCAGTCTTCCTCTCTTCATGTGATGGTCGACTTCCGCTGGCTTGGGAACAACTGAGAAGTTAAACTCTAGCGAGAGAGCGGTTGAATACAGTGTTTTGCCCGAATCCTGAATGCACCGATGTTGTCGAAACAGGCAGGCCCGGTGAGTACACTCGGGGTATTTCGGTGTGCCCGGTGTGTGGCGCGTATCTCGTGGATTCGTTGCCGCTTAAGGATGAAAGTGGAGGGTCTGTCACGGTGGAGGGTCTCTCCCAGCTTCCTTCGCCGGACGAGGAGTTCGAGCCTGTCTACGAGTGCATGGATCCTACCGAGGTCCCTCTGGTCAAAGCATTCCTTGAAAGCGAGGGCATTCGGTATTTCACAACGGGTGAGGAACAGTTCGATGCCTTTCGCGGTGGTTTGGCGGCCTTTCGCTTAGGTCAAAGAACGTGGGGCGTTCGTTTCCTGGTTCCAGTCACTGTTGCTGAACGGACGCGTGCACTATTGGCAAGCATCGAGGAGCCACTCAGTTCGGACGAAAACAGAGCATGGGACCTTGGCGACAAGGGCACTGCAGAGTAATTCGTTCGGAGCCTGCGTCGTCAATGCTCGATGTGCTGATCAATTGACGTTATGCTGAGGTCTCAGTTGAAGGAGGTTCCAGAATGAAAGCGTTTTTGCGATGCGGTTTGGCCTGCGTGTTCCTGGTGGCTCTTGTGTCGTGTGGTGCCAGCAAAGACTCGCTCGAGGAGCTTGGAGACAAAGCGGAGAAGAGGCTTGAAGAGGCGGCCGAATCGCTTGAAGATGCTGCTGATTCGGTTGGTGAAGCGGCAGAAGATGCGGCAGACGCTGTTGGAGACGCTGCAGAGGATTTAGCCGATTCGGCGGCTGAGATGGCCGAGGACGCTGCTGACGTAGCTGCCGAAATGGCTGAGGACGCTGCCGATGCCGCTGCTGATGCCGCCGAAGATTTGAAGGACAAGGCTGAAAAGGTAGCAAAGGAAATCGAGAAGAAGAAAGACAAGAAGAATTAAGTCTTACGGGAAACGGTGCGGAGGGACTCGTATGCGGCAATTCGATGGAGCCTGCCACTGCGGCAACATTACTTTCCAGCTGAGCTGGCCGATTCCCCAAGGTGCAGTTCCTGTTCGTCGATGTGGTTGTAGTTTCTGTCGCAAACATGGGGCGGTGTACACCTCCCATCCCGACGCGAGGCTGAGAGCGTCAGTCCGAGACTCCGGTGAGCTTCTCAGCTACTCGTTTGCCACTGGGACGGCACGGTGGGTAGGTTGCGCCACGTGCGGAGTCATGTGCTTGGTGGTATGTACCATCGAGGGGCGCGACTACGCCGTCGTGAACGTCAACGCGATTCCTGAACTTGAACGTGGGGAAGAGAGAGTCATGGATTTCGATGGTGAGGAACTCGACGAAAGACTCTCTCGGCGACGTGGTTCTTGGATCGGTGACTATCGGCTGGAGATTTTGCAGCCATGACGATGAACCTTCTGTCCAGAACGCGGTTCTTTGCGTTGGTTCGAACTGGTCGTACTGTCGGCCTCAAGCAGCTTCTGGAAAAGGGTGCTGATCCCGATGTGCGTACATCCCGCGGGTTGACGGCATTGATGCTCGTTGCAGAGTCTGGTCGAGTTGATGTAATGGAAGTGCTCCTCGACGCTGGCGCCAATGCCAACGCGCTTGCCCCGGATGGGACGACAGCGCTGCATTTGGCAGCAGCTGCCAAGAATATCGAGGTCGTCAAGCTCTTGCTCGAGCGCGGCGCGGATGCTACGCCAGCTTGTGAGAGCGGCAGGACACCGTTGGATGCTGCGCGCGAAGCCGGGGATGTAAAGATTCTGAAAGCGCTGATGGCGGCCCGCGCATCCCGGGAGGGATGAGCAGGAAGAGGCTATGCGGGACGAACGGCTATGCGGCAGAACGGCAGGACGCGGAAACGGTCTATTGAAACCGCCAAGAAAGCCAAGTAAGCAACATAGTTAAATAGGTGCGGTTCTTCGAACCACATGAACAGACCCCGTGTCTGCAGATCACTCGATCACCTCATTCGATCTCCTGCTCCTAGCTTCCAAGTCGTTCATTCCAGACAACCGAATTGCTCGACTGCCTAGCACCATCGCTTTTCGCCTCTGGCCAGGTACAGCCTCTTTTCATCATTCATCATTCCACCTACCCGCTATAATCCAGGGATGGCTTGATCAAGAGGAGTGTTGACGATGAATGAGCAACCGTCTGTTGAGCAAGAATCTGTTTCATCACCAGTGCGCGACGTCGTCATGCAATTCGTGGGTGCGGTCAATGATCGACAGATCGAGAAAATGACGGCACTCATGCCACCAGAACACCTCTTCACGGATACACTGGGTGTTTGCATCGAAGGGCGGATGGCCGCTCGGGAAGCGTGGCAGGGATACTTTCGTATCGTGCCTGATTTCAAAATTTCTGTTTCTGAGTTCTACGAGTCCGAAGAGGCGGTTGTCATGGTGGGAACGGCGAGCGGGACCTACAGCCCGAAAGGGTGCAGAGTGCCTGGCAACCAATGGTCAGTGCCCGCTGTGTGGCGGGCTGTTGTCGAGGGTGGACGCATTCGCAAGTGGCAGATCTTTGCCGACAACGAACCTCTGCGTGCGAGGATGCGGCGTAGTTCAGACAAGAACAGCGAATAGTGGCGAGAGGGCTGCCATGGATGACAAAGTCACCTATCGGATGTTTCGCAGTACCCTCAAGAGCTGGGATGAACTCTTTGATGAGGCTGCCGAATTCGCCTCATCGCTCGGTCCCGGTCGGCTGATTAGCATCTCCCACTCCGAAGATGGCAATGACGGTGTGGTTGCTGTCTGGTATTGGGAGGATTGACCGTGAGGAGAGAGTTCGCACGTGGTCCGTGGAGTCAGTGGTGAAGAAGGACCGTTCTCCCACCGCAAAGATCGCTGTTCTCAGTGTGCCCTATGATGCGAGTTCTTCGTTCCTGAAGGGGGCCTCGGAGGGCCCGAAAGCGACTCTCAATGCCCTGGCGAGCGCATCCTCAAATCTCTGTGCCGAAAACGGCATCGATCTAGCAATCGATGACCGATGGTGGACTGCAGGAGAAGTGTCCAGTGACTTGGCGCCCGAGATGGTGAGAGCGGTTGAAGAAAGGGTTGCTTCTCTCCTCGAGGAGCGACAGCGAGTCGTCGTCGTCGGGGGAGACCATTCCATCAGTTATCCAGTTCTGCGCGCTGTCGCGAAGGCGCATGCTGACCTTACGGTGCTCCACCTCGACGCCCATCCTGATCTATACGACGCACTAGAAGGTAACCGGCTCTCGCATGCGTGTCCTTTTGCCCGAGTCATGGAAGAGAAGCTGGTTGCTCGCTTGATTCAGATCGGCATTCGTACCATGAACCCACATCAGCGTGAGCAGGCCGAGCGTTTTGGCGTAGAAGTCGTAGAGATGAAGCAGTGGCGGAGTATCAAAGATATTCGGCTTCAAGGGCCGCTCTATCTCTCGATTGACGTCGACTGTCTTGATCCAGCGTTTGCTCCTGGAGTTTCACATCATGAGCCTGGCGGGCTGACGACTCGGGAAGTTATTGAGATCGTTCAGGGATTGCCGGCGCCGCTAGTGGGTGCGGATATCGTTGAACTGAACCCGTTACGCGATGTGAGTGGCGTAACAGCAATGGTCTCGGCCAAGCTCCTGAAGGAAGTTCTTGCAACGATGCTCGATCAGGATTTATGACGCGTCGGAGGATACGATGAGTCGAAGGGTCCAGCTGGTTCGCCTCACCGGATCATCAGTCGCTCTCCTGATCGCCATTGTCTTCGCCAGTGAATTCAGCAGAATGCAGCTTCAGGCTTTTACTGGATTGGCAGGGTACGGAGTTGCAGAGCTACCGCTGATCTGCGTTTACTTTGCCCGATTCTCGGCGTTCGGTCTGCTGCTTGGTCCAGCAGTATTCGGTCTTGGCTTTGTGTTTCTG
>JAAESQ010001032.1 GCA_024229275.1 bacterium | reverse complement strand
CGAGTGAGTGGAACAGCAGTCTATCCGCATGACGTTTCACTACCGGACATGCTTCACGGCGCCATCTTGCGCTGCCCCCACCCTCACGCCAAGGTCGTGCGTATCGATACAGCCACGGCAGAAAAAATGCCAGGGGTCCGTGCCGTTTTGACTGCCTCTTCTCAGGGTGCGGATCTCCCGTGGTACCAACGAGGCGAGACGGTCTACGGTCAGCTATTCGACTCACACTGCCGGCACGAGGGCGAAGAAGTGGCGGCGGTTGCAGCGGATACCCCACAACAGGCCATGGACGCTCTTCGGGTCATCGATGTGGAGTACGAGGTTTTGCCCTTCGTCATCGACGACGAGGTTGCCCTGACTCCTGACGCCCCTCTCGTTCACGACAGCGGCAACACTGTCGGCGAGCCAAGAGTGCGCGAACGAGGAGATATCGAAGCAGGTTGGGCTGAAGCCGACGTGATCGTCGAACGTACTTATCGGACTGCCTGCGAAATCCACGCGCCCATGGAGCCACACGGCTCAGTCGCCAAATGGGATCGAACTCGACTCACGGTCTGGGACTCGACCCAGGGCGTTTTCGGTGTCCAACAGACACTGGCT
>JAAESQ010001031.1 GCA_024229275.1 bacterium | reverse complement strand
CGTTCGTCAGACAGAACCCTTGAACAGATCTGTGTCGACGACGGTTATCTGACACCTGACCAACTTGAATCGCTCAAATGCATGCAACGTGAAGGTTGGATCCGTATCGGAGATGCATTGGTTCGCGGTGGGCATCTGACGCGAGAAATGGTCGAGGAAGAACTGGCGATCTTCGCCTCCGAAGTGGCGCGAGTGGAGGAACACCTGCAACAGGAGTTGGAGGAGTTCGATGATACCCAGATCCTGAAGACATTCTTCAATCTCAGCGCGCATCACTTCGCGAGAATCACCGGTCGAACCGTCAAGTTGAGTTCTGTAGAGTCTTCTGAAGCTACTCTCGCAGCCGGGTATCGCCGATTCGCGCAGCGGTTCAATGGGACTCGAACGATGACATTGGCCATCGACCTTCCTGAAACTCTGACTTCTACACTAGCCGGCGGGATGCTCGGCACTGAGGATGTCAGGGACATCGAAGCAGCCCACGACGCTGTCTGCGAGTTTGTCAACGTTGTCGGTGGCAACGCCTGCACTCGCCTCGAATCTCTGGGCCTCGGCCTTCGACCCGAACCACCTTTCACATCGGGAGGGAGTGTTCCCGTTGCACCGGACGGCGAGTCTATCCATGCGGTCGCAGTTTCAGAGGAGTCCGAATTCGACTTCCATGTCTTCTTCGAGGCCGGAGACGACACGCCATGACGTGCCGCTCAGCGATCGAACGAAGCCATATTCTGCTCATGCATCTGGCAAAGAACCGGAAGCACTCGACATTCCATCCGACAGGGAGCGGTTTCTAGACTATGGATCGCGAACTGGTATACGTGATCCACTCGGATCAGTCGATCGCTTCACATGTGGGAGATGCACTTCGGCAATCAGACTACAAAGTCGTAGCGATGAGCACCGAGGAGGAGGCGGAGGGAGTACTCACTGGCCACCAGTTTGTCCTGCCCGATGCCATCCTGACTCCACTCGGAGACCTCGAAAGCGGTGACTCGATTCTCATTCGCCTCTTCACTTCAAACCCATTGATGGAACAGATTCCTCTCGTCATTTTG
>JAAESQ010001030.1 GCA_024229275.1 bacterium | reverse complement strand
TCTCTTCATCGAACGGGACCGTGTGATTCAATGGCTAACTCAACAGTATTAGTGCTAGGCGTGGGGACACCTGCCTGGCAAGTCAGCTGCGGCGTGGATTCTGCATCCTGGTTCGTGAGCCCCCGAACCCGATTGGCTAGCTGTAGATATCCGCTTCAAGTGTGAGGCCTTCGATGGCCTCATGGACGAGATCGACGGGCATGCCGACTTCGCGGTGAACGGTATCGGCAAGACTGTCACGGCAGATGGTCTGGTTAGGGCTGGTGCGATCGTGGGGCGACTCGACAAGTGAGAGATTGTGAATCCTCACTGAGTGAGCCGTGTAGAAGCGTTCGACAACGAGAGTGTTCATGAAGGTCGCCGAGTCTGAATACGAGTCGTGAACGACATCTTCAAAATAGTCCAGTGCTCGAGCCGTTGGGTAGACAGTGTAGCCGTGGATGAGTCGGTCGTCGTGGTAGTGGTCCATGCGTGATCGGCCGTGATCGTCCTGTGGTTGAAGGACATAGCGGCTGCGCCCCCAGCGAATCTCGAGATCGCGATCAAGGTCCCTCGGCATGGATTCGTAGAAAGGGGCGCCGTACCCTACATCGACGAGGTACTCCAGCCCTGAGAGATAAACTATAGATACGACGTGAACATCAGGCTTCGACATTTCTGCACCGCACAGGTCGACCTCGTATCCCAGATGCTTCAAGAGCTGACAGAAATTCGGGTTGTTAACGTAGCAAGTGCCACCGAAGTTGTTCTTCTCAATGCCATCGAGGTATTCCCCCATACTAGGCACGGTCCAAGTGCCGCCGCGCCGTTTGCGCAGCAGCTTGGAAATGTTTTCGAAGGGAACCCGCATGAGTTGGGCGCTGACGAGACGATTCAGATTGTCCAAAGAAGGTGGTGCAGGTTCCATGCCGAGAAGCGCAAGATAGCGGTCGAAGAGTAGATCCGGCATAGGTCCCATTGTGCCATCGCCTGATAGTGTGGTCGTCTAACGGCATTCTCTCACTTAGGAATGAGGTAACTTCGAGCACGGAATGTTGATCGCTCTGAGGAATGAGTGAGAGAAAAGAGATGAGAGTTGGCGCAGATCGACGTTCGCTCACGCTTATCTTCTAGGACTGGAGCCCGCTTTCAGTGATCTTTCTACACTTCAGTCGGTACTCCGAAGGACAACAATAGGATGATCTGGCCCGTTTTGAATGAAATCTCGCTTCAGGAGGTGCATATCCCAATTCGCTCCCGAGAATGGACAGTGAGGGCTGTGAAGAAGGACGGTCTCCTTTGATCGGCCTCTTCAATTGGGTGATCGGCTCGGTTGCTGAGGATGAACCGCTGATCAGCGAGGACAGAATCTGCCGCCTCAACGTGCGGTTGAATTGCGGATCCATCGTCATTGCCCTGATCCATCTTGTGTTCACACTTTTTCTCGGGCTCTACCAGATATCACTAGTGTTCGCAGCCGCAGCTTTGGCCTGGGCGGGGATCGGCATGCTGATGCGTCGGGGATACCACAGTGTTGCGTTACCCCTACAGCATGCCACGGGGCTTGCGATGATAACTGCGGTTGCGGTTGCGCTTGGGCCGGGTGTCAACGTGCAGCTCGCGTTTCTGCTGGCTTCAGCCATGCCGCCTCTGGTTTGGACGATAAGAAAACGTGTTGAATGGTGGGTTCACCTTGGGACGGCGGTTTCACTCTGGGCTGTTGTGGAGGCAGGGCTTCTCCAGCGATTTGCAAGCATCACTCTATCGGATCAAATGGCGGTCGTAATCCGGATCGAACTCGGCCTGTTCATCTTTGCCGCTTTCGCCCTGTTCATTCACAGTCTCATCATTCTGAATCACAGGACAGAGGCGCGGTTCCAGGAGTCGAACGGACTCCTCGAGGAACAGATTCGTGAGCGCGAGCGTGTCGAAAGGCAGCTCGAGGCGGCTCGAGATGTTGCGGAACGCGCCGACCGAGCGAAGGACGACTTCCTGGCCAACATGAGCCACGAGATCAGAACGCCGATGAATACCATCCTCGGTCTTGCGGGTCTGTGCCGTCGCAGCAAGATGTCGCCCAAAGTGCGTGAGTACATTGGTCGCATTCGATCTTCCTCACGGGTTCTACTCGGGATAATCAATGACATCCTTGACTTGTCGAGAATCGAAGCGCGAACGATCGAACTTGACGAAGTCAGCTTCGATCTGTGGAAGGCGCTCGATCATCTTGCCGACCTGGTCGGCGACAGCGCAAGTGCAAAAGGGATCGAACTTCTTATGTCCGCTGATTCCGAAGTGCCTCGGATGCTCATGGGAGATCCGCTCCGGCTTGGTCAGGTGCTGACCAATCTCACCAGCAACGCCATCAAGTTCACCTCCGATGGGTCAGTCGTGGTCCAGGTTCAGCTTGTCGGGGAAGACGCAGAATACGTCAATCTGAGGTTCGCGGTAGAGGACACCGGGATCGGCATTCCGGAGCACCTCGTAGCGGGTCTGTTTGAGAGCTTCGTCCAGGCCGATCGTTCCACCACCCGACGATACGGAGGATCCGGGCTTGGGCTTACGATCTCAAAAAGATTAGTGGAACTGATGGGTGGCGACATTCAGGTCGAAAGTGAGGAGGGGCGCGGGAGCGTCTTCGCCTTTGAACTGACCCTGGCGAAAGCCCCCAGTACTATCCATGAGAATTTTAAGCCGCCCCTCGAGTTTGAAGGCCTCCGCGTTCTCGTAGTCCACGACAATCCTGTGGCCTCGGATGCCATCTGTTCGTTGCTGTCGTCTTTGAAGTTTGTGCCCCATGCGGCGAGATCAGAGACCGAGTGCCTGGAAGTCTTGGCGCGGCATCAGGAAGAATCGCAGCGCTTTGGATTGGTACTGGTGAACTGGATCATGCCGGATTCAGACGGCATCGAGATATGCCGCCGCGTCGGATCGGATCCCGGATTGGCCAAGGTCCCGACGGTGGTGATGGTCACTTCGAAGCGGCTCGAAGAAGTGACTCAACTTGCCGATGTGGCAGAAGTTGCTGGTGTCCTCGTGAAACCGATTCGGGCCGGCGATCTGCTTGCCGTTTTGGCAGAGGCGTGCGGTAGCCCAACGAGGGAATCACGCCGGCGAATCTCGTCAGCGCTTACGCCGATGGTTCACCCGATCAAAGGTTCGCGGATTCTTCTGGTCGAGGACGACGAAACTCATCAACAAGTCGCTCAAGAAATCCTCGAAAGCGCCGGGCTCGAGGTGACGATCGTGGACAGTGGCGAGGATGCGGTACGTGAGGCAAGGAAGAGCCGCTACGACGTCGTGCTCATGGATGTCCACATGCCCGGGCTGGATGGTCCGGCTGCGACAGCAGTTTTGCGCGCAGAACCTATGACGAGTCATGTCCCGATCATCGCGGTGACTGCCGATGTGCTCACCGAAACTCGGGCCCGTTGTTTCAAATCGGGCATGAACGACTTCATCGCGAAGCCGATTTCAGTCTCTGAACTCCTCACCAAGCTCATGCACTGGATCGGGCCGGATAAAGATCGTCCTACGGGTCCCGCGTATTCATCCGTTCACGAAGTCGTTGCTTTTGAGCAATCACAGGGTTTGTTGGACGATGCAGCAACCAACCATGGTGACGGGGATCGAGGCGCCACCGAACCTCAGTCGAAGCCTACATCTTGGTTCGGACGACTGATCGACTTTGGAGTTTCTCCAGCGCATCCTGTCGGGCTTGCCAAACGAATTCGCCTCGCCAACGGATTAGTGCTTGCGCTTATCGCCATCGCCGTGGCCTACACGCCGATATACCTGGTTGCGGGTCTCTCCACCATCGCAGGGATCACAGCAGCGATGGGTGTGTTCTGGTTAATTTCGTACGCCATGATGATACGCGGATGGCATCGCAGCGGTCGCTTTCTTATGACATCTGTGGCGATTGTGGGGTGCTTTGCCTACGCATATGCGTTTGGCCCGAAAGCTAACTATCAGGCGTTGCTCTTCAATGGCATGATCCTACCTCCGATCATCTTCACACTGCGAGAGAGGTACGTGAGCTGGGGCTTTGGGGCCGCGTCGATGGTGTTATGGGTTGTCGCAGAGTCGGGAGCATTGGCGCGCTATTCCCTCGTTCAGGTTGACAACACCCTCCTCGCTCTTCTGCACGCCAACGCCACCCTCATATGCTTCGGTTTCCTCGCCTTCGCCATCTCGTCGCTTGCTCGCGAGAACTTCCGCGTGGAGGAGCGATATCAGGCAGCCAATACTCGATTGCGGGCTGAGATCGAAGAACTGACGAAGGCAGAAGTCGCGTTGATGGGTGCGCGAGAAAGAGCAGAGGATGCTCGGCACGCGAAGAGTGACTTCCTGGCCAACATGAGCCACGAGATTCGCACGCCAATGAATGCCATCCTTGGCCTGACCGAACTCAGTCTGCGTTGCGAGCTGACCGCCAGCGTGAGAGACCAAATCTCGCGGATACAATCGTCGGCGCAGGCTCTGCTCGGCATCGTCAACGACATACTGGACATTTCGCGGCTCGAGGCACAGAGAATCGAACTCGAGACGGTGGACTTCAATCTCGACCCAGTTCTTGACCAGCTGACCGGCTTGGCCGGGCATGCAGCCAGTAGCAAGGGCCTCGAGTTCTTTGTGGTTGCCGATCCCGACGTGCCGCACATGTTCCGAGGTGATCCGCTCCGTCTCGGGCAAGTGCTGTCGAATCTCGCCGACAACGCAGTCAATGCCACAGAACGCGGTGAGATCGTGGTGCGAGTGGAGCGCCTTGCGACGGATCGATCCCATGCCCATTTGCGGTTCTCTGTTTCGGACACCGGAGTCGGCTTTCCGTTCCAATCGATCGCCGATTTCTCAGCTACTTTGGGAAAGACCGGCAGCCCAGTCGCCGATCGCCGCCCAGGATCCGGATTGGGACTCATGCTCGCCGGAAGGCTGGTTGAACTGATGGGTGGCATGCTCCAAGTCGAAAGCGAACTTCAGGTCGGCAGTACATTCTGGTTTGATATTCAGCTCGAGCAAGGAGAGGGCGACGAGACGATCTCAGCGCCACCGGGCAAGTATTTGGGCGCGAGGATTCTTGTTGTCAGCTGCCACGCGATAGCTGCCGATGTGATCAGTAGCATGGTCTCGTCCTGCGGATTCGTGCCGACGGTTGCGACATCAGAGAATGAGGTCGAACAGCTGTTGATAGCCGCATATAAGGAAGATGCGCCGTATCGGGTCATCGTGATCGATCGGCCGACTGGTACTGAAGATTCCAAGGTGGTCCTTCCGAATCTTCCAGACGCATCCAAGCTTCCTATGCGGCTTCTACTGGTCACAGCTCGCGACCGGGCTAACCTCGGATCACCGTCAGAAGTGGACGGTATCGTGGTGAAACCCGTTCGTCGGGCGGCACTTTTTGACGCCATTCTCGCTTCCTTCGGTCACGTGCTCATCCCGCCCGACGACGACATGCCTCGTGACCTGCGTTCTGAGATTCACCGAATTCACGGTGCGCGTGTACTCGTGGTCGAGGACAACGAAGCCAATCAGATTGTGGCTCGCGGGATACTCGAGGACGCCGGATTGGTGGTCGATGTCGTTGGCAACGGCAGCGAAGCTATCGAAGCGGTGGAGCGCTCAAGCTATCACCTCGTGTTCATGGATCTACATATGCCGCTGATGGATGGGTACGAAGCGACCCGGGGGATCCGTCGGATTCTCGACAACGTTGACCTCCCGATCGTCGCCATGACAGCCGATGCTCGCGAGGAGACGCAGGAGGCCTGCTTGGTGGCCGGCATGAACGATCATGTCACCAAACCGTTGGACAGAATGGTGCTGTTGTCCAATCTTGTTTCCTGGATACCGCCCATCAACGACGGTACCGATGAAGCCACGGGAAACGAACCGACAGTCAGTGATTCTTTGAGCGAAACCGGTGACATCTTCGAGTTTCCCGGTCTGGATGTCGATGAAGCACTCGAACGACTCTCCGGACGTCGAAACATTCTGGCGGACGTGTTGGCGAGCTTTGGCAGACGGTATCGCGATCGCGAGGCCGAGATCGAGAAGGCATGGAATCGAAGGAATCCAGAACGGGCGATGGAGCTAGCGCATCAGATCAAGGGATCTGCAGGCAATATCTCGGCCCACGAGTTGTTCGCGGTGAGTGCCAGGCTCGAGACAGCCATACGCGAGGGCAACCGTGCTTCGGTTCCCGACCTCATCACGGAGCACCGCCGCAACCTGGATCAGGTTCTCGGCTCAATTGAAACTCTTGAACAAACACTTCGCGAGGACAGGAATGCAGATCAAAGCGGCGATGCCAATGAGCGGGTCAGTCTGGAAGCCCTGCTCCCTGAGCTTGCCGAGCTGATTCGATTGCTCGAGTCCAGCAGTCTCAGGGCGCAAAACGTCTTCGCCGAGTTGAGAAGCCGACTCGACGACCAGGAGCTGGAGCGTGATCTTGAATCGATTGCCGCAAATCTTGGCGACCTGAACTTTGCTGCCGCCCGTGACCGCGTCGTCAAGCTACTGCAAGGGCGCGGCCTCGAAATCGAAGGGGCAGGGCAATCATGATGGCCAAGAAGGCAGAAATCCTGATCGTGGACGACGTCTCCGAGAACATCATGATCCTTGGTGATCTGCTCGGTGGCGACTACGAGACTCGATTCGCTCTCAATGGTAAAGACGCACTAGAGATGGCTGTCGGGGGGGGATTCGACCTGATACTGCTCGATGTGATGATGCCTGGTCTCGACGGCTACGAGGTGTGCCGGCGTCTCAAATCCGATGAGCGTACCTTGGACATCCCAGTCATTTTTGTCACTGCCAGGGACGAAGTGGAGGACGAGGCTCATGGGCTCAGTCTGGGGGCAGTGGACTACATTACAAAGCCCTTCAACGCACCGATAGTGAGGGCCCGGGTCAAGACCCACGTCGAGCTGAAGTACAAATCGGACCTGCTGGCGCGAATGGCGCAACTCGATGGTCTGACCGGCGTCGCCAATCGACGGCACTTCGACGAGATTCTTGACCGCGAGTGGAAACGGGCTGTGCGCGCCAAGAGCTGGTTGTCGCTGCTTCTCCTCGACATCGACCATTTCAAGAGGTTCAACGACCTCTACGGCCACCCGATGGGCGACGCGTGTTTGAAGCGAGTGGCGTCGTGTCTAGAAGCGACCTCAAGCCGGGCGGGCGACCTCGTGGCACGCTACGGTGGCGAAGAGTTCGTGATTCTCCTCCCAGGAAACGATGCGGTTGGAGCGGAAAAGGTGGCCGAGCAGGTCAGGCAGGGTGTGAGGGACCTCGCTATCGAGCACGCGGGTTCCCCGGTCGCGACTATGGTCACGGTGTCGATCGGAGTTTCTGCGCTCATCCCGACTGAGGAGAGATCTTCATCGCGATTAGTTGCGAAGGCCGATGAATGTCTCTACGAGGCCAAGGAACAAGGACGAGATCGGATTCGTTACAAGGACGGATGAATCCGAGGTCAGAAACCAAAGAGGCGATACAGGTCTGAGGTTCTCAGTTGGAATCTAGTAGTGACCGAACGAGCCGTTCGGTCTCCAGGCGTTCAGGATGGCCAGCTGGCATGAGTTGCTGTCGGATCACCAAAGCCCGTTCTAGGAGGGTAATGCCCTCGG
Source organism: bacterium (assembly GCA_024229275.1). Classification (GTDB taxonomy): domain Bacteria; phylum Acidobacteriota; class Thermoanaerobaculia; order Thermoanaerobaculales; family Sulfomarinibacteraceae; genus JAAESQ01. Next base: position 254 of record JAAESQ010001030.1, on the reverse strand, counting down.
CATTGTCACCGGCCCGGATTCGCAGCTGACCGAGCTCGTGAAGGGTGTCCGCCGTTTGGGTGTGGGCCTCACCCCGTTCCGCTACCCGGATCTTGAGGGCCTGGCGAAATAGGGGCTCAGCCTCGGCGTCCCGGCCTTGGCGAGCGAGCACGATCGCTAATTCATTGAGAGTCCAGGCAGTCTTGGTGCTTTCGAGGCCGTGGAGTTCGGTTTGAAATGCCAGAACTCGGCGTTGCTCGGCCTCGGCCGCTTTC
>JAAESQ010001029.1 GCA_024229275.1 bacterium | reverse complement strand
CGTTCGTCCCGCTACCCCGCGCCCTGCTATCATTCGTCCGCTCGGCCGCTTCCGGGAGGGCGCATCGATGATTGAATCTATCGACTACAAAGAGGTCGGATTGCGGGTCGGGCTCGAAGTCCACCAGCAGCTCGCCACAGAACGTAAATTGTTCTGCCACTGCCCGGCCGGCCTCTACACGTCTACCCACGACGGCTCAGTTCTTCGCCATATGAGACCGACTCTGTCGGAACTCGGGGAGTACGACGGAACGGCCCTGATGGAGTTCAAGACGAAGAAGAACATCGTCTACCTCCTCCACAAATCAAACGTGTGCACCTATGAGATGGACGACACGCCTCCCTTTCTCGTCAACCAAGAGGCTATCGACGTCGCCATCGAGCAGTGCTTGATGCTGGGTTGTGACATCGTGGACGAAGTCCATATTGCCCGCAAACAATACCTCGACGGCTCGATTCCTACAGGATTCCAGCGAACAGCGATTGTGGGAGTTGAAGGCAACATTCCCTTCAGAGATCGCACCATCTCCATCACCCAGATCAGCGTCGAGGAGGACAGCTGCCGCGAAGTTTCGGACAAAGGCCACCTCATCGTGTGGCGTACAGATCGCCTCGGCATGCCACTGATCGAAACTGTGACCGGGCCAGATCTGAGAACACCCGAAGAAGTTGAAGAAGCGATTCTGCTGATCGGCCGCGTATGTCGGTCGACTGATCACGTCCGTGTTGGTATGGGCGCCAGCCGCCAGGACGTCAATGTCTCCGTTGACGGTGGACGCAGAGTCGAGATCAAAGGAGTTCCGAAGGCGGGATGGGCACCGGCACTGGTTCACGGAGAAGCGATTCGTCAGGTGAATCTTCTTAAACTCAGCGACGAACTCCACACTCGCGGACTCACGAAGTCCGAGGACATTGTTGTTGAGGACCGTGACATTACTGATTTGGTCGCAGACTCACAACTGGAGTATTTCAATACTTCAGCTTGGGATCGCGCAATGCAGGCCGAAGACCGCCAACCCGATTTCGAACTTGGGGGCGGTCCGTTCTGTGTTCGCGCAGTTGTCCTGCGCGGTCTCGCTCGAACGCTGAGTTGGCCGACGCAGCCCGACCTCACCTTCGCGCACGAGCTCATGGGTCGCGTTCGTGTCATTGCATGTCTCGATCAGCAACCGACTTTCATTCACAGCGAAAAGTGGCCCGACTACGAAGGTTCGATACAGGAACTCAAGACACTCAAGAGCCGAACCAAGTGCACAAGCAAAGACGCACTGATCGTGCTCTGGGGCGCCACGGATGACACGAAGACTGCGGCCGAAGAGATCCGCCTCCGCTACATCGATGCTTTGGAGGGAGTCCCGAACGAGACTCGTCAGCCGATGGAAGATGGAAGCACAGACTTCGAGCGTATTCTTCCCGGTCCCGACCGCATGTACCCGGACACCGACAGTCCCCCACAGGCGATAGCCCGGGATCGCGTCGAGCGTCTTCATGCCGCACTGCCGGTTCCGCCATGGGAGCGTGAAGCCAGATACGGTGCCGAGGGCATCCCTCTCCAGACGATCCACTTCTTGATCCGCAGAGGCGCAGCCCGACTTGTCGATCTTGTCGTCGATCGTTGCGACACCGATCTCAGGTGGACCTGTTTCTTCTTTGGTGAGCGCATGAAAGCGCTGCGCCGCGCCGGAGTGGCAGTTGATCAGATCTCTGATGAACGATGGATCAGTTTTTTCAAGTTGCTGAAGCAGCGCCCCGCTCTGTGCGACACCTGGCGAGAAATCGTTGTTCAACTCATCGCGGCACCCGATAGCAGCCTCAGCGAGGTGATCGCTTTTCTCAATCTCGAGCGATCCATCGATGATCTGTCTGCTGTCATACGTCCAACGATCAAGGCGGAGCAATTAAAATACCCGAACACCAGCGATGGTCAACTCCACCGCTTCCTGATGGGGTGCTTGATGCCTGTTCTTCGGGGAATAGTTCCTGCCGCTGATGTTGCCTCCGCACTGGAAACCGAGCTGGAGGTGAGGTCATGAGTGAGAAGAAAGATGCTCTGAAGGGCTATCGCGGTCTCGCTCGCTCCAAGCTTGAACAGTGGGGCATGCGTGTTTGGG
>JAAESQ010001028.1 GCA_024229275.1 bacterium | reverse complement strand
GGCATTGTTGCGGAACGTCCTGCACGAAAGTCGTGTCCACTTGATGGCGTTCTTGCCTTCCTTGATCCATTGTTCTGCCGTACCGCGCTTATTGTAGAAGGCCACCACCCGCTCGGCGGGCCGGGACAGGTTGGTCACGATGAATCCCACGCGGGGATACAGTTCGCCGGGATGCCATTCCACCTTGGCGACAACGCGCCGCTTCCTGTCCCAGCTTCCAGCCTGATAGCTGAAGCTGGCGTAGAAACGCCGCACATCGTTGGGCGGACGGCCAACAGGGCGCGTCAACAGATGTGCGATGCTCTCCTGGAGTACGCGGTTGGCAGGAAGGCGGATCGCGTACAGGAAGCCCTCGGCTTCGAGGTATTCGTACATCTCCGGCGAGGCGAAGGCGGCATCGCCCCGGAAATACAGCCGTACCTTCCGACTCTTGTAGCGAACGACAACCGGCTTCAACACGCCTTCCCAGTCATCGGCACTGTGAACGTTGCCGGGACGCAGGGAGCACCGTTCAAGGTCACCGAACTGGTTGAACAGGAATAGGGGGTGGTAGCAGGTGCAGCCGAAGTGTCCGTTGTAGGCCGATCCCTCCTGCTCGCCATGGGTCGGGCTGACGCTGCTATTCATGTCGAGGATGATCCTCGTCGGCGGGCGACGGTCATGCACACTGTCGATCCATTGCCCGGAAAGATCGGCAAGCGCGGCGAGGTCTTCCTCGGTGGCCAGGACCTCCGTCTCGAAGCGCCCCATCTGACGGGTCGAGGCAGCCTGTTGCGTGACAGCATGGCCACCGACGATCCACCGCATCACCGGGTCGAGGCTGAGCCGGTCGGCATCGTTCACGTCGTCGTACCCGCCAAGGCGTCCGAAAACAGACTGGCGGAACTGCCCGACAAGACCGTGGCGACCGTTCTTCCCGCGACGGGTGTCCGTGAGTACGTCCTCGGCAATCTCGGTCAATCCCACCGCATCATCGAGTTCCCGGTACGGCAACAACCCAGCATCGGAAGTGACCTTGGAACCGTGGAACTCAAGCTTGAGTCGACGGTCAAAACCTAGCCTCAGAACCCCATCTTTCGATTCACCCATCGGGTGAGGCATATCAACACCCCCAATCCGCCTATAACGTAGTGATTCCTAT
>JAAESQ010001027.1 GCA_024229275.1 bacterium | reverse complement strand
TGGGCGCCGATCGACTGTGCGACTCGACGCCGCGCTTGCTCGATTGCTTCGAATGCCTCCCTCCCTGCTCGATGATTCACGCTCGAAGGGTTGGCAAATTGATCGGAAAAGAACGGCAGCATCTCTTCAACGACGCGAGAATCACACGGCGTCGTCGAGTTGTGATCGAGAAAAATGTATCGCTTAGCCATAACGTGTTCGGGCCTCGTCGCAGATTCTATCCTGTTTGTCGAGAGCAGGAGTAGACCTCCGCCTACCCCGATCGACTTGCGGCTCGACGGTTCGGCCGTTACCATGCCGTGGCGCGTGGTGTGTACCGATAAGCCTCGCTGCCATTTTTCTCGGTCGGGGATGGGTTCGAAGAGTGGGCTCACGACCGTGAGCGAAGCTGGGAGATCAGTGTGACAGACGAATCGACAAAGCGTGACGAGGATCTCTTCATCGACGTGGAAGGAGCTCTTGAGCTACTCCGACGTGGTGAGCAAATCATCGTTGTGGATGACGAAGATCGAGAGAACGAAGGTGATCTCATTTTCGGCTCAGAGAAAGTGACACCTGAAGCCATCAATTTCATGGCCCGTCACGGTCGAGGGCTGATTTGTATCTCGTTGACGCCTGAGCGGTGTGAGGAACTCAAACTGCCCATGATGGTGGAGAAGAACACTTCTTCTCATGGGACTGCGTTCTGTGTCTCGGTGGAAGCGCGTGAGGGTACGACGACCGGGATTTCGGCGCACGATCGAGCTGCGACAGTGCGGGCTCTGATCCACAAGCGGACTCTCCCAGAAGATCTCCAGATGCCGGGTCACATGTTTCCTTTGCGTGCCCAGGAGGGAGGTGTGCTGAAGCGTGCGGGTCACACCGAAGCATCGGTTGATCTCGCTCGCCTCGCCGGTCTCAATCCGTCGGGTGTACTGTGCGAGATCATGGATGAGGACGGACAGATGGCGCGAATGCCGCGCCTGCGTGAGTTCGCCAGAGAGTTTGGTCTTCGCATTCTGACGGTAGCGGAACTCATTGCATACCGGATGCGGACCGAACGCCTCGTGGAGCGAGTTGCCGGCCCAGACCTGCCGACCGAACATGGACAGTTCCGGATCTATGCATACCGTAACAGCATCACGGGTGAGGAACATGTTGCGCTGGTGATGGGCGAGTTGGAAGGTGATGACCCGATCTTGGTGAGAGTACATTCACAGTGCCTCACTGGAGATGTCTTCGGCTCCGCTCGCTGTGATTGTGGTTCCCAACTCACAGAAGCTATGAAAAGGATCCAACACGAGGGGCGCGGAGTGTTGCTCTACCTCCTTCAAGAAGGCCGTGGAATCGGCCTCTTCAACAAACTGCGGGCGTATGAGTTGCAGGATCGTGGCGAAGATACGGTCGAGGCGAATCTTCATCTCGGATTTCCCGCTGATCCACGTGACTATGGAACTGGCGCCCAAATTCTTGTTGACCTCGGTGTTCGTCGACTGCGGCTGATGAGCAATAATCCGAGGAAGTTTGGTGCCCTGAACGGATTTGGACTCGAGATCGTCGACAGGGTCGGGTTGGAAGTTCCTCCAACAGAAACCAGTCGAGCCTATCTCGAAGCTAAGAAACACAAAATGGGGCATCTCCTCAAGCTGGTCTAGCTCATTCACTTTCAGACAGCCGAACGTGGCTCGAGAGTCTGTCAGATTGCCAGCCGAACGGAGTGAAGTAGCAAATGGAGGCGTCGTCGCCAGGTTTTCCCCTACCTGATTTGAGTAGGCTGCTGACGCAGCTTAATCAGGGGACGTCTGGCCTTGCTATTGGTGGTGTCGTACCCGAAGCTCGCGCTCTGCCGGTGGCCGCATTGGCTCGCAGTGGGTGGAGGTCGCGCCCGACGCTGATCGTAGTTCCCCACCTCGCGGAGTCGGCACAGCTTGCAGAGGGATTGCGGATTCTCGATCCTTCGCTCAACGTGGGCGTGGTTCGTGGCGAAGGAGCAGGTCCTTACCTCGGCTC
>JAAESQ010001026.1 GCA_024229275.1 bacterium | reverse complement strand
TGCCGAAAAGAGGTCCACTGTGCAAGATCGGCTATTGGAAGTCATTCAACTACATGCTGAAGGTGCTCTACACCGGCATGCAATGGAAGGAGCTTCCGATCGACAAGACACCCGATGGCAAGCCGGAAATTCACTACACAGTCATCTACAAGCAGTTCGCTCGTTGGTCGGAGGACGGCTCGCTGACCAGGTTCTTCGAGGTCTCGGTCAAGCAGCTCCACGACGCCGGTCTTCTCGACCTCTGCGTGTTGCATGGCGACGGAACCAACACCGTGGCCAAGAAGGGCGGCGACGGCATTGGCTATTCGGGACATAAGCACCAGAGGGGTGAGAAGATCATAGCCGTCGTCGAGAACAATGGATACGTCCTCGCGCCGTTCCCGGTGGCCTCAGTCAACGTGAACGACTGCATTTTGCTACCGGACAGCCTCAATGAGCTGATGCGCATCACGCGCAGTATTGGGGTCTCGCTGAAGGGCTCGTTCTTGAATCTAGATGGCGTGTTCGACTCCAAGAACAACAGGAAGAGTATCTTCAACCGTGGCATGGTGCCCAACATCCCGGAGAACAAGCGCAATCGAAAGCGGCCAAAGCCGGGACCCAAGCGCATCTTCAGTGCCGCCATCCACAAGCTGCGGCTCGTGGTTGAGCGCACGTTCGCCTGGGAGGACAAGTTCAAGCGGTTGCTGCTTCGCTTTGAGCGCATACAGTCACGGCACCTGGGCTTCAAACGGGTTGCCTATGCACTGATCAATCTGCGGCGGTTCTACCCGGCGTAGACGTCGCCCGCTGCGCGCCCGACGCACCTGCCGATGGTGGGCATCCAGGGAGTCGTTCGTCCGCATTTCACCAATATCGACGTTCTGCATCTGATATCCGCTCTCTTCACGGAGATATCGCTGAGGCAGCCGGATTTCTTAGCCAAGCCTCCGGGTCTGTGATTCGCGTCACCGCAAAACTCGCAATTAGTTATTTAACAACACGACTGATATCCAGCCGGAGGTCCATTCCACGGATACCCACGGGACCAACCAGGTCAATTTTGCCATCTTGCATCTCTTCGGTTATCAGTTCGCGCCGCGCTACCGGGATATCTACGGGGAAGTCCACCAATCCTTGTATGGATTCAAGCATCCCAGTTACTACAAAGAGGAGCTCATCAGGCCGATTCGGAAACTTAACACCGAGCTGATCGTCGACGAGTCGGACAATATTCAGCGCATCATCCTGTCACTCGCCCAGAAGACGACGACACAAAGCATTCTTATCGGCAAGCTCAGCGCTTACGCGCGCAAGAACAAAACCAAGCGGGCGCTGTGGGAATATGACAACATCATAAAGAGTTTGTATCTGCTGGACTACATCGATTCCCCGCCACTTCGCCGCAACGTTCAGCGAGCGCTGAATCGGGGTGAGAACTACCACAAACTGCGCCGTGCCGTCTCGCATGCGAACTTCGGGAAATTACGGTTCAAAACCGAGCAGGAGCAAGAGCTGTGGAACGAATGTAGCCGCTTGATCACCAACAGCATCATCTACTACAACGCCAGCATCTTATCGACTCTGCTGGCTTACAAAGTGAATGCCGGTGACAGTCAAGGGGCCGCTCTGCTTAAACAGGTCTCTCCGGTCGCGTGGCAACACATCAACCTCTTTGGTCGGTATGAGTTCGGGAGACGCCCAGAGCTCATCGATATGAACTCCATTATTCAAGAATTGGCGCAGGTTCCGTTCCTACAGGACATAACAGGGTAGCCCTTGGAATGTACCGATGTGTCGGTTTGGGCAAAAATACCCAACATTCAGCCGACCATCACGGTGCGGCCTGGGTATGCCGTTAACATTTTTGTGAACAAAGATCTCCTCCTTGAGCCCTACTCCGAGAATAATGGGGGGGACCGTTTTGACTTCAGTGGTACAACAAACCAGCTTGGCAGCGCGAGATAAAGATGACTTACAAAAATATGCTGACGAGAAACAGATGCTGTATCAAGACCTGTGGGTGGAAGCGATTAACGCTTTCCTTAAAACGCGCGAGGACCTGCTCAAGCGTGGCGTGCGCGTTTCGTACTTGGCCGGGGCAACGGATGCCGTACCCTGGAACATGAAACTGCCTGAGAGTCTCGTTGACAAAGTCAAAGACGTCGCCAAGGCAGACTATGCCACTGTGCGAAGGCTTTACTTCACTGCACTGATGCAATTCATCGACCGACATATTCATAGTAGGTAACTGACATGGCTATAGATCTCGATATACCAACGCCCGATAAGCTCGTAAAGAAAACCTTTGAGCTTCCTCAGTCAGTGCTCGAGGCATTCGACCAGTACGTGGAAGCCGCCCAGGAGAGTGCCGGCGGCGCCACCGAGAATTTGGTAATGCGGGCGCTGATTGAACAACAATTGAAGAAGGATCGGAAATTTAAGCAATGGATTGCAGCTCGCCCGCCGAACGGATCGGCGGGCCGCTCATAGTCACCAATCGCGGGTGATACCGCCAGGAGCGCGGCCCATGAACACCTGGAGCATTGCCGCCGTGGTGGTCACGGCCTTCGCCCTCCAAGGCCCGGCCTACGCCGGCGACGCACTGGCCGGCCAGGAGAAAACCGCGTGCGGTGCGGTCAGTTTCTCATGAGAAACAAAACCCCGGCCCCCGCTTTGCGCGGGCCGGAGGGAGGGAGCTTGCGACTGAGGGAGTACACGAGCGTTGACAGGGTCGCGGGCGACGCTATCGTGATCCGCTTAAAGATCCACTTGCCAGGACGTGATGGCACACCGACGCGAACTCAATCTGCACGACAATGGCCGCGTCTTGGCAGT
>JAAESQ010001025.1 GCA_024229275.1 bacterium | reverse complement strand
TGCCGAAAAGAGGTCCACTGTGCAAGATCGGCTATTGGAAGTCATTCAACTACATGCTGAAGGTGCTCTACACCGGCATGCAATGGAAGGAGCTTCCGATCGACAAGACACCCGATGGCGAGCCAGAAATTCACTACACAGTCATCTACAAGCAGTTCGCTCGTTGGTCGGAGGATGGCTCGCTGGCCAAGTTCTTCGAGGTCTCGGTCAAGCAGCTTCACGACGCCGGTCTTCTCGACCTCTGCGTGTTGCATGGCGATGGAACCAACACCGTGGCAAAGAAGGGCGGCGACGGCATTGGCTATTCGGGACATAAGCACCAGAGGGGTGAGAAGATCATTGCCATCGTCGAGAACAATGGATACGTCCTCGCGCCGTTCCCGGTGGCCTCAGTCAACGTGAACGACTGCATTTTGCTACCGGATAGCCTCAATGAGCTGATGCGCATCACGCGCAGTATTGAGGTCTCTCTGAAGGGCTCGTTCTTGAATCTAGATGGCGTGTTCGACTCCAAGAACAACAGGAAGAGTATCTTCAACCGTGGCATGGTGCCCAACATCCCGGAGAACAAGCGCAATCGAAAGCGGTC
>JAAESQ010001024.1 GCA_024229275.1 bacterium | reverse complement strand
GAGTCCCTTGTTGTAGGGCTGCCGTCGGCGGTTCCTTTTGTTATTAGTGCGATGCATGTCGTGATGATGCTGATCGGCTTCGCCTCGCTGATCCTCAATACGATTCGTGCCCAAGGGGTCGATGAACGCCGTCGAATGGTGATTCTCCTGACGGGCAGTGTCGTTGGGCTAGTGCCCCTATTGGCAGTTGGTGTTCTTGCGTATTCGATCGGACTTGCCGAGGTTCCACTTTGGGCGATCGGTGTAGCTATCTCAGCTTCGGTGTGCTTCCCCGTTTCGTTCATCTACGTCGTTGTACGGCATCGAGTGCTCGGCATCCGTGTGATTCTGCGTCGTGGACTTCAATATGCTCTGGTTTCTCGTGGATTTCTCGTCATAGAAGCCTTGGTGTTGGTCGCTCTCTTCATCATCACGGCACGATCGGCCTTTGGTCGGGTGATCCCGGAAGAAGGCACGATTGGTTTGATGATCGCGGCAGCCGTAGGCCTCGCTCTGTTTCTGGGACTGCGCAGCGTCAATCGAAGAATAATGCCGATCATCGATCGACGTTTCTTTCGCGAAGCCTACGACACCGAACGCGTTCTCGCAGGTCTTTCGACGCAGGTGCGCTGTTGCGCGGGTCGGCCGCGCGAACTGCTGGAGGTCCTTGCGGGAACGGTCGGCGATGCACTCAGCGTCGATATCGTGGCGATCTATTTGGCAGCACCGGTCAACCCGATATGGTGCGGTGCTGCAGCATCTAGAGGTCAGACAGGAGGGTTTGGGAGCTGCATTGTCCGGACGCATCCTCAGGCTCAATTGGACTCTCCGAATACATCGAGACTGGACCTGCCGCCGAATGCGCCCTTTTCGAGTGTCCTCACCAGGGTTGACCCTGAGCGTCCCGAGATCGTCGAACTCTACGCCGGGCATCCGGAACTTCTTCGCCGGTCAGGAGGTGAACGAGAGAGAGTGGCCGAGGTACAACGCCACCAGCACCAGGTTGTCGAGCAATTGAATTTACGGCTCGTCGTTCCCCTGACAACAAGCGATCAGGTGATTGGTTTCATCGCTCTCGGTGAGAAGCTCTCCGAAGAGGCCTACTCTGGGCGCGACAAGGATTTGCTGCTGGGCGTCGCTGGACAGGCGGCAGTAGCCATCGACTATGCACAGATGATCGTCGATGTCGCAGAGAGCGAACGTCTTCAACACGAAATCCATCTTGCCGGCGGAGTGCTGGGCAGTTTGCTGCCGTCAGAACCGCCGACCATCGAAGGATTTGATGTGAAGCACGTCATTCTCCCAGCGCAGGAGGTCGCCGGTGACTTTCTGCAGTACTTCCCTGCTCCTGACGGTGGAGTCAGTCTCGTAGTCGGAGATGTGGCGGGCAAGGGGCTTCGTGCTGCGATGGTGGTGACCATGGCGCTTGGCGGACTCGAGGCCATCGTCCAAGAGACTCGCGATCCGGGCGCTGTCTTGTCGCGACTCAACGACCTCCTGATGCATCGGCTCGGGCGCGAAGGTTTTGTGACTTGCATCTTTGCCCATCTCGATCCGCGAAACGGCCGTCTCGCCTTGGCCAATGCGGGGCATCCCTATCCCATGTTGCGAGATTCCAAGACCTCAGTGTGGTATGAGCTGACCGGTGAGGGCCCTCGCTTTCCGCTCGGTGTGCGGCGAGGTGTTGGATACCAGACGGTCGAGACCACTCTTGCAGAGAGTGCAGATATGGTCATCATGTCGGACGGAGTCATCGAGGCACCAGATAGTGATGGTAACCAGTTGGGCTTTGATGGTGTAGCCCAGTTGCTGTCGGAGTTTTCGGGCGGCCAAGGTGAGGTAATTCAGTACCTACTCGACGGAGTGCACGAGCATATGGGTGACGGTCGTCAGCAAGATGACATTTCCCTCATCTCCCTGAGTCGTTCGTCCGAGTGAGCGTACTTCTCAGCTGACAGGCACGTGAGTTTGAACCACGAAGCTCACGAAGATCACGAAGAAGGAAGCGCGAAGAAGAATGAAAGGGCGGCTCTTTGAGCCGCTGGAAGAAGAGCCTCTTGTGAACGAGGAGCCGTTCACGTGCCAATCTCAATGCACACCCCTGTTGCCCAAGCCGGCCACTGCAACTGAATAGACTGTCGCGTTCTGCGATTCGAAGAATCGTCCCTTCTTCTTCCTTCGTGCTGTCTTAGCGTACTTAGCGCGCTTGGTGGTTCAAAACTCACGTGCTTTTAGGGAGGCACGTGTGCCTGTGGAGGTCGCCCCTCTAAAGCTTCAGGACGACAGTCTGATCGCGGCCTCTCTTGTCTTCTCGGCCAGGGCATCGTAATCGACAGTAGTCAGGCGGCCCTGATCGACGACCAGCTTGCCGTTGACCCAGCTATAGTCGACGTGATCCGTCTGACACAGGACGAGTGCTGCAACAGGATTGGCGTGGGCGCCGACAAAAGGCTTTCGTAGTGTGTCGAAGGCAATGAAATCGGCCGACATTCCTGGCGCCAAGTGACCGATGTCGTCGCGACCGAGAACGTCCGAACCTCCTCGAGTAGCGATCTCAAGCGCCTGACGTGCTGTCATAGCTTCAACATCAGTTTCTCGGAGCCTTGCCATCAGCATCGCCTGGCGAGTCTCGTGAATGAGGTTGCACGCGTCGTTCGAGGCTGCGCCGTCGACTCCTAAACCCACATGAACCCCTGCTTCGATCATTCCTCGAATAGGGGCTGCGCCACTGGCCAGTCGCATGTTGCTGCACGGACAGTGGGCGACTCCAGTCCCTGTCGCGGCGAACAGATCGATCTCACGAGCATCGAGTTGCACGCAGTGGGCGTGCCAGACGTCGTCCTTCAGCCACCCGACCGATTCCGCCCATTCACCGGGTCGTTTGTCGTAATGTTCTATCGAGTAGGCGACGTCATCGGCATTTTCGGCGAGGTGGGTGTGAAGTCGTACGCCCTCATACGATCGCGCAAGCTGTGCCGATTCCCGCATGAGGTCTTCAGTGATGGTGAAAGGCGCGCATGGGCCGAGGGCGATGCGAATCATCGAGTGTCGTGAGATGTCGTGGTAGTGCTCGATGAGCCGCTGTGAGTCTTTGAGGATCTCAGCTTCATCCTCAACAACCGAGTCCGGTGGCAGGCCACCCTGGCTTTCGCCGATGCTCATGCTTCCACGGACGGCAGTGAAGCGCATGCCGATGTCGGTAAGGGCACGAATTTCATCATCAATAGTGCAGTCGTTCGGAAGAATGTAGAGGTGGTCGCTGGAAGTTGTGCAGCCGCTCAGTAGCAGCTCGGCTGCAGCAAGTTGGGCGCTGAGATAGATGTCTGTCGAACGCATCCTGGCCCATATGGGGTAGAGCGCTTTGAGCCAAGGGAACAGCGTGCCATCCGGTTTCACCGCACGCGTCAGGATCTGGCAGAAGTGATTGTGGGTGTTGACCAATCCTGGAAGTACGAGGTACCGACCCTTGAGGTCTACGACCTCCTCTGCAGTGCTGGGCAGGTCCGCAGTAGTACCGACTTCTTCGATCACGTTGCCGCGGACGAGGATCGCACCGTCTGCGATCTCCCGACGTTGATCATCCATCGTCACTAACGTGTGGATGTTCTTGACCAACAGAGTTCGAGGTGTCATGCCTTCCTCAATTGAATCAGCATGATCAGAGTTTATCGTGGAAGGGGAGCAGCAAGATACAAGATGCAGGATGCAAGGCACAAGATGCAGGGAGCAAGATGCAAGATGCAGGGTGCAGGATGCAAGTTGAGTCGTTCGATGAGTTGATGTGTCAGACGTGTAGGGTCAGCGTTTGCAGAGGCAGAGGCAGAGGCAGAGGCAGAGGCAGAGGCAGAGGCAGAGGCAGAGGCAGAGGCAGAATCAGAGACAGAAGCAATGACGGAGACAGATTCAGTTCCGTTAGGCGTTGTATGGCGTACTGTCTTGCCGTAGTCCCGTAGTCCCGTAGTCCCGTAGTCCCGTAGTCCCGTAGTCCCGTAGTTCCGTAGTCCCGTTGCCCCGTTGCCCCGCCTTAAGCTTCTTCCGGCAAATCCTTCGCGGCTCGGCCGACGCTGTCGTAGGTGAAGCCCTGTTCACGCATGCGATCTGGGTCGTATACGTTTCGGAGGTCAACTACGATCGGCTGGCGCAGCAGCTGCTGAATACGCTCGAGATCGAGAGAACGGAACTGATTCCACTCGGTGACCAGTACCAGGGCATCGCTGTCTGTTGCGGCATCGTAGGCGTTTTCGCAGTAAACGACCTCTTGCGGCAACATTGATGAAGCGTTCTCCGCAGCTACCGGATCGAAGGCTCGCACGGTCGCACCATCCTCGACCAGAGCTTTGACCAACGGAATGGACGGTGAGTCCCTCATGTCGTCAGTCTCCGGTTTGAACGACAATCCGAGTACGGCGATCGTTTTGCCCTTGAGTCCGTCGTTGAATGCGTTGCGGACCTTCGTAACAGATCGCTCCTTGATGTGATCATTAACGCTTACGACGGTCTCGACGATTTCGAATGGGGAGCCAGCTTCACGGCCGATCTCCGCAAGTGCTTGCGTGTCCTTGGGGAAGCACGAGCCACCGTAGCCGGGTCCGGGATGAAGGAACTTGGGTCCAATTCGCTTGTCCAGGCCCATGCCTTTGGCTACGTGATGGACGTCGGCTCCAAGACGCTCGCAAAGCTCGGCGACTTCATTGATGAAGGTGATCTTGGTCGCCAAGAAAGCGTTCGAGGCGTACTTGATGAGTTCCGAAGACTCAACATTGGTGATCACGAAGGGAGTCTCCCGCAGAAACAGTGGCGAGTAGATGTCCTTCATGATGGCAATGGCCTGTGCGTCGCGGGCGCCGATCACAACTCGGTCCGGGCGCATGAAGTCGCCAATTGCCGATCCTTCGCGAAGGAACTCCGGGTTGGATACAACAGAGAAGGGATGAGCACCGGCATTGCGTTTCGCGATGATTCCTTCGATCAGTTGGCCAGTGCCAATAGGTACGGTCGACTTGGTGACCACGACCTTATATCCGTTGAGGTTGTCCGCGATCGACTCGGCAACCTGGACCACGTAGGAAAGGTCTGCAGATCCGTCTTCCGCCGGCGGCGTACCGACCGCGATGAATACAGCCAATGCCTGTTCGATCGAAGTCGGCAGATCAGTCGAGAAG
>JAAESQ010001023.1 GCA_024229275.1 bacterium | reverse complement strand
GGAGCAAATGGGTCAGACATCTCAGGCGCCACTCGTACTCGCGATAGGCCCAGTAGCCATCACTCATCAACCAGCCATTGAAAACATCGGTCAGTACCCGCTGGAGCATTTCACGGTTGCGCCGACCCACGATGAACAGCGTCGCTGTGGCACAGGTAAAGACCCACAGCCAAAGGGCGTTGCTATGTTCTTTCCAGCCAGTCTCATCGGCGTACAAGAGTTCCGCTTGGCGAACCGCTGCCAGGATCTCTTCTTCTACCACGGGTTCGACGGCGCGTCCCGCCTCGTGGATGCATTGATTGATGGTGGCCGTGCCAAGGTACACATGAAGCCAATCGTTGAGAAACTCTTGGATGCGTTTGCGCGACAAACGTTGACGCATCGCCAGCGAGGCGATAAAGGCAACCAGCATCGGCCCCGCCAAATGCCACTCGGTCAGCTCCACTGCCCAGCCTTCTTCGGCCGGACAACGGCTTGGTTCGGTACGCGTCCAATGGCCGCAGCAGCACAAGGAGTCCCCATAGACGTGCTTGATATTGGCCACCTCAATACCCGGTGCTCCGGAAGCAGGATCCTTCAATTCGAGTTCATATCGCCCCGTACTAGCCCGAAACGGGGCATCCTCCGGCAAAGAGCAACCACAGGCCGCGCACTCGTTTGCCCGATGAATCCGCTCCTCTGTGACCTCTAACTCCAAGCGACGCCCATAGCCCGGGTCGCCTTTGCGCTTCCCCGGC
>JAAESQ010001022.1 GCA_024229275.1 bacterium | reverse complement strand
TTGGTCACCGCTGTAATGATGCGGTAGAGAGCCTCCCGGAGCGTTCGCGCACGGGCCAAGACTGCCTCGCCAGGCATCTCTCCAGATGCTTTCTCAGGCGCTTCCCGATTGAGGATCGCAGTGTCTTCCTCATCACTCAAGCCGTACCGGGCTGCCCATTCAAGAAAGGAATCGAGGCTATCCAGCCGGTCGGGGGGATCGTTGCGCTCCACTCCTTCGGTGTTAATGAAGTCAAGACAAAGCCGCACGTCTGTTATGCCTAAGCCGATCATCGGTTTCTCACCTCTAACCTTCTATTCCTTCTTGACAGGTTAGATTGTTTGCCATAGAATCTAAACCGTCTAAACAACTATAGCTGGTTAGACACCGCGAAACAATATGTCAGGAACAACGATCACCTCGACAGGGGGGGCACGACTATGATGACGAATCCCAAGAATCTCGCCGGCATCGCTGCGGTTCTCTTCGCCTCGACGATCTGGGGCGGCTCTTTCGTCCTTGCCAAACTGGCGATGGACGCACTTCCTGTCGCTCACGTCGTGCTCTACCGGTTTCTTTTCGCGTCGGGATTGATGCTCCCATTTCTACTCCGAAGCCGGGTACGTCTCGAACGCCGAGATCTGCCGCTGTTCGCATTGACCGGCTTCCTCATGGTGCCAGTGACCATCATCCTCCAATTCGGCGGCCTCGCTCTGACAAGCGCAACGAGCACGGCGCTGATGGTCGGAGTCGGAACGCCACTCCTTGCCGTAGCCGGAGTCCTCTTCGAAAAAGAGCAGCTCGACCGAAGGGGATGGGCTGCGGTGGCAATGTCGAGCGCCGGTGTGGCGCTCCTCGTCGGGCTCCCAGGCGAGGGAAATGACTGGCTCGGCAATCTCCTGGTGTTGGCCTCGATTGTGGTTTCGGTAGTCTGGATTCTGACGAGCAAGCGCCTCATCCTGCGCTATCCGGCGTTCTATGCCACCGGCTGGATCATCGTCTTCGGAACGCTATTTCTGATCCCGATCGTCCTGGCCTGGTCGGGCCCACCCAGCCTTGCCCTCTCCGGCACCACTTGGGCCTCACTGATCAGCCTCGGGGTCGGCTGCACGGTGGTGGCTTACGCCCTGTGGAACTGGGGAGTATCACAAATCGGTGCCTCCACGGCTGGGATCTACCTCAACCTTGAACCGTTGACAGGCGCCTTCCTCGGCATCCTTGTTCTCGACGATCCACTCACCACGGGCCTCGTTGTCGGCGGCACTCTGATCCTGACATCGGCCGGGTTGGTCTCTTCCACACCACATCGAGAGGGATCAAACGAGGTTGAAACCCCAGCTCCGTCACCAACGGGGCGGCTGGTCGCGGAATGCGGACCCGGTTCTGAGGCGTGACCCACAGGAATCCAGCATCTGGCATCTGAAATTGAGGGTGGACTCTGCCTTGACCAAGTATCAGTCATCCAAACCGCTGCGACCCCGTGCTAGCATGTGAACCGATCCGACAAGGCAAATGAACCATAACGCATGAGTATTGCCGAGAAATGACGCAGCAACAGCCAACGAGTCCATGGCTCATCACCATCACGGCTCTCTCTCTTGTGACCGTGCTGTTCATGCTCGGGCATCACGCGTATAGGACAGCGGGGCGGATGGCGGCCGACGAATTTAATCGGAGGCAGTTACTCATAGCCACCGAAGCCGCGAACGGGATCGTGCTGCATGTCGAGATCCTGGCCAACTCTCTGAGAGCACTGTCCCGGGACCTTTCCGCCCTTTCGAACAAACAGGGATTGGTGGAGTCCGCCCTGCAACGCAAGTACGATGAGCTTACTTTCTTAGGAGTCAACGACATTGGACTGATCGGGAGTGACGGAATTCTACAGGCAAACGTAAACGCCCCGGAACTGGTCGGGCAGGACTTCTCATGGCGCAAGTACTTCCGAGAGGCGGGAGAGGCCCAAACCGGCTCCTCGTATGGCGTTGAGTTCATAGAATTCAAAGGTGTTGAGGCGGGAGAACTGGGCGTGCTGATTTCCGTTCCATTGATCTGGCCACCAATGAAGGAACCCGGGAAAGATCCTCCAACCGGAAACGGTGTCGTCGTCGGCACGCTCAGGCTCGACTCGATTGCCGAGCGGTTCATCGTACCTATTGGCGCATCTGGATCTGGACAGGCATTCTTACTCGACGAAAAACTCGACTTGCTTTGGGACGAAGATGCTTCGAGAACCGGCAAGAATTTCTTGACGGAAAGTGCTGACTTCCAGAAACTTCGGGAATACTTACTGACGATAAACGATCACAAATTGGGCTCAACCGAAACAACCTACTTCGCCTTCAACCCCGATCGAGGCCGGTACGATCGCACGTCCCGAGAGCGCCGGCTTCTGGCCTACTCGGCAGCAGCATTGGGTCAGCAGCGTTGGACCGTTGGCGTGTGGGCGCCCAAGGACGAATCGCGCAGACTCATCCTCTCGGTCTACCAGGCGCAGGCAGCGGTTATTGGCCTCAGCATGCTTATCACAATCGTAGGAGCGGCGCTTGCTCTCACCTCGTCTCATCGACTCGCCAAAAGCCTGCGGAAGGAAGTCGCAACAAACCGCACGGAACTCAGTTCTTATCACGCGAAGCTCGAAACCACCGACCGCAGGCATCGCCACGAGATCGATCGAGCCGGACAGTTGGCTGCCACGGGAGAGATCGCTGCTGGGGTCGCCCACGAGATCAAAAACCCCATTTGCGGCATCCGCGACGCCTTAAAAGTCATCCTGGCAAAACATGAGAATATCCAGGAGAGACACATCCTAGAAGAAATGCTCTTGCAGGCAGACAGGGTGGACAAGACGGTACAGGACCTGCTGGACTTCGCGCGCCCAAAGGCGTTGAGCTTCCGACCCCTGAATCTCCACGTCGTTTTGCACCAGGTCGTCGAATTCAGCCGCGACCGTTTTCGGCATGACGGAATCGGGTTGACCGAGGTATTCCACGCTGGCGATCCGACAGTGAGCGGGGACCGGGACCTGATGAAGCAGGTGTTTCTCAACCTCCTTATGAACGCTGCACAGGCATGTGCTGAGGACGGCGGACGTGTTGACGTGACGACAGAACGAGACGATGAACGCGGCACGATCGAGGTTCGAGTGAAAGACAACGGTGCAGGCATCTCAACCGATGTCGCCGCTCAGATCTTTCAGCCATTCTTCACGACGAAAAGCAATGGTACCGGTCTTGGCCTACCTCTTTCCCGATCCATCATTCGGCAACACGGTGGTGAGATCTCGATCGAGAGCCAACCCGGGCAAGGCACCGAGATCACGGTTGCGCTACCGGCCCATCTGGCTTGAAACCTCGTTGATCGTTGTCCTTGCGCCGAGTCCATTTGAGACGTCCCCCGAAGACAGTCTCCCGCCACAATCCGAATTCAGGTGCTCACGACAAAACTGACGGCTCAAGCGGCAACAAGACTCTAAACCTCGCGCCCTGACCTGGCGTGTTCTCAGCCGAGACCGTTCCCCGTTGTTGTTCGACTATATGTCGCGCCGTGAACAGACCAAGGCCGATTCCGTTTACCTTCGTGCTAAAGAGCGGTTGAAAGATCGACTCCAGATCCTGCGGCTGGATTCCCGGTCCGCTATCTGTGACAGTCAAGGTCGCGGTATTGTGGCTGAACGTCGAGGAAATCAACACCGTGCCACCAGGTTCGACTGCTTCAATGGCATTCGTGACTATGTTAGATAGCGCTTGTGCCGTGAGCCTCAGATCCAGCGCAACAACACGATCCTGCGGCTCGAGATCCACTCTCACATCGATGCATTTTTCCGCAATCTTTCGTTTGACGTATCTCAGCGTCCGTTCCACGACTTGGTTGAGGTCGCACAATTCACGGCCAGGCAATGTAGGCAGCGCGAAGCTCAGCAACACGCGAATAGTCTCTGAAAGCCTGTCAACCTGCCCTATGATCTCGTCAACCACACCCTCAAAATCGGCCGAGCGCTCGGGTTGCGAGCGCAGCACGCTCAATGCACCCTTCATCGACGCCAGCGGGTTACGAACCTCATGCGCAATTGTTGCTGCCATCTTGCCAAGAGCGGCGAGCTGTTCTGAGCGGATGAGACTCTCCTGCATCTGCTTTCGATCAGTGATGTCTCGGGTGACTTCTACACCACGTGCCACAGAGCCATCGGGCCCTAACATCGGAGAACACCCTACTTCGACCCATCGTTTCGCACCATCGTGACCAACGTGGCGATGAACCGTGACGTGTGGTCGCCCCTCGGCGAGCACCACTTCCAGCGGACACTGGTGTTCCGGCGGCCTACACGGCGCGGATTCACCGTGAGAAATCGTGTAGCAAGGTTGTCCAACCACTTCGCGGGAGTCCATCCCAGCTTGACGGGCATACGCCGAGTTCGCGTACGAGATCGTGCGATCCGGTTCGATGACAACAATCCCGTCCTCAATCGAGTCAGTTATCGATCTCAAATAATCCCACGTTTGTTTGGCTTCGTCTGTAGCTCTGGTGAGCTCATCGACAACTCGGGTATTGCGGATCGCTGCCCCTAGATACTCTCCGACCGCGAGGGCAAGAGTAACGTCATTCTCCGTCAAGCGATCCGGCGGGCGCGTAAGGATATTTATTACCGCGACACAATCACCCTTTACAACAATCGGCATTCCAAGGTACGAGTTGAGGTCCTCCTTGATCCCCGCAACGACTTTCACTCGGGGATCGTGTGAGACATCGCACTCGACGACAATGGGCACGCCAGATTCGGCTACCCGGCCGGTAAGACCCTCTCCAGGCGCGATAAGTAGGTTCTGGTAGTTGGCGACAAACTCCTGCGACAGACCAGCCGATGCGCACATCCTCAACTGCCCAGTATCCGAATCCCTCAAAAAGACCATTCCAACCGATGCACTCAACGCGTCGAGAGTGCCGTGCAAGATGTCAAATAGGACATCCTCCAGATTTAAGGTTGAGTTGACCGAGACTCCAATTCGTCGAATCCCATCCAGACGATCGCGCGAGGCCTCGACAAGGTCGCCCTCAACGCCCGTCATACCTTGACGTTCGGAAGCAGTTGCGCTTTCGCCGGACTCAATATCGACAGCCTTCGGGTTTACACCGTGTTGCATCAAGCGAGCAACCGCTTCACTCAGGCTGGCCACAGCGACCAGAAAGATCAGGAACGAGGCCGGCAGCCAAAGAACTGAAGACGCACGTTCGAACATGATCACTGCCCAGTAAACAGTCACGCCGCCTGCAGTCGCGATGACCGTAACGGCAGCGAAAACCTTGAGCCGAACGCCGGGAGCGATTGTAATTTTGGTCATACACTCAACCAGGTCGCGAACTTGGTACTGCGAGATGTTCGCCGCTGGGTGAACCAGCGACGCAGTGCACATGTGTCGACGACTCCGTACTCATCTTAGCGGCTTTCGCGATCACCATCGCGCCGATTCGTTCAATGGATGAAGCCATCCTCGAGAATCTGCTGAACACGTTCGCAAGGCGAGGACTTCGAAGAGCCCTGTTTCACGACTGGCTCCAAGTTTGTCTCATTTCTTATGGCACTGCATACAAAGTTGCAGATAATCCTCGGCACGCAGGAGTCCAGGCGCAGCCGATGAGTGCGGTTGATGACATGTGGTGCACGAGATCTGCTGATCAAGCTGTCGTGGATCGGGCACGCCACGGGACGGATGCCCGATCACCGGATGCTGGCGACTCGTATACTCGCCAAGGTTGTTCTTGTCATGGCAAGAAATGCAGAGCTCCTCAGCGGATTGCCTCAGGTGAGGTGAGTGTTGAGAGGCGTGGGGGTCGTGGCACGCCGTGCAACCCTGATCTCTGATGACCTGGTGGCTGATGGCCGTCTCAGCCTCGATCTCATGTTTGAGCTGGACATGGCACCCGAAGCACAACGCGCTGTTTGCGTCGTGAAGTTGATATTTGACTTGGGAACCGTGAGGGTCATGGCAGACGATACACTTCCCAACTGCCAACGGTCCGTGCACGTATCGCTGGTCCGAAACCTCTTGCTTCGTCTTGTGACAACCGTTGCAGTGTTCCGACTCAACCTTAACTACGGAGTACTTCGGACCGTCGCTTGCCTCCTCGTGGCAGGCAAGGCAAATGAACGCTCCAACTGGCCCATGAAGGAAATCTGAGCGTGTCAGGTCGTCGTGGCAGGACGTGCAGATTGAGTCGCTTCGGATTGCCGGCTTCCGAGTCGCAGCATCAACCACCATCCGATGGCATTCTGCACACTCTCGTTCTCTCTCTGGGATATGGAATGGGGACCCGGAATTCTCGCGATTGTTCTTTTTAACCAGACCATAGTAAGGCCGGCTCTGAACCCGAACCTGATGATCATCCGCCCCTACAGAGACGGTGACTATGTTGTCGCCCGGCATCAGTGTGAGGCGACCATGAGCGGAGTTGCCGTACCGAGGATTGCTCACGAACGGTTCTTGTAACTCTCCGTTAACGGCCACTCTGAGATCTGGATGGTTGGGTCGGACCACGATCGCGACTGAAGAGCCATGAACGGATGACCCGTCAACAGGAACCGAAACCTCGAATGCTCCCGCGTCTGCAGCGCACGCAACAATGAGGCAAATCAGCAGGGTCCATCGGATCAGTCCCACGGGCCTCATCGCGTCTCCATCGTGAGATGCTCCACCCAACCACTCAGTTCTGGATTTGGGCCCATTGGCCACCATTTCGAACCCTCTCGTGACATGGTCAGGCTAGTTCATCTCGAGAA
Source organism: bacterium (assembly GCA_024229275.1). Taxonomy (GTDB): domain Bacteria; phylum Acidobacteriota; class Thermoanaerobaculia; order Thermoanaerobaculales; family Sulfomarinibacteraceae; genus JAAESQ01. The sequence goes on along the minus strand of JAAESQ010001022.1, from coordinate 24,644 downwards.
GGATCTCTGTCGCCTCCGCGTAGGCCGCCAGCGCTTCCTCAAGGGAGCCGGCATTCCGGTATATCACGCCTATCGCAACCAGTGCTTCAGCGCGCAGTCGGTCTTTGCCTTCGATTGCAGCAAGTATCTCCAATGCCTCTTCCGTGCTGCCCGTTGCTGCCAGCGCCTGGGCGTTCACGAGTTCGCCGCGCCGATTGTCGGGGTCCAGACCGAGGCCTGTGTCCGAGGCTTGCAGTGCCTCTTGCGGCCTGTCGAGCTGCAGGAGCGCTTCTGCGGCTGCAAATAGGCACGAGGAGTTCTCGGGATCAACCTCCAGCGCCTTCATGAGTTCCTCCAGTGCCTTCTCCGGCCTTCCCTTGTCGAGAAATCGACGTCCGAGGTTCAGGTGTCGGGTTGCCAACTTCACTTCGTCGGTCACGACGACAGGTTCTGGATGGAGTTCCTTTTCGACTTCCGCCTCCGTCCGGAGGCCCAACATAACCGCCGTAGCCCCGTCGATCCTGGGGCCAATGTCACGGGTGTAGCCAATGACCTCGAGGACGCGATGCTCAGCATCCAGAAGAACCACGGTTGGCAGAATGAAGAGACCCCAAGCAGAATACAATGCCGCATCGGGTGCGATGAGCACTGGAATCGACGCTTCGCTGCCTTCATCGCCTGGACCACCTGTCGAATCCTTGTGTGGAGGGAATCTCACTGCGAACGCGGCCAGTTCGTGCGAGCGGTATTTCTGCCACACAGCACTGCAGGCCGCGATCACCTCCTTGCTGTGCTCCTCCATAACCGGATTCTTGGCGGCCCAGAACACGAGCAGCACCGGGCTCCCGAGGTAGTCCCGCAAGGCAATATCATCGCCCGCCGCACTTTGCAGGCGAAGCTGTGGCGCCGCCTCGCCCGGCTCGACTACCCGTGAGGCCCAGCAAAATGACGGGGCCGCCAACAGCAAGGCCGACACGAGCGAAGCCAAGATTTTGGCCACTGCGAGGGTCCTTTCTCGTTCCACTATTCGTACCGAACTGGATTGAGGCGGTCGTACTCCTTTGGTTTGTGACATCCAACAACACACTTGCCGCCACTGTCAGTCCGCGTGAACACGATTGGATAGCTCCACATGTCGCCGAACGGAACCTCTTCTCGGATGTGCTTCTCTTGCAGTCCGCCATGGAGCTCGTGGCACGCCTTGCAACTTCGTCCCTTCTTCTCACGGTGGACGTGAAGATAGTGCAAGTTGTGGCTGCCGTTTCGAAAGTCTGTCAACTCGGTTGTGTTCTCCTCACGGGCGACGTCGGACTCGTGGCATTGGAAGCACAAATCATAGCTTTCCTCGGCGTATGGCTTGTAAAACTCAGCGGGAAAGTATGCGCTCAACAGTTTCGGATTCTCAGATCCGTGGGTCTTGTGACAGGCGAGACAGTCACCGCTTTCGACCGGGCCATGGGGATACGTGGAGGAAGTCACGCGCTCGCCCATTTCTTCGTGGCACGAAAAACACAGCTGCGGCATCTGTTGATGCAGGAGACTTGCATGCTGCGTAGCGTGAGACGCGTGACAAGCGATGCAGCGCCTCTCTTCCACCGGCTGGTGTACCTGGCTCGCGGTTTCGATCTCGGCGACGATTTCAGGCGTAACCTTCTGATGACAGGACATGCAGAGACTGTCTGGCGCCTCAAGCAGCATGTACGCATGATTCCCGGTGTGAGCATCGTGGCATTGGAGGCAGCTCTCGGTCACCGGTTTGTGTTGAACCGCTTGCGCGAACTCCTGCTGCTTTCCTTCGTGGCACGAGTAGCACACCGCGTTGCCCTCGGCTTCCAACATGTACCGATTGTCATCCGAGTGCGGATTGTGGCAGAGCGTGCACTCGAGCTGACGAACTGGCTCGTGACTCACCGTGCCTCCAACTTTGGAGTCACGATCGTGACAGTTGAAGCATGTGTCTCCAACCGAGTTGCCGATGAGTTGGAAGCGGGTGTCGGATTCATGCGGGTCGTGACATCCCGTACAGTTTCCCTCCTCAACCGGAGAGTGAATGTTCGACTTCTCCCAGAACTCCTCGGCGTCCCGGTGACAGACGATGCACAGGTCCCGTCCCTCGCGAGACACCGTTTTGGGCAGGAACGAGCCGTGCGGGTTGTGACAGTGGACGCATGTGCCGGATCCTACCGGACCATGGACAAACTTCTTACCCCCCATTTCCTGGTGGCACTCGCCCGCCTGGCAAGTGGCGGCCGGCCTGAGGCGTCGATAGCTCGGGGTTCGACCACGGAGGTTGTGACAGGTCCCACAATCACCAAGAGTAGATATCCCTAGGTGGCGATGAAAGGCACGAAAGCCGCTCGGCGTCTTTCCGTTCCCTTGCACGAACACTCCGACCTCGTTGCTGCGAATCGAGTCCTCCCGCGCGGTTACCGAGATCCGACCTTTTCCAGACTTGAACCGAACGAGCTTCGAAAACGCACCATTCTCGACCAGCGCTCGCGCCCCTCCCTCTGCGACACCGTTGGAAACGACAACCTCAACCTCATCGATCCCAGCCGGCGCAAGGCCAACCACCTCAACTCCTCCCCATTCCAGCGCTGAACCATCCGGCGGGAATATGATGCTCAACGTCCCCTCTTGCGCGGCAACTTGAGTGCTGGAAAGAAGAAACGCCCCGCAAAGAACCAGCCCTGCCGTCTTCGACATCATTGTGCGTATTTCACTCCATTCAATGCTGAATTTGAACTCACAGCTGCGCGTGCCTGTTGACCACAGCTACCGCAGAGAAACCCACCTGAATGGCAGCAAAAGTCGTGCCACTGGATCTGGATAGAGCCCCCTGTCGGAGCCCATGAGCCGCGCGATCGGCGACGGAGCATCGCACGACGCCCGATATGTCGCGAGCAGCTAGCACTCGCAGGCTCGATGAGGTCTCAACACTCGCCAAGTGTCGCCCAACCGTTGAGCGATACTCCCCACAACGGTGGATCAATTGGGTGATTACGCCAGATTTCGTCTCCACAACGACGAGAGTCTGCAACCAGCACACCAGGCCGCTTCCCAGCGCTCTTCAACCAATGTGGCGCGTGAGAGACGCGGACACACAATGGATTCAGACGCCACCGGGTCTCACGAGCTTCTTTGAAGTGTGGTCTGCATCCGCAAACCCAGCAACGATTACACTGCGGCATGCTTTTTGAATATGCACGAGTGAACCGAGGGCGGCTTTTCGTTCTACCTCGCCCTTGCCCGGCTTTTCTTGGAGGAGGATTTGGTAGCAAGGAAGCTGCACATGAGTTTCGGGCTGCGAGTGATCGGTTCGCTGATCACTGCCGCTACGATTGTGGGCATGTTCGTCATTCAGGACGTGGCGCACGGCGACAGCATTGTGGATTCGAAGCACGACCTTACTACAACCTTCGAGCCCTACTCCGACCAGGTCTGCGCTTTTTGCCACACCCCCCATGGCGCCAATCCTGACATCCCTAACGCACCTCTGTGGAACCGGTTTGTAGACCTCAATCAGACTTACACGGTGTATTCGAGTCCAACGATGGACACGTCGCCCGGCCAACCCAACGTCGTTCCTTCAGTCTTGTGCCTCGGTTGTCACGACGGAACATCCGGTAGTGCTGTGGTTAACACGATCACCGGCAGCACCAAGCATGACCTCATCAACGCTCCGGGTCCTGGAGGTACACCTGACACCACCTCATACCCGAACTGCCGCAACTGCCACGGCGAGATGTACGGCGATCCCCCCGCGTTCTGGCAGGGAACCGACCTCAGCGACGATCATCCGATTGCGATGGTTTACCCAACCGCGGCTCAGGATTCGGCCTTCCTGCCTCCTCCGGATCCCCTGAATGGATGGTTGACCGTACCGCTATATCAGGGGCGGATCGAGTGCTCCAGCTGTCACGATGTGCATGATCCGGCGATCACTCCGTTCTTGAGAATCTCGAATGACGATTCAGTGCTGTGTGTCACGTGCCACGTCAAGTGATTGAGTCACGATCGGTTCATTCTTCCACCCTCGCGAGATGCAGTTTGGGGCCAACGGACTCAATCGGCTGATCGCCTCGGTAGCCGTTACCGCTTTCAATGGTTTTCGACCATATACTCCCACTATTCAGCCCGGTGAAGGAAGTCGACCGATCGGAGATAGGGTAGTACCGACAGGTGTCAGAATCTCGAACATGCCCTTCATCGATCCATACGCCGACGGACCGTGATCTACACCGTGGCAGGTCAGAAAGCACGCGCCCGAGCCGGGACCATCGGAGATGAAGGCCAGGCGACCGGTGCTCGCCGATGGCAAGACACCTGATATTCGCGTCTCCTCACCAAACCTGACCAACGCCCGGTTGTTAACTGAGCCGTGCGGATTGTGGCAAGTAGCGCACGATGCGTTCTCCTCCCTAATGTGACGACCGTGATCGCTGAAGGGCGAATCGTTGAGGACTGCCTCTATTTCGTGGCACCGAAAACACAGGGCGTAGTCAACGGCAGGGCTTACTCCACCGTCAGTCAGGGTGTAATTAGCTCGCAATATGAAAGCAACGTCTGAGGCATGGGGACCCGCCGCTTCGCCCGGATCGCTGTTGCCATGGCAATCGGTACAGTTGATCTGGGCTCCCCTGAGCGCCGGTACAATCGAGTGTGAGGACTCCGCTGACGGCGCCTCGACCGGGTGATATGAACGGTTCTCAGGTGTCAGCAATCGGCTTATATCGGTGAGTGTCGGCGCGACTGCACCAGCGTCACCGTGACAGCTTTCGCAAAGCTCGAACTCGAATCTGGTCGGATCCCGAGGCGAAAGGTGTGGCCGACCAATGGATACCACCGCGGAGCGCCCCTGGACATTACTGCGGTGAGCCGAGTGGCAGGATGTACAGGTCACCGCACCCGGAGCAAAGCGTGTCACTGCGTCGTTATCGATCGGATGAACGTGTGGCTTGGCGAATACCGAGGCAAGGAGCGGAGGCCGTGCATCGCCGGCCAACTCGCCACTCGCGACTTGTTGGGCTACATCTGCCTGCGAACCGTGGCACTTTAGGCACAGCTCCGCCACCGGGTCACCTAGCATCGGCGAGCGAGAGACCCCGTGCCCAACGTGGCAGGCGCTGCACCCAGAGAGGACGACGCTCGGGTTCACATGGGCGCCGGTCGCCGACATGACCATCGCCGGTAGACCAAAAAGGCAAAAGACAGCGACTGTCAACGAAGTTCGTGGCAGGTAAGGCATACCTCCTCCACAGTGGATTTGACCCAGAAATGGGGTACTTTCCCGGGTCGGAAGTTTTCATCCCTATGCGGATCGTGACACGACGTGCACTGCATCTTCCCGTCCTCGTCCAGCTTGACGAAGAAGTCATCCTTGATGGCGCTCAGCGGTCTGGTCCCGATGTCGCGATCTCCTCCCGGCCCGGAAATATCACTCTCAGGTACGACGAACGAAATCGGATGGCTACCGCTCAGATCGGTCCCGATATACCCGCCCCGTCCCCGGACGAGCATCTGGCTCCCGGCCATTCGAATTGGCTCCCGTTCCCCAGCAACGTCTCCCAGAGCTACGGTCCCGTCGTGGCACGACAGGCACAGTCTGGAGCTTCCGTCAGGCTGCGGCGCGTAGACAGCTCGATCCTCGTCTGTACGAACTGCAGCAACCTCATATCTCTGTACGTTGGACAACGCGTGCCCCCACAGCGGGGTTGCAACAACCGCGGTGTGCGGAATGTGGCAGAACTTACACACCTCGTCTTCGGAAGTAGATCGGATCGCCCCTGGTCCACTGATCGACAGGTTGTGAACTGTATCCACCACCGAGCCCTGCTGGGCGAAAGTGCTGAGTGACGACAGAGTCAAGAAGAGCACCATCATCAACCCACCCTTCCGACAGGGAGAGACTGAGCACTTCGTGAGATCACTCATTCCTCTCTCCTTCATGGTCGATCAATCGGAACACCTGAATGCGTCGATTGAGGGAGTCGACTACGGCGACCCTGCCATCGGCGTGGGTTGCTATCCCGGCCGGAAAAGAGAAATCGCCCAGCGCCGATCCGGAGCCCCCCAGACTCATTAACAGATCTCCAGTCTGAGTGTAGAGGCTGACACGATCAAGGTGCGCGTCCGTTACCCAGATCGATCCACTCGCATCAATCCCAACATCCTTGATGCGTGGCATCTCGCCTGCGGTATCACCCAACCGGCCGAACGCAAACTTGATCTCGCGATTTTCAATCCTCAAGCGCTGCAACCGAAAGTTGAGCACATCCGCAATCCACAGCGAGCCGTTGGCCAGCGTGAGGGCCGTTGGGAAGTTGAACTCACCGAGACCCGAACCACGTGATCCGAATCTCCACTCGACGCCGGAGTTCTGCAACAAAACAATGCTGTGGGAACCAGTTTCGACTACAAAGACCTGACCCTCATCGCCGCAAACTATGCCGGTGGGCCGATCCAGACCGCGTGCCTGCCATCGAGTGAAACGCAACCTCTGGTCCAATACCGCCACATTTCCTGCTCGAGCATCGCTGACGAAGATCTCTCCGAGACACACGGCAACACCGATTGGGCTTTCCAGAAGCCCTTCGAGTGAGGTTCTTACGCGGCCACTGGACGAAAGCCGAAGGACCATCCCGGCGCCAGGATCGGCTACCACGAGGGAATCACCATCCCACGCGATGCCATAGGGACGATCGAACAGCCGTTCCTTACGGTCACCGCGTATCCACGACAAAATGCCGCCCCGCGAGATGTCCGCCCGAGTCTGAACCACTCTTTCGAAAGCGACACGCGGGTCATCCCGAGGCCAGCGCAGCTCTTGCAACGTGGCCTGCGGATAAGGGGTGCTGACACAACCGGCGAGCACAGCTACTGCCAGAACTTCCCACGCTCTTCGATTCAGCGGATGTCTCAGCCATCGTCTAGTCATCGGATCACCCCTTTCCTTTGGGGACCGGTGACCAATGGCAGCAACCCTCCGAAGCGTCGCGACAACGACCACGAAAAACCACGGTTGACCCGCTCGATACCGGCTACCTGTCGTTCGATAGTCTGGAAGACATCCCCCCTGAACAGGAACCTACCAAAGTTCACCTCCACTGATGACTGGAATCGGCTACCGTCGACTCCTGGGCCTAAGTCAAGCTGTCGAAGATCGTCGCGGTATGACAGCTGAAACGAGAGATACCAGCGCGGCCGCCAACTGAGTCCGACTGAGAGATAACGCACCGTCTGGCGGGTCTCCTGCCGTATGGCAGTTTCACCTCCGTTGACCTGTAGTCCGAAACGCCTGCCATCAATCTGCAAAGTGTGGACCAGTCTGTCAACCAGAAAACCTTCGCCAACGGAATCACCAGTTGATCGGCGTTGGCTCCAGTCGCTGAAGAAGTTGGCGTGAAACGATCCCCACCGCCGAGCAAACGAGAGTCGGCCGCTGAACCGGTCGACAATTCCACCAGCCGCTAGCGAAGCTCCCAGGTCGGGCAAGACTGTGATCGAGTCACCAACTTGCTGAAGTTCGTTGCGAGACCAGATCAAATCAAGGCGTTTATGCATCGTGGACTCATCGCCGTGGGCAATCGAAGCGCCCAGTGAACCTGCAAAGAACGATTGCTCGAGGGTCGGTTCCTCTTTTGAATTCCTTGTCAGTTTCCCGTACGAACCTGTCGCCGTCAGCGATGCATCGGCAGTAGAGATGCTGGTGTTCATGGTCAGTCCAAGACCAACTCGCGGAGCCAATGCTGAAAATCTGCTGGACTTCTGGATTGTGACCGCCGAAAACGGTGCAACCTCAAGCTGCATCCACGGTCTCCAAACGTATCGGCCAGACAACTCGTGACCTTGCTGAGTGGAAGAACCACGCGCAGTGACCATTCCTGCGGAGTAGGAGAGATCGAGCGTGCCTCCGTTTGGTGTCGGGTGAATGAAACGGTTGCGAAGACGTGCCGAGGTGGTGTCGAGGTTCTGGTTTTCGGCTCCACCAACTGTACGGTGGATGGCAACACCGCTCAAGTCCCAGCGCCACGTGGGGGAGAGCGGACCATGCTCATTCAGTGTCAGCGTGACATCGTCTGTAGAGTAATCGATGCTTGCGTACTCGAGATGCCTGTGTTCGAGACGAGTGTGGTGATTGATGTTTTTGCCGGCGCGTGACCAGTCAACAAAGCCGCGCTGGTTGACCTGACGACCTGTGAGGTCGACGAAGTCAAGTTCATTGCGTTCCAACCCGGCAATCAAACCCCGCAGCAGCCCATGACGAACTCGCACCCGCGCACCGTATGAGGTCGTGTAGTCAGGAACTCCAATGAATCGAAGCGGATCACTGCCCTGGGCCACACTGTATTCGTAACGGTGATGCGCTAAGTGGAGGTTTATTGCATAGGCACCTCGTGGAAAGAGTCTCAGATCAGCTCGCCCGCCCAATCGGTTATTCTGCCGCTGATTGACGAGAACAGATCGCGACAGCAATCCATCAAGTCGAAGTCGAAAGGCGGCGAGAGCCGGGTGAAAAATGAATCCGTTGAGACCAAGTGATGCCTTGAGCTGTTGGTTGTCGTAGCCCGCAGATTTCGCGCCGTCGATCGCGTTGGTAAACCTCTGTTGCTCGGCACCCACAATTGCGTCCCATGTCCATTGCCCGAACCGTTGGGCTGATGCGGAGGACAGTGTCATTGCCCATACGATTGCAGCGGAGACGAATCTGCACGTCCAAACGTGGTTCATTCGCTCCCACGCTCGAGACTCGGATCTAGGATGACGACCGAGTGACGATTTCTAGCTTCTTGAAACCATCGATCCTCAGCTTCGCGCAACCTACCTGTCTCGAGTTCTTGGCGCAACATGACTTCTACCTCGTCGAACGTCATCTGCCGCGCATCCAAGAAAGCCACTACCTGGGCGAGGTGGTACCCATCAGTCGATCGAACCGGACCGACGAGATCTCCTGCCTCGGCTGACCACACCGCTTGCTCAAGCGGCTCGACAAGACGGTTGCGATGCACCCAGCCGAGATCGCCACCTTTGATCCGATACATGTCTTCTGAGTGCTCTGCAGCAAGATCGGCGAAGCTCTCGCCGACTCGAACTCGATCGGCGAGGGTCTGCGCTTCGCCTCTTCGTTCAACGATTTCCTGGGCCGACGCGTCCGCATCCACTGTCAGCAGGATATGAAGCACGTGCACCGACTCCGGCACCCGCCACCTTGCACTGTCGTCGTTCCACGCTTTCAAAACGTCCTTATCGCTCACGGCAGCTGGGACGCGAACGTGTTCGTTATATGCCCGTTCTGCGAGCATGGTCTCAGCAAGTGCGCGCAAGTGATCCTCGCGACTCATTCCGACGCTCACCAGAGAGTTCTCAAACCTCGCCTTCCCAAGCCTATTCTCGATAGCATTCTGGCTCTCTCGCGCATCACGAACAGGCAGGGCCATACCCCGATCAATACCTCCCAGCAGACTGAGATCGCGACGGATCAGCATCTCAAGCTGGTCGCGTTCGAGCGCAATCAGCTGATGTCCGGCCAGAGCGCCATGGTGATATCTGGAGTTGAGCGCCTGCTGGACGGCATCGGCGAGCAAGGCGCGAGTGATCACCTGATCGCCGACCCTCGCCACCGCTTCATCCGAGGCTGAGACCGAGAGTACACAAGCGAAGACCATCAGCACTGCTATCGAGCTTGCCAATCCAAGGGATGCAAGGCCCCGGTGACGAGCCTGTCCTCTCGCGGTTGCCAGCATGTGCCAGGGCAACGAAGAACACGCGCGGCCGAGGAGAGCTTTCCTCGAGCCGCGCATGTGATGCTCTTCGACTATCGCGACTATTTGTTGTGACACGTCGTGCAGAGTGCACTGCCGCTGTTGGAAACCACCAGGAATGGGGCATTTGTATCGTCGTGGGGATCGTGGCACGAGGCACACTGCACGGTACCTGCGAACAGAGGTACCAGCCCAGCCGCATCCACCGAATTGGCCGAATCTGGTGTCACCAATCCACCATCCGATCCAGCCAGTGCCGCATCGTAGGTGAAATTCACCGGGTGGTCGTTGGTCAGATCATCTCCAACGTTCGGGTTACCAGTGATGAATCCTCCTGCATTTACATTACCGCCGGCAACAATTGTGATGTTTGCTGGGTTATCGTTAATCGGCGCCTCATTCGGTGCATTCCAGACCGAGTGCACCGCCACGGTTCCATCGTGGCAGGAAAGGCACAGATTCGACACGGCCGCCGTGCCCGCAACAGCACCACCGAGTTCGCCCGGCGTCGCATCGAGTGTGTCACTGCCGTATACGCCGTAGGCCGCAACTGCTGAAAGCGCGTGGTTCCAGAGCGGATCCTGCCCGTTGGCCGCGGTTGCTTGGTGAGGAGTGTGGCAATAGACGCACACCCGGCCGACGTTCGTTGTTGCACCCGGCCCGGTCGAACTCAGATCATGGGCTGTTCCGACGACCGTCTGGGCGCTAGCAAGCCCTGCCATAGCGAGCAGAACTGCGGCGATTGCGAGAACCTTCTTCATGTGAACTACCTCCTTGATGGTCTGCGTAACCTTCCGCACACCGAATCCATGAGTCATTTCAACGTACAGTTCGACGTTCAGTGCAACGGCCATGCCAATGACCACACCACCCGAAAATGGATGGGCTCGGGGCCATCTCGTACTCCGCAAGTACTGCCCAGGTGCTCGATGCGCGCATTGGGATCCAGACGCGTGACCATCTGTGATGGCTGAGGCAATTCCCGCAGTGCCACACATTCACTGGGGACTATCACCCACCCTCGACGACACGAATTCGAACACTTGGACGCGTCGGTTGAGCTGGTCAGCAACGGCGAATCGATTCCCGTACACAGAGATGCCTGAGGCGATTCTGAACTGACCGGGATTGACGCCACCATCACCGACAAAGGTCAACAAGGCGAGGTCGTCGCGAAAGATCTGCACGTTGTTGAATGCTCCGTCAGTCACATAGATCAAACCGTGCTCGTCGACGGCCACATCCTTGGGACGGACGAAGCTCCCGAAGTTAACGCCGCGCGAACCGAACTCTTCGATGTACTCTCCCTCCCGATCGAGCACCAAGACCCGAGCATTGAGCTGGTCGACCACAATGAGTCTGCCACTAGAACTGAAAGCCAACGACGACGGATAGTTGAATTCGCCCTGGCCTTCTCCGCGAGTGCCGAATGCGGAGGCTTTGGCAGTACTCTCGATATCGAAAACCACTATCTGTTGGGCTTTGGAGTCGGTGACAAAGAGTTGCTCACCGTCCGGTGAAACGGCGGCATCGGTAGGATTCACCAACTCGCCCTCACGGCCAAAGATCCCCTTGAGATTGCCATCCTCGTCGAACGCGAGCACCTTGGCGATACCCGCGTCGGCGACATAAATGGTGTCGTCCGGTCCGAGTCCAAGGCCGAGTGGGGTTTTGAGCCGCAACCCGCCCGTAACTCCGAAAACGTCCATTCGCTTGCCATCTTCGTCAAAGCGAATCAACGCTCCGAGAGTCGAGTCAGTGACTAGGATCCTCCCACGAGTGTCGAACGCTACCGCGAAAGGTTTCTTCAGCCAGTCGTACGGACTGTGAGGAGAGGCACCGAATAGCGACCTGGAGAAACGCGACCCGGCCACAACATCGATCCGACCATGGATGATATCGGTGAGTTTGATCCTTGCCTCGTCGGGTGGCGGTGGCCAAACGTACTCCGCATACGGATCTTCCTTCTCGTCGTTGCGGATTGATGTCGTAGTCGTTCCACAGGCTGTGAACAGACAGAGAATAGTAATCAAGCTGGTTGCCACGCCGAGTCGTTGATGCATCAAGACCGCCTTTACTGCTCTGCGCGCCTGCCTGCTTCTTGCGGACGGCGGCGCGTCCTCAACGACGAATGCAAGCTCTGTGCACGGCCTACTCTCGAGCACCGGCCGCGGATGGCTGCCGACCTGCATTCTCAACATCCAACAGGTCTGACAGCGCACGCTTCAGGGTCTGCAGATCACTCGGCATTGCCATAAAGCAACTACCTGCCACGCTGCTCAAGCCAGCCTCAGCAGGACCGCGATGGATTGACGAGGAGACGAGAAGAGGAATTGGCGGGTGGTGGTTCTGACAGAAATCGAAGAACGCAACCCACGAATCAGCTCGCTGGGTCACGTCGACGAGTACCGCCTCCGGGGGTTCGTTGCGAACGGTCTCCAGGGCAGCCTCCATCGTGTCGACATGCTCAACATCGACCTCTGCAGGCAACAGCAGGCCCAGAACCAAGGCAGTGAGCGGTGACGGATCAGCCAACAAAAGGCGCAAAGCGACGCCTCCTTGTCAGCAGAGAATGCAATCCACATTCCATTGCCTTGCTAAACGGGGGCCGGCCGGAATCTACCCTCTTGCAAGATCACATGTTAATCACAAACCAGGCGTGAACTGAGTGTGCACATGGCGATTGAGCCAAAGTCCACCGCAAAGAGATGAATGGGCCAGATTCACGACAAAAGGGGACGGCAGCCCTAAGCACTCTGCTACTGGTTCCGCGCTGATTTCGTCAACCGGTATCGGAGTTGATCTCTTGTGATGCCGAGCATCTCCGCAGCGCGCGTCTGATTGTTCTCGGTGGCCTGGAGAGCACGATGGATCATCTCGTCCTCCAGTTCAGCGAGTGGCACTATGCCTCGTTGAGCGCATTGTTGCCCCTCGGTAGGCGTGGCTTCGATCTCCACCCGATCGAGCACCAGAGAACGGATACCTATTAGGTTGCCCGTCTCGAGAATCATTGCTCTCTCTATGGCGTTCCTCAGCTCACGCACATTGCCGGGCCACGAGTAGGCCAGCAACATATTCTCGGCATCACGTGTGAAACCGCTGATGTCACGACCGAAATCGCCCTTGAGTGATTCCACAAAATGACCCGCCAACGCCAGGATGTCCTGGTGGCGTTCTCGCAGGGGTGGAATGACAAGGGGAAACACGTTGAGACGGTAGAAAAGATCGTCCCGGAAGGTCTTCTCTCGGACCATTGCCTTGATATCTCGATTTGTGATGGCAATCACTCGCAAATCGACGTGAATCTCACGGATCCCACCTACTCGGCGAATACTCCGATCCTCAAGGAATTGGAGCAGCTTCGATTGCAGCTCGAGCCTGAGCTCGCCGATTTCGTCAAGCACAACCGTGCCCCCGTCGGCGAGTTCAAATGTTCCTCGTTTCGTTGCTTTGGCATCGGTGAAAGCACCTTTCTCGTGGCCGAACAGCTCGCTCTCCAGAAGCTGATCCGGAATCGCCGCGCAGTTGACCTGCAAAAAGGGCTTTGGTTCTCTAGCGGAGTGTCGATGTATATGACGGGCAATCACGTTCTTCCCCGTACCGCTCTCACCCTGAATCAGCACCGAAGTTACTGGTGAGGCAGCGACTTCAGCCGCAATTTGCAGGGTTTCGCAGAACGACTCGGATCTGGCGACCACGTCGCGGTTTAGCTCACGCTCCCGCCGCTGCCGAGCGGCGAGCATCTCGAGACGATCCCCCCGCATCACCACCGACTTGTCAACCATTCGCACGAGTTCGCCATCGTCGACTGGCTTGGTCAAGAAGTCGAGAGCTCCAAGTTTCATCGCACGGACTGCATCCTCCACCTCCCCGACTGCCGTGATGACAACCACTACAGTCTCCTCAAGCCGGTTTTGGTTGGAGTGGTAAAAATCAAGTCCATGGCCGTCTGGAAGTCGCAGATCGAGGATCATCAGATCCGGCTGATGGCGACGCAGGTGATCCTGAGCCTCGCCCAGCGTCGCCGCAAGGTGAACCGTGTGACCAGCCTCCGAGAGCCGCTGTTCGAGCGACCACCGCAGGAGCCGTTCATCCTCGACCACCAGGATTAGTGCCATTCGAAATCCTCACACCCCGCCGCACGAAAGAGCAACATCTCAGGTGGATTCTCAGCGGAAAACAGGGAGCCCAAAATGTGCATCATCGTGCGGATTCTCGCCCTTGTCGCCATGTTGATGAGAGGTTCACTCGTGTCGTTATCCTCAGGCGAGTTTATCACTCGAAAATGAGATTTCACAGCGACTGAGCACAATCCGACGGAGCCAAGACTGTATCGAGACGATGGGCGAGCGCTTGGTACGAATCCTGCTAGGTTCCACTCTCTATCAGGAAGAAGTCGTCCGCTGGAGAAAGGAACTCATGCTTCTCTCGACTCGTTTGTTCTCTACGGCATTCACCCAACAACTCATTCGGACGATGGTTGTGGCATCTGTTGCAGTGACGATCCCGACCGGGCCTGTTTGCGCTCAGGAGAATGATGACTGCCTGATGTGCCACGAAGATCCGGACCTTGGAGACGAACGCGACGATCGTGATCATTCCGCGCATGTCGGTCCTGAGGTGTTTTCGGCCTCGATTCACGGCGGGTTTGCGTGCATCGACTGCCACGTCTCCTTCGACGGAGTTGAACTCCCCCACGAAGACGAACTCGCGGCAGCTGATTGTGGTATGTGTCACGACGATGTTGCCGCAGCTCATGAATCAGGCCCACATGGAACGTGGGCAATGGACCCACTGTCTCCTTCGGCCGCCTGTACCTCCTGCCATGGAACTCACGACGTATTGGAGTCGAGAGATCCTCTCTCACCGATCTCCTCCGGTAAAGTGAATGATCTGTGCGGCAGATGCCATGAAGCCGAGTTCCGCAAGGTGGCCGGAAGTCCACACAGGCAGACCGTGGGCGCAGACAGCCCGGCTGCGAGCTGTTCTAGTTGCCATTCCGGGCACGAAGTGCGCTCCCCGAACACAGAGCGCTCCCAAACGGCTATGTGCGGGGCTTGCCACCCCAAACAAGCGAGAGAACACTCCATCAGTCTTCACGGACGAGCCGCTTCGGGTGGAGATAATCTAGCGCCAAGCTGCATCGACTGTCATGGAGATCATGAGATTTTGCCGCGGTCTGATCCGAGAGCTCCAACATCGACCATGAACATTCCGCAGCTCTGCGGCACTTGTCATCATGAGGGCACTCAAGTTTCTGTCGAGCGAGAAATCCCTCAGGAGCGGATTTTTGAGAACTACTCGCAATCGATCCACGGTGAGGGCCTGTTCATGAAGGGACTGACCGTCACCGCGGTATGCACCTCTTGCCATACGTCGCACATGATTCTTGAACACACCGACACAAGATCGAGCATCGCCCGAAATAACGTCGCAAAAACGTGTACCGCGTGCCATACCCTCATAGAAAAGGTGCACATCAAAGTGGTCGAAGGGCGGCTATGGGAAGAGAAACCGCACCAGATCCCGTCGTGCGCCGAATGCCACCAACCTCACAAAATCCGACGCGATCCGGCGTCAAGAATGGGAGCTGCCAACCGCGACTGCCTGGAGTGTCACTCGGAACCGAGTCTGACCATGGAGAGCGATGGTGGTTCGGTCTCACTCTTCGTTGATGAATCCGCTTTCCTCCAATCGACACATATCAACACTGCCTGCGCCCAATGCCACACCGAGGTCGATCCCTCCCGCGAACGTTCCTGCGAGACCATCGTTTCCAAGGTCGATTGCGCAACCTGTCATGCTGAGCCGACCAGACTGTATCGGACCAGCGTCCACGGCCTGTTGGCTACCGACGGAGACCCTGAAGCACCGACATGTCTCGATTGCCACTCCAAGCACGCAACCGAGAACGCTCGGCTGCCTGCGTCACCGACATATCCCCGTAATGTTCCAGACCTTTGTGCCAAATGTCATCGCCAGGGGGAGTCCGCCGCCAAACGGTTGAATTCGGATCCAGCAAACATAGTCGAGAGCTACACTATGAGCATTCACGGCAAAGGCCTGCTGGAAAGCGGCCTTGTTGTTTCGGCAACTTGCACCAATTGTCACACCGCGCACCACCCTCACGCAGCAGACGATCCTGGTTCGATGGTACACAAGAACAACATCGCGAGCACCTGCGGGAAATGTCACCATGGGATCGAGGAGACCTTTCGCGGCAGCGTTCACTGGCCGGAGAATGTCGACACCGACAAGGAGCTACCGACCTGTGAGGGTTGCCACACCTCACACACCATTTCCCGAACCGACGCCGAGGGCTTCCGATTCACGATGATGAACCAGTGCGGTCGGTGCCACTCGAGTCAGGCCAACACCTTCTTCGACACGTATCACGGCAAGGTCACCCGATTGGGATCCGAAGGGGCGGCCAAGTGTTATGACTGCCATGGCAAACACGACATCTTGCCAACTGACGATCCAGAGTCCTCATTGAGCCGGCGCCATTTGGTTGAGACGTGTGGGCAATGCCACCCAAGAGCCCACCTCCAATTTGCAGGCTATCTCAGCCACGCTACCCATCACGACAAGGACAGGTATCCGATCCTGTTCTACTCCTTCTGGTTCATGACTCTGCTTCTAGTCGGAACAATGACCTTCGCCATTCTTCACACTACGGCATGGTTGTGGCGATTGTTGAGAACCAAGGACCAGTGGATCCAACTCAAAGCAACAACAGAGGAGCGGTTCTACTTACGGTTCACAAGGGTTCACCGGCTGATGCATTTAGTGATGCTGCTCAGCTTCTTCACCCTCGCTCTTACCGGTATGGCACTGAAGTTCTCGTACATGAGCTGGGCCCAGTTGTTGTCCATCTTTTTGGGTGGCTTTCACACCATGGGTATTCTGCACAGGATCGGCGCCATCGTGTTGATCGTACTCTTCGGATTTCACCTGCTGCAGATACTGAAGGGAAAACGAGAGTCAGGCAAGAGCTGGATTCGGTTTGTTTTCGGCAAGAACTCGTTAATGCTGACTATGACTGACGCCAAGCAGATCATCCAGTCTATCAAGTGGTTCTTCGGCCGCGGGCCGCGGCCGCACTACGGTCGATTCACGTACTGGGAGAAGTTCGACTATTTCGCCGTATTCTGGGGAGTGTTCGTTATCGGGTCGACCGGCCTCGTGCTTTGGTTCCCGGTCTTCTTCACTCGGCTGCTGCCTGGTTGGTCAGTCAACGTGGCAACTATCATCCACTCCGATGAAGCACTTCTCGCGGTAGCATTCATCTTTACAATTCACTTCTTCAACACTCACTTTCGGCCGGACAAGTTCCCCATGGATCCAGTGATCTTCACGGGTCGCGTGCCTCTGGAAGAACTCAAGCACGATAAACCCGCCGAATACGAGGAATTGATGAATAGCAAGAGTATTGAAGAGACCGACAGCAAGCTGGTCGGCCCAGTGTCCAAGACCTGGGAGCGAACGATCCGGATCTTCGGATTCACCGCGCTGGGCACTGGTCTGACCCTGATTGCACTGATCGTCTACGCCATGCTGTTCGGTTATCGGTGAGCCTTGGCATTATGCGGTCCAGATGTGTAAGCGCCACTGTTCTGCTATAGGCAACCGAAATGCCAAGGATCTTGTCCCTACAGGCGAGTCTCTGTAGTTCACGTCTACCTGAGCGCAGCGCTTCAACACAAGGGGAGGGAAAACTGCCCTTCCTACTTATTCAAAACCCTACACTCTCATGCCGACCGAGCCAGTGTGAACAGACGATAATTGCGACGCTACCTCACACAGCATGCAGCTTTTCACTCACTAGAACCAACTGAGTGCGCCATTTGGCGCACTCACCATCGGACTGTTACTGCCACATGAGCCTCGGTTGAAACGTAGGTCCACCTACTCTCCTGACTCAGCGTGATCCTTCATAACCAGCTAGGGTTTTTTGAACTCGTGAATCGCCTCTTTGTTATTCACCTGATCTTCCTTCACTACAGCCGTATGATGATCTTCGCCGTCATGACACCGCTCGCACGTCGCTTGGGTTGGGATCTCCAGCCCGGCTCCGATCGACTGCTCCCGGTCCTTCATGATGCTCATCTTCTTGTAGTCGGATCCGGCTCCATGACACGTCTCACATTGCACGCCCGCCAGGCTTTCGTCGTTGTTGGTAGCGTGGCACTGGAGACACTCCGCTCCAAACGTCTTGTCGGCCGACGCCTTGGCCACTTCCGTCGCCTTTGCGTGCTTCGTCTGTAGCCACGATGTGTGCTGTACCTTGTGGCACATCTTGCACTTGGCAGCTCCCACGAACGTATGATCACCCCCGAAAACACTCACTGAACCCGTGACAAGGACTCCAACTACGGCGGTAATCAGAAAGGCTGCTCGGAATTTCATTCGTATGTCCTCCCTATATTCGGACGTATGTTTGCGGGTCGCCCCACAGTCCGAACCTCGCACTCAACCAGCAAGACCTATACCATCAACTGCCTACGCGGAGCTGGATGCCAATCACCGTGCCACCCCGGAGGGCTGGAAAGAAGCACCACGCTTTCAGCGTCCATGACCGTGGATACTGACACGGGAGGGGCAGGAGGAGCGTAATCGACGAGCGTGAATAGCATCTCTACATCGGAAAAGTGTGAGACTCCGTCTGCATCGCAAAAGATGCGCACGTACGTTAAGGTTTCCGACACTTCGATTTAACTGGAGGTGGTCGAAGCGCAATCCGCCGAGATACCAAAACTTAGAACCAAAACGCACACGCTGATCGCGAGCAGCCTCGCTCTCGCTCATCACCCTTCCTCATGCCCCGTGCTGTTGGCTATCTTCCCTCTGAACTCGTCGATCGCGCGATCAATTTGCTCCGGTTTCATTGCCGAGTAGTCTCCAAGGTAGTCTTCAAGCGCGACGAACAGTCTGACGGCGAGATCTGACGAGTCGCCAGTGCGGAAGTAGTTGTCGATCGCCTTGGCGGCCTGACGGCCCTGGCCCATTGCGAGAATCACGGTTGCGGCACCGAGCACGACGTCACCGCCAGCGAACACGCCATTCTTGGTCGTCATCAAGGTCTCATCATCGGCTTGGATCTCGCCCCACTTCTTGGTATCGAGGTCTGGCGTAGTCTTAGCAATCAGCGGATTGGGCCCGTTGCCAATCGCGATGATCACGATGTCAACATCGACAAAGTAGTTGCTGTCTTGCAGCGGAACCGGGCGACGGCGTCCACTGTCATCGGGCTCGCCGAGTTCCATCTTGATGAGCTCCATCTGCTTCACGCGCCCGTTGGAATTACCGATGAGCTGGATCGGAGATGTCAGCAATCGAAATTTTATGCCCTCTTCCTTCGCGTGGTGGATTTCTTCGTCCCGCGCCGGCATCTCAGTTTCCGAACGACGATAGACGATAGTGCTTTCATCAGCCCCAAGACGCAGGGCGGTGCGGGCAGAGTCCATCGCCACATTCCCGCCGCCGACCGTGGCAACCTTGACTCCGCGCAGGTTTGGAGTGTCCTGGATTGGAAAATCGAAGGCGCCCATCAGGTTGGTCCGCGTCAGGTATTCATTGGCGCTATAGACACCGATCAGATCCTCGCCAGGAATTCGCATGAACCACGGCAGCCCGGCTCCGGTGCCGATGAACACGGCATCGAACCGCTCGAGGAGCTCGTCCACGGACTCCAGCCTACCAATGACATAGTTGTAATGCAGCTTGACGCCCATGCGCTCCAACGTGTAGACCTCGGCATCGACAATCAATTTGGGAAGGCGGAACTCGGGAATACCGTAGACCAATACGCCGCCGGCCTTGTGCAGCGCCTCGAAGATCTCAACCTCGTGACCCATCCGTGCACAGTCCGCAGCCACCGTCAGCCCGGCTGGACCGGAACCGACCACCGCAACGCGTTTGCCGGTCTTGGGCCCCATCTCAGGAATCTCCACCCTACCGCTAGCACGTTCCCAGTCAGCGATGAACCGTTCAAGGCGACCGACAGCAACCGGCTCGTACTTCTTGGCGAGGACACAGACTCCCTCGCATTGCGTTTCCTGCGGGCAGACTCGACCGCAAACCGCAGGCAGGATGTTGGTCTCTTTCATCTTCCGGATCGATCCGCGGAAATCGCCGTCAGCCAACAACTGCAAGAACCCGGGAATGTCGATCCCGACCGGGCAGCCAGCTACGCACAGCGGTTTCTTGCACTGGAGGCATCGCGCCGCCTCGATGACGGCCACGTCTTGCGAATATCCGAAGGGCACCTCCTCCCAGTTCTGACGTCGAATCTGTGGATCCTGCTCCGGCATCGGCTGGCGAGGGACCATTTCCTTCTTCGGCTTCTTCTTGGCCCTGTCACTCATGATTCTCGACCTTCTGGATCTCGCACTCAAGGCGCCGCAGGCGTTCGCGGCGGGCTCCGAGGTCCTCTTCGCGCCGGTGCTCCCAGCGCTCCATCGATTCGCACTCTGACTTCTTGTAGGCGTCGAGTCGCTTGATCATCTGGTCCCACTCCACCAGGTGCCCGTCGAATTCCGGCCCGTCGACGCAGGTGAATAGCGTTTCACCGCCGATGTTCACACGGCAGCCACCACACATCCCAGTGCCATCGACCATGATCGAGTTCAAGCTGACCATCGTCTTGATGCCGAATGGCTCAGTGACCTTGGCGACGAATTTCATCATCATGGGGGGACCGATCGCTACGACCAGGTCGACCTTCCTCCCACTTTCGAGGATCTCCTCAAGCGGTTCGGTGACCAACGCCTTACGTCCGTGGCTGCCGTCATCGGTGCAGACGATGAACTCATCGCTTACCACAGCCAGCTCGTCCTCGAGGATGATCAGGTCCTTGCCCCTCGCCCCGACGATGGAAACCACCTCGTTGCCGGCTTTCTTGAGAGCTTCGGCAATCGGAAAGAGTGGTGCCCTACCGATCCCGCCGCCAACGCAGATGCAAGTGCCGAAGTTCTCAATGTGCGTCGGATTACCCAGGGGCCCCACCACATCAAGGATGAAGCTGCCAACCTCCTTTGTCGCCAGCTGGTGGGTGGTCTTGCCCACCGATTGGTAGATCAGGGTGATCGTTCCAGCTTCGGTATTCGCATCAGCTATCGTCAGTGGGATCCGCTCACCGTGCTCATCAATCCGCAGCATGATGAACTGGCCGGCCTTGCGCTTTCTCGCGATCAACTCAGCCTCGACCACCATTCGGTGAACGTCAGTCGCGATTCGTTCGTGCATGATTATCTTGTACATGCGCTGTCCTCCCTGCAGGCCTTACTCCACTGTCAAGCCTTCAGCCGCTGAGCCTCAAACCCTGTTTCCTCACCACGCCACCGGCCCTCAATGCCCAGGAGGTGCCGTATCGAGGGTGGCGAAGGGGCGGAATCGAACCGCGCGAGGTCACACGGTCTGGTCGCACCGGACTCCGGTGCCCTTGTCAATCCGACGAGACACCTCATGGCAGATTCATGTCGTTCCCATGGTTAACCTGTGGATTCAGGGTGCAAATTCCGGTCCAGGCGAAGCTCAATCCGCCCTGTCTTGGCGGAATTGGGCGCACATATCAACATCTTGCGGGCGATGAAGGCGTTGATCGGCGCCGCATGCTTGTGCACTTCACGAATGGCCTGGGCGGTCCGTCCGGTCGGCTGCGGTGAATTTAAGCAGGACCACTTCGCAGCCACCGCAAGCGCCGGCTATCGAGGTCGTTGCGATGTTCATCATGCTTGATGTCAGTCTCTAGAGTCGGGAATATGTCTTTCGTAATTGAGAACGGCCGGCTCATCCCATCCGGCACGTATGCCTGTGAACCAGATGGGCCGTCTCCCTAAACCCCTCTTCTCTTATGCATTCAGCGCATATGCATAGCACAAAGAGATCGTTCACACCGAATGCTCCTTCGCGTAGCGTGTGGCTCGACGAGGAGAACTGTCATGAATCCCAGTTCGTTGGCCACCGAATACAGACCTCTCACCTCCGAGCAGGCATCTCGCCTCGACGGCGCCGCGACGGGTCTGTCAACTCAACAGTTGGTCTGGGCCAGTGGCTATCTAGCCGGCTTGGCTGCAGCAGCTCACAAGACGGCTGGAACGGCACCCACGGCAGGGGAGCGCCCTCGACTGACCATTCTCTACGGCTCTCAGACAGGCAATGGCCGCACCATCGCAACCCGCCTCGAGGAACTGGCAAGATCACGCGCCATCAACGTACTCAAGGTCAGCATGGCCGAGTACCCAATAGCCCGGCTGAAGAGAGAATCGCATCTTCTCTGCATCGTCAGCACGCATGGCGAGGGTGATCCGCCCGATGACGCTCACAGCCTTTTCCGGTCGCTGCAGAAACGCCGCACTCCAAGGCTCGAGTCACTCCGGTATTCGGTACTCGCACTCGGGGACAGCTCATACTCGAAGTTCTGCGAAGCAGGACGCCAGTTGGACCGTCGTCTCGAAGAGCTAGGCGCCATACGTATGACGGACAGGGTGGAGTGCGACGTAGATTTTGATCGTCCCGCGGCAGCCTGGATCAATGCAATTGTCGATGATGTCGAGCAGCGGTTCCAGCTTGAAAGTGCCGGCGCAACGGCGGGAGGATCATTACCTGCCCTCCGCGTGGTAGAACCGCAACCGAGGCACAGCCGCGAGTTTCCATTTGATGCAGAACTCCTCGTCAATCAGCGCATCACCGGTCGTGGATCGATTAACGATGTCCGCCACATCGAGTTGTCACTTGAAGGATCAGGCTTGGAGTTTGAACCCGGCGATGCCTTAGGAGTAGTACCGACAAACCCACCGAAGCTGATCGATCAGATCATCGATCTCTTGAACCTGGACCCGGCAGAGTCCGTGATAGTAGACCACGCGGATTTGCCACTATGGGAAGCCCTCAACCGCCATCTCGAAATCACGACATCGAGTCGATCTTTCGTCGAGCAATACGCTCGATCGACACACTCCAAAGATCTCGATCGCCTGTTGTTACCCGACAATCGCGTCGAACTCGCCGAGTTTCTGAAGACACGCCAGATTGTCGACGTGATTCGTGATTTTCCAGCACAGATCCAGGCTGCTGAATTCACAGCATCCCTGCGTACGTTGACACCCCGACTGTACTCCGTCGCGTCGTGCCTTGAGGAGTTCCCGGACGAGGTCCACCTCACCGTTGATGTAGTTCGGTACGAGCGCTTCGGTCATCTCCATTGGGGAGCAGCGTCGACCCACCTTGGCGACCGCGTTACGGAAGGTGAAACGTTGTCGGTGTTCATCGAGAACAATCCTCGATTCCATCTTCCCACCACTGACGATGAGCCGATCCTGATGATCGGCAACGGCACTGGCGTCGCTCCCTATCGCGGGTTCCTGCAACAGCGCAGTGCGCGCGGCGCATCGGGAAGAAGCTGGCTGGTATTCGGACACCGGCATTTCGACACCGACTTTCTCTATCAGATTGAATGGCAACGCCACCTTGCCGCAGGCACACTGACCCGACTCGACGTGGCCTTCTCTCGAGACCAGCAGCACAAGGTATATGTACAGCACAAGCTGGTCGAACATGGCCGAGACGTCTACGCCTGGCTCGACGACGGAGCTCACGTCTACGTCTGCGGCGACGCCTCACACATGGCTCCAGAGGTTCACTCGGCACTCATCGAAATCGTCCAAAAGCACGGTGGACTCTCACAAGAACGAGCCCAACGCACCATAGACGAACTGCTAGCCGCAGGGCGCTACCACCGTGACGTCTACCAAGGGGAGTGAGCCTATGGAACGCAGCGACCAATCGGAAGCACTGAGCGCAGTCGAGCACATCAAGGCTGGTAGCCGATACTTGCGCGGCACCATCGAAGAAGGACTCGCCGAGCAGGTAACCGGCGCCATCAGCGACGATGACTCACAGCTCACCAAATTCCACGGAATCTATCTCTACGATGACCGAGACCTTCGGCTCGAACGCCAAGAGCAGAAGCTCGAACCCCTCTACCGATTCATGGTCCGGGTGCGGGTGCCTGGCGGCATATGCACTGCCAAACAGTGGCTGGCTCTCGACGCCGTCGCCCGCGAGCACGGCAACGGCACTCTGAGATTGACGACACGACAGGCCGTCCAATTCCACGGCATCATCAAGCGGGATCTCAAAGCCTCTGTGGCCTCCATCAATGCTTCTCTGCTCGACACCATCGCCGCGTGTGGAGACGTCAACCGCAACGTCTTGTGCAGTCCTTTACCCGAACGTTCACGGATCCACGCAGCGGCTTACGGCTGGGTCAAACGCATCAGCGAACATCTGACACCGAGAACCTCTGCCTACCACGAGATCTGGCTCAACGGCGAGCAGGTCGCCGAGAATGTCGAGGACACGGAACCCATCTACGGCCACACCTACCTCCCAAGGAAGTTCAAGATCGCTCTGGTCGTCCCACCCGTCAACGATGTAGATGTATTCGCCCATGACCTCGGCCTGATAGCCATCGTACGCAACGGCCGTCTCACCGGCTTCAACATCGCAGTCGGCGGTGGATTGGGCATGTCCCACACCAAACCTGAAACCTATCCCCGGCTCGCAAATGTCATCGGTTCTTGCGCACCGAAGCAGGTAGTTGCCGTGGCTGAGGCAATCGTGACGACGCAACGTGACTTCGGTAACCGCAACCACAGACATCTGTCACGCCTCAAATACACCATCGAAGAGTACGGTTTGGAATGGTTCGTTGCCGAGATTGAACAGTGCCTCGGATTCGCTCTCGGACCGGCCGCGGAGTTCAGCTTTGATCACACAGGAGACCGCTTTGGCTGGACTCAAAGTGAAGACGGCAAGTCGCACTTGACCCTGGCCATTCCCAACGGTCGCGTAGAAGATCGTGGAGACAACCAGTGGATGACAGGCCTCCGAGAACTGGCC
>JAAESQ010001021.1 GCA_024229275.1 bacterium | reverse complement strand
GTCATACTCGCGTGAGAATTTGATGAGGAAGTTGAACACCCTCGATAGATTCATCGTGTGCGTCCGGCTGACCAAGCGTCCGGTCTTTGAATTCGTGGACTCTAATATCCATCCGGGTGACGCTCTCCAGGTTTTTACGCATGCAGACGACTACAGCTTTGGGATACTCCAGTCACACACACATTGGCTCTGGTTCACCGAGAGGTGTTCAACGCTGAAGGGCGACTTTCGATACACGAGTAATACGGTGTTTGACTCCTTCCCGTGGCCACAGTGTAATGGTTCACCGTGAACTGGAATTTTGTCGGTTTGGATTTCGCAACGTTGGGATAGTGGTAGTGTAGTTATTGGGCGATGACCGTGTCGGCATTGTCGCATGTAGGGGCGTTTGCAGCAACGGGACGGTCGGGCTGAGGCAAAGGGACTACGGGCTGCCTCTTCTCTGCGGCCGGGACGTCGAGGTGGAACGTTTCGATCAGGTTCAAGGCGGCCTCGCGCAAGGGCAACTTGTGGATGGCCGCCCAAAGGTCCAGGACGTTGCCCGTGGCACCGCAACTGGGCGAGAAGCAGCGAAACACGTTCTTCTCGATGTTCGCCGAAAACGAACGATTGTGACCGTCATCGCAGCCATGAACCGGGCACGGTCCTCGACGCTCCGAGCCGATCGCCTGGAGACGATCGAGATGGCCCAACCGGTGTAGCACTTGGCGGATGGTTACCTGGGAGCGAATGGCGGCGAAGTCCACGCGGCCATCGGTCCGTGCGCCGCGGGCGACCTGCCGGCGAGCCTTTCGCGTTTGCCTCGCCTGGTCCAACTTGCGATCCCGCTCGGCGAAGATCTCTGTCTCACGACCGGCCAGCTTGTCCGCCGGGGCAATATAGCCAATCGCACTGTGAAGACGCATCTGGTTGTAATACACCACATACTTGCCCACCAACCGCCGGGCATCTTCCAGCGAGAGCGGCGTACCGGGGCGAATGCACTCGCCTTTGATGGTGCGGTGGTACCGCTCCAACTTGCCGTTACTCTGAGGATAGTAGGGCGACGTCCGCACGTGCGTCATTCCACAGATGCGAATAAACTGCTTGAAATCCTTGGCGATAAACTGCGGCCCGTTGTCGGAGATGATCCGCGGCGCCGCGCCCGGGAACTTCTCGCGTGCTCGCTGGAGAATCGTCTCCACGTCGGTTTCCTCCATCTTTTCGCGGATTTCCCAATGCACGATAGATCGGCTGTAGCCGTCCAGAATGCTGCACATGAAGTAAAAAGTGCCGGCCAGATTCAGGTAAGAGATATCGATATGCCAATGTTGATGCGGCCGTAGCGGCTGCGTGAATCCCTTGCCCTTCTTCGACGGCCCCGGGTGATGACGGTCCATCAGGCCCGCCTTCTTGAGCACGCGATAAACGCTCGTCGGGCTGACCGCCACCACGTCGGCGTCGAGCATCATGAAGGTCAGTCGGCGATATCCTTCCAATGGATGCTCATGGTGAAAGCGAATGATGGCCTCCTTCTCCCAGTCGGTCAACCACCAGTCGCGAGGTATCCAGCCGTTATGTTCGTTGACCTTGCCGTAACGGCCTTGCCAGTCATAGAACTTGCTCTGCGTGATGCCGATCCAACCGACCAGCCGTTTCGAGGGCAGTTCGGTTCGCTCTTTCCAGTAGCGAACGTAGTCGACGATCTGGTCGCGGGTATCGTGGGGAACCCAACTTCCTTTCAGAGTTCCCCAAGTTCTTTTTTTAGCTGGACGTGATCCTCCAGCAGTTCGGCGACTACTTCGTTCTTCTTGACCAACTTCTGTTCGAGGGCATCGATCTTACGGTCCTTCGCGTGCTCGGCCCGCTTATTGGTACGTCGAAACGCCGCGGCCGCATTCTCGAAAAGCTGCTTTTGCCAACGGTAGATCTGGCTGGGCTGCAGATCGTATTCATCGCAGAGGTCCGACATGGGCACCTTTTCGACCAGGTACATCTTGAGGACCAGGGCCTTTTCTTCCGCAGTGAGGTACTTACGTTTCTTGCTCATGGAAATCTCCTTCTTTGGGGCTAATGCTAACCCAAACCACGGAGAATTCCAGTTCCAAGGGACTCAAAACAAAGGCAATCGCTAATACATTCATTAGCATCGTGCATGATATGAACAATGCCGATTGTCTGGCAATGCTCGATTCGCTTGCGTCGG
>JAAESQ010001020.1 GCA_024229275.1 bacterium | reverse complement strand
TCATGGTATCAGTGGGAGTCATTGAGAGTCAATGGGACCGTGTGAATTCGGAACAAGGAAACAAGATGAGAAGACATTTTGAACCGCGAAGAACACGAAGAGCGTTAAGAGATTGAATGGCTATGCGGGGCGAACGGGACGAACGGCTACTCGGCAGAACAGGAAGAGGATTTGAACCACGAAGGCCGCAAAGAGCACGAAGGGAACGCAAAGATGGAAATGAACAATGAACATTGAAAAGTGAAAAATGGGGAATTGGTGCGTCGCGGGATTCAAAGGCTCTCACGCACTTGTGAACTATGTAACCGGACGCCCACCGGTAACGCCGATCTGCTGTACAGACCTACTCAGCGATTCTTCGAATCGCCCTATCTTCTCTTTGTGCCATCTTCGTGATCTTTGCGTTCTTGGCGGTTCAAAAACTGCCTTTATTCGTTTTCCTCGCCTTGGATTCGTTCTATGTAGGAGTCTACGTAGGGAGTTCGTTGGATGCGATCGATGCATGACTCGAGGGCTTGTTTGGCGTCTTCGAGGTTTCCGGATTCGTAGAGGGCCACCGCGTTGTAGAAGCTGAGGCTGGGGCGACCTGTCGGGATATTGCCGGCCCGGTCGAAGTAGTGGACAGCCTGGGACCAGCGTTTGAGGCGGTAGGCGACTTCGGCTGCGAGGAGTTGAGCTTCGGTGGATTCCCGATGAGTCTCGGCGAGTTGGGCTGCGGATTCCATGGCCTGCTGGTATTCGGCGGCTTCGTAGAGTTGCCGGGCAGAGAGCAGGCCCTGCTCGAGAGATAGCGGAGCACGTGTCGGAATCGGATCCGGATCAATCGCAGTGGCTTCGGTTGGTTGGGACTGAGGTTTGGGTTGGCGGGTGCTCGGTTCACCTTCGATCTGAATCGCGAGCGTAGGACCTTCGAAGCCGACGCTGGTGACCCTCATGGCGTCATGGCCAAGGTCGAAGACTATATGTAGCTCGTGTGGATCTCGATCCTCGTGAAAGCCGACTCGGACGGTCGGAGCCTGTGCGGATTCAGTCCGCAGAGTGAAGGGCTTGAACTCTTGCTCAATGCCGATCAGGCGGAAAAGGTG
>JAAESQ010001019.1 GCA_024229275.1 bacterium | reverse complement strand
TCCCTCGATCTGGTTGGGGAAGTAATCCTCGTATTCCCCTCTCTCGCCCTTCTCGCCGGTGTCTCGCTCGATATCGAGCGTGGTGCAGTGCAGGGCGCCGCCGAATGGGATCACCTTTTCGTACGGAATCGGAATCACTTCCACGCCCAGCCTGTCGAGCTGGTCCATGAAAGCTGTTTCGCCGGCTTCCACACACATCACGTTCTCGTCAATACTGAATGTGTTAAGGGAGATCCAGGATTTACCCTCGTACAACCCGGTCAGGAAAATGTCGTTCTTGTGAACACGGGTTGGCCGGGCGCCCATCACGACTTCCCAGTCGTTCTGTTTGAAGAGCTGGGTGAACCCTTCATCAACCGGGGGCCAATCCGGGTTGAGGATGACCAGACCAGGCCGCGGCGTACACATGTTCACGTCGATGTGCCACGGGTGGAAGTTGGTCGGCCGGTCACTGTTGATCGGCGTATCAAACGTTACGGCGTGGAAACGGAATCCGTGCTCTCTGCAGAACCGCCGCAGCCAATCTTCGCCCGCCTTGTTGCCGACTGCTGAGCGCTGGTAGAACATGTCTTTGCCGAGGCTCCAGATGTCAGCGCCGTCCCAGAGGGATTCCCAGGGGAATTCCCCGTTTTTTTGCTGGAACTGGGCCGCCAGCAACATCTCCCGCTGTTCTTCATCAGTTCGGTTTTCCCGGTCGTGATAGTAGTCCATGTCGTAGGTTTCATCTGTCAGCATCGGGAAGGGACATGACGTGTGAAAACAGTTGGGGTCTTCCTTGGCGAGTAGGTTGAAGTACGGCCGCAGGTTGAACCGCTCAAAAACGCGGGTCCGTCGAACCGTTGGCGAGTCGACAATGACGTGGCCGTGAACCAAAGTTACGTCACGCACATTGTTGACCCCGTGCATGTTCAGCTGTCCCCAGCCGATGGGACTCATGAACGGTCGGTTCATCATCATCGGCAGAATCGGGATTCTGTCAACGAGAATTCCCCGTTTTTCGAGCGTTTCCACGAAATAGTTCATCTGCTCGTTGGCTGCATCCACCATGTCTTGGGGAAAAGGCATATGACTGGGTAGCTTGCAACCAGGAACATCGTACCGCCAAGCCC
>JAAESQ010001018.1 GCA_024229275.1 bacterium | reverse complement strand
GTAGGACCAGACGAGGGCTACGGGTTCTCTGTGATCGCCGACGCGGAACAGGACCTGTTCGTCACCTTCCAGACGCTCTTTGAGCGCATCCGCCGGGAGCTTGGCCGCAGGCACATCGAGCCCGAAGGCAGCAGCTATCGAATCACCCAGGATGACGTGGTCCGCGGGCAGATCACCGACGACCCCGACAGCTTCGAGCAGATGCCCCTGCTGATCATCGACGGCAAGCCCCTCACCTGGGAGGAACTGGGCCGCATGGTGGCCCCAAACGCGGGGTTTCGCTTCAAGCTCGAAATCTTCGACCGCAGCGAAGAGAAGTGAGAGTCTTCCTGACCGGCGTCGGTTGTGTCGGCAAGACCACCGTGGGTCTTCGTCTCGCCGAACTCATGGGCCTCAGTTTCTTCGATCTCGATACGGAGATCGAGCAGTTCTTTGGAATGTCCATCGAACAGCTTCAGCAGAAGTATTGGATGCCGCATGACTTCCGTAAAGAAGCCTCCAAGGCGCTCTCGTATATCTTGGATAAACCGGAAAGTCAGCAGGCCGTCATCGCCTTGCCGCCGAGCGGACTGATGGGCGGCTATCTGGCCATCATCAAGAGAGCCCAGGGACTAAAGGTAGCATTGCTGGACAAGCCGGAACGGATCTTGGATCGCATCGTATTCTACGATGTGGAGTC
>JAAESQ010001017.1 GCA_024229275.1 bacterium | reverse complement strand
GCCGGGGAGGAGGTTTTCGCCCGATACAGCAGTGACTCCGATCTTGGACTGGACGAAGAAACCACCTTCTGGCTGCTTCCGGACGCTTAGGCACGGGAGAGACTCTTCAGTTGGTTCACCTTGTGCGGAATGAGCTAACCGTTAAATGCGAGCGTGAGAATCTGTAGAGCATACTTTCCGCATGTCACGTTTGACATTTGGCGCCAATTTCTGAACCGGCCGGCGGTTGTTCATGGAGGGGACTTCCTCATTCCGTGAGGGTGGCGAGTGTTCTCAGGTAATGCCGGGAGCATGTCGCAGTGGCCGCGTTCAGAGGCATCGATTGGCGACGCGTGCGTCGCCGCTAGTACCCGTAGCTCGTGGCGGAAACTCGCAGTAGCTTCAGGATTTGCTTTTGCAGTGGCGATAGTTGAGTCACCATCACTTCCGGTTCGCACCCTGGTAGCTCGAGTTCGTGACGTTGAACGCCGTCAAACAAGTCCAGAATCTTGCGCGTCGTTGGGCGACGACAAGCGCGGCCCTCGGGATAGAGCGGCATCGATTCGATCTTCGCGCCTGCCATTGCTTGCCGTAGTTCACGCTCCAATAACGTTTGCACGATCAGCACGAAGAAGTAAACGGCCAACAGGGCTTGAATCCGGGTTACCGATTTCAAGTAAATCGGAGCAACCGCAAAGTCCGTTTTCAACTGGGAGAACCGCTTCTCGATGATCGGCTGACGTCTGTAGGCCCGCAATATGTCCTCGGCCGTCATCTCCTTCACGTTGGTGATCAAGGGAAAGATGCCATCGAGCGACTCCGCCTCGGCCAAGCGGAGCGAGTCAACGGTCCAGGAGATGTCGAACCGTTTCTTCACTTGCTTGACGTATTTCGTGTTCTTGCTGGGACGACCCTTGCTGGCTTGCCGGTAGGTCGCTTTCTCTTCCTCGAGAACGTCAACCAGCAACAGCGACTCGAGCTCGTGCTTCTTCAGAATCTCTTGCACGGCCTCGTCAACTTTCTTCCGCTCGCGGAAGCGACTCTTGGGACCTCGCAGGCGATCACGGAGTTCCGTCAGTTCTTGGATCGCTCGTTGCAGCTGCCGTGTTCGCCGCCGAGAGTCGAACTCGACTTTCCTGGTGCTGTGATACCACAGCAAGCGATAGCCATCGCCGCTGATCATCTCCTCCGCACTGACCGACAGGCGATCCACCGTTTGTGTGAACACCTGTCCTTTGGTGACGAGGTCCTTGGTCACGGTATACAGTTCGTTCCAGCGAACCGAATCGGGCGTTTTCAACAACCGCCGGCGGAATTGTTGATGCTCCTTGTGAGTACGCGGCAGCACCGTGATGAAACGGCCTTGCTGACGCGCGATGTAGTTCATGTTGTCGCTGCTCGCCAGCTTGCAATCCGCCACGTACAAGAAATCGGCGCGCCCCACCAAGTCGCGCAACAAGTCCCAAGTTTGTCGATGAGTTGTATCGTCCGTCGTGTTGCCGCTGGCCGAGGTAAAGTAAACGGGGACTCCCCCGTCATTGGTCACGGTCAGAATGTAGAGTAACTGCTTCAGATCGGGGCGATGATCCTTGCTGTGACCAAACGTGATGGCCAGGGTTCGTCGGCCACGCACGCAACCTTCTTCCTCGGCTTCCGGATAGGCACCATAAACCGACACACTGGTCGAATCATTGTGCAACTCGTCCAGGTTGATTTGAAACTCTTCAATCACCTGTCGCACGATCCTCATGATGAGACCAGCGCCCAAGGCGTCGAACAGCTGATCCAGGCAACGACCCATGCGATCATCGTTGAGAAGTTCCACTTCGTTCTGCCGTAGGTCCAACTGATCGGGAGCGTGGCGAGCGGCCCATTGGCCGACGCCGTACATGGGCTCGCGAGCGATGAGAAGATTGCGAACCAGTACCAGGAGTCCGCGATGAGTCGACATTTGAATTCGTGAATCGTCCCGTGCAAGGCACTCTCCGAGGATCTCCGACAGACGCATACGTTCCAGGATCCGGTTGATGATCGGTAACGCTCCCACGTCGTACGTGCGGAGTGTCTTGCCACTGGACCTAGCCAGATGTCCCGGTTTGACGGTTCGCTTCCTCGGGCCTTGCTTGGGCTTCTTGGCCATGGGGGGTCTCCTTTTCTCGACAGTCCACTATCCATTCGCGAGTCACGCGACAAACGATGCTCGCGGTAATGAATACGCGTCATGCAGTGTCCAGGAAAGAGGCCAACAAACGGTCAAAAAAGTTACGGCGAATGCCTTTGACGTAAGTTGAGTCGGACTTGACTTACGTCGATAGAAGAATTCGTAACTTTTTTCCAACTCATGACGGATTGACCCACGACACTTGATCCGGCGCGCCGTGGGAGAACAATGGTCGCGGTCACAAAAGCCGGCATGGCGACCGAACTCGACGACCTGAGTAACGCACCAAGCATTCCATCACGCCACGGTCGGCAACGGGCCGCGACGCGGCAATCTAAATCAGAGGAGGTCCAGCGCGCAGCGGAACACGCTCCGTCACATGAGAACGAAACGATCCGCGAATAAAATCACCGCAAATCAAATCCGGACGTGCGGAAAGTACGGTCGTACTGATGAAATCCGCCGCTTTTACGACGATTCTATCCGTTCTGTACGCGATTTAGCAGCAGCCATGGATGGCCAATGTCTGTTGCCATTGTTGGCATCGACGCGAATCCGGGGTATAAAGGACGCTGGTTGGTTTGTCGAACGATCGTGTATTCGCCGCCGGTTCTCAAGAAACCGGCCCGCCGGAAGCTCTTTCGTCCGTCCCGCCTGGTGGGTTCCTACGTAAGCCCCTTTCTCTTCGGCCCCGGAAAGTGAAAGATCGGGCCGCCATTTTCTCGCACT
>JAAESQ010001016.1 GCA_024229275.1 bacterium | reverse complement strand
TGGCAGTTTCGGACCGCACCGGCTGGTGGCGGTACGACCATAGCGCTCGAAATGGATATCGACATCGGAGCATTAAATTCAATCCTCTTCTCCGGGCTTCTGAGAAGATCTGCCGACCAGATCGTGCGAGACTGCGCTCGCAACATCAGGCGGCGACTCTATGTTCAGGCCGGTGATCGACCGACCGCAACAGCTCTCGATTCCGAGATTCTTCTCCAGGTATTCGAACGCGATGGCGAACTCGAGGTACGAATCGGCGATCGCATCATTCGGGTCGCTACAAACCAGACGGAGTAGGTATTCGGCATGATCCGGTTGCTCTCTTCCTCTCGCTTCGTGGCGTGGTCTGCAGTCGGGCTGTGGACTGCGATGATCTTCATCTCCGTGCCTCTGGTGCGGGGAATCCGCGAACCGGTTGCCGAGCGAATCGGTGCCTCCACTTTTGGCTGGATCACACTTTGTGGACTTCTCGTGGCAACTGCGGCGGCCGGATACTTCGCCCTTCAAAGAGCGCGGCGGCTTCCCCTTCGCAACCTGTTTGCCCTGCTGGCTGTCTGCGCCATAGCAGTCGGGGTCACACT
>JAAESQ010001015.1 GCA_024229275.1 bacterium | reverse complement strand
TGCTGGCGATGGGTATAGATGTGACCCTGTTTGCGACCGGTGATTCCATTACCCGTGGTAAGCTTGCCTGGGTCTGCGAACGGCCTTATTCAGAAGACCCCTCGATCGATCCAAAGGTGTGGGAGTGTCTGCATATCGCAGAGGCGTTCAGACGGGCAGACGAGTTTGATCTGGTTCACAACCAGTTCGATTTTCTGCCGCTCAGTTACAGCGGTTTTACCAATACGCCACTCGTCACGACTATCCATGGGTTCTCTTCGCCATCCATTTTGCCAGTTTATAAAAAGTACAATGAACGGACCCACTACGTGGCTATCAGTGAGGCCGACAAGAGCCGTGAGCTCGATTACATCGCAACCATTCATCATGGCATCGATCTCGCACAATTCCCCTATCGCGAAGACGCGGGAGACTACCTGTTATTCTTCGGGCGTATCCACCACCACAAGGGTGTCCACGACGCGATCGAGGTGGCGCGCAGGACCGGTAGGCGGTTGGTGATCGCCGGGATCGTGCAGGACGAGGCGTACTTCCAGGAACAGGTCGAGCCGCACATCGATGGAACCGCCGTGAAATACCTCGGCTCCGTCGGGCCGGAGAAAAGACAAGAGGTGCTGGGGGGCGCGCTGGCGTTGTTGCACCTGATCCACTTCGACGAACCTTTCGGGCTGAGCGTAGTCGAGTCCATGGCCTGTGGTACACCGGTGATCGCCTATGGGCGGGGGTCAATGCCGGAACTCATTCGCGACGGCAGGACGGGGTTCATCGTGGCCGATGTCAACGCCGCAGTTCAGGCGGTGGACAGGATTGACTCACTCGACCGGCGCGCCTGCCGCAACGAGGTTGAGGAACGCTTCACCTGCCAGCACATGGCGCGTAAATACCTGGACGTCTACCGGAAGATCCTCGACGATCGGGAGAACCACCGACCGTGGGGACACTACGAAAACCTCCTCGAACGGGACGATCACAAGGTCAAGGAGATCATCGTCGAACCGGGAAAGCGTCTGAGTCTCCAGCAGCACCAGCACCGTGCGGAGCACTGGACCGTGGTCAGCGGCGTCGCTCGGGTCACGGTGGGGGAACAGGAGACTCTGCTCAAACCGGGGCAAGCCGTGGAGATACCCAAGGGCTCGGTCCACAGAATCATGAACCCCGGTACCATCCCGTTGGTCTTCGTAGAGGTCCAGACAGGGGATTATTTCGGGGAAGACGACATTGTCCGGCTGGAGGACGACTATGGGAGAGACTAGTGCCCTGTTTCACCCTATTTTGCACGTTCAGCGAGGCGAGAAGCGGCCAAATGCAAG
>JAAESQ010001014.1 GCA_024229275.1 bacterium | reverse complement strand
TAGAACTCGTCCTTGTCGGTTCTGTGGGACCGCTCGACTTTGCCGTTGAGCTGAGGCGTTCGCGGCTTGATGTAGACGTGTTCCATGCCGAGGTCAGCGACGTGCCAGTGAAAGAGTGCCTGGAACTCGTGGCCGCGGTCAGTTCGGATGGTGCGTATCCGGAACGGGAACTTCGCGACGACGTAGTCGATGAAGTCGATGGCGTTAGCCTGGGTATGTCGGCGGTAGCTCTTGAGTGCGCGAATTCGCGTGGCATCGTCGATCGCCGTGTACTGATATCGCCGCACCGGCGCGCCCTTCTTTCGTGGCAACGTAAGGAACTTCACGTCAACCTGCACGTGGTGCCCGGGAACCTGCTTCTCGTATCGATGGGTGTGGACAGCCCTCCGTCCGACACGGTTTGGGAGTCGGTTGAGGCCATGCCGTTTGCAGACCCGATAGACAGTGGCGTCGGAGGTCTTGATCTCGAGGTAGCGCTCTAGGTACCACACGATGCGCATCGGCCCCATGTGGTACGTGCGGCGCAAATGCAAGATCTTGTCGACGACCTCATCGGGCGTCTTGTTCGGGTGGTTATGGGCGCAGCACCTCCGACTCTTCAGCCCCTCGTCGCCGAGCTCTCGATATCTGGCTCGCCAGAGGTAAAACGTCGACCTCGCGACGCCGAAGTACCGGCAGGTCTTGTTGACGTTCCCTATGCGCTCGGCGTGCTCGAGGACTCGCTTCTTCCGATGAATCTCTCGCTGCTCATTGGTCATACAGATCTCCTTGGACATCCCGGACTCTGACAGTCTCAGGCTAGTCCGGCTAGATCTGTATTTTCACACTCCGAGACCTCCACAGTTCCCGCTACAGACTATGGCTGCCGCGACGACGACAAAGCCGAGTACCTTCCTTGTCTTCCCATCGCTCCATCCTCTCAAGTCTCGGAGCCTCCGGGAAAACCGGGACGGTTCATCAGTTCCATTTGAGGTTCCCTGACCCTCCCCCTGGAACGGATCCAGGAAGTCGCTAGTTACGCGTTGCACAGCCCAACCACCCGCGGTCAGCTACCTTGGTTGGCTGGGAAACAGCCTCGGGGAGAGTTCGATTTGCGGCAACACCTCATTAGTAGCAGCAGAGCGCTACCCTTGCCCAAGGGTGAGAGCCGAAGGTCGAGATTCCTGGGGATCGCTCCCCAGTCTGGAGTGCAAGCGGTTGAACCGAAGAGGAGAAGAATGATGAAAAGAGTCTATCTGGTAACTTTCGCGCTGCTGGTCGTGGGATGGCAGGGTCAAGCGGCGTGGGCGACGACCGACTGCACCTTTACAGCCGTTGGCGCCACCATGTTTCTCGACGACGATTGCACG
>JAAESQ010001013.1 GCA_024229275.1 bacterium | reverse complement strand
TGAGCGTCGGGAGACCAGTCATGGTTGAGAATCCTTCTCGCGGTTCACCTATCGCTTGGCTGGCGCGGCTCAGAGATCGATGCTGGCGCCGTTTGATCCGGGATAACGGCCTGGGGAATCCTTTGCTGAAAAAGATGCGGTCCGGTCTCCGTTTCAAGGGCGCTGTGCTAACCATTGGCGCGATTGCATGGATTTGTCTGTTCGCGCCAACGGCGGCATTCTGTTGGGCTCCCATTGTTCTCGCCGTCGGCGGGATCCTGATGATCTACTTCGGTCTGTGGGATGGGGAGATTTGAAGCCGATCGGGCGAGTCACTCAAGTAGCGGAAACAAGGAGGCAACTCAAACTGTAAGTCCCCGGAGGTTGGGAAATAGGGAAGACTGGTATTGCAGTGAAAAGGGATCTTCCCAGATGATTGTGCGGCTCTGAAACCTACCCCGTTTTGGGGTTGCACAAGCAGGGGAAGATCCCATGCCCAAGATAGGACGTTTCCCGCCATTTGGCAAGAGGTTCTTCAAGCGAGTCCGCAAGCTGATCGGATGTTGTCATTTCAGCCATTTTTGGCGGCTGGTGATGGCGATTGCGGCCATCGAGGGCCGAAAGAGCCTCAGCCGCATCACCGGCGTCTGCAAGCAACGACGAACACGGCAGGCCCTCTCGTTGTTTTTGACCGAGGCCGAGTGGGACGCGCCTGAAATCCTGCTCGATTCGGCGCTGACCACGCTACGGCGGCTCGGGTGGCAAGCAGGGGATTCGGTTTACGTGGTGATCGACGATACGCAGAAGAAGAAACGCGGCAAGAAGATGGACGCGGTCTCGAAGATCTTTCTCCATGCCGAGAAGGTCTATGCGCAAGGCCACACGATCGTCGGCTGTGCATTCGTGTATCGCAAAGTGGTCATACCGTGCGCGATACGGCTTTGGGCCTGCGAGAAGTACTGCGAAGATTCGCAAGCCGACGACCATCCGGGCGACGCGGTCGACTTCCGCAAGCTGACCGAGTTGGCAGCCGATTGCATCGAGGCGATTCGGTTGCCGTCCCAGGGCAAGGCGATCGTGCTTTTCGACTCGTACTACTTGTGCCCGACGGTCCTTGGGGCCTGT
>JAAESQ010001012.1 GCA_024229275.1 bacterium | reverse complement strand
TCGACGCATTCTCGTCTACGGACGTTGGTCGAGTAAGCTGGCCGCCGATTCCTTGCTGAAACCGCTCCTCGTGGTAGTGACTCATGTATTGGCTGATCACGTATCGAAGATGCCGCTCGCCGAAGAAGACGAAGTGACGCAGGCACTCGAATTTGATCGACCTGACAGACCTCTCCGCATGGGGATTGCAGTTCGGGCTCCTGGGAGGAGTCTTGACGCATGAAACGCCCTTGCCATCGGAGAAATCGCGTGGCTCGAGTATCGCCTTGAACCTGTCCGTGAAGAGTGGGTCGGCGTCATGAATCCGATACTTTGCGTCGCGCAAGAATCCGTCGACAGGATCGGTGAGATTGCGAGCGACTTGCTTCATGCACTCGCCATCCGGATTCACTCGAATACCAGCGATCTCGACCGCCCGAGTCTGGAGCTCAATTACGAAGAATACCAAGAATGCCGGGTAGCGAACGGCGCCAAAGATCTCCACGATCTCCACGTTGAAGAAGTCACACGCATACAGACAATGCCAGTGCGACCGCATGAACTGCTTCCAGGTCCGCTTCTTCTCGCGTTCAGGAGCGGGGACGATGCCTGCTTCATGGAGGATGTTGGCGACAGTGGTTCAGCAGATATCGATCTGCAGGCCAACATTCACTGCATCGCGAATCTTGCTGTAACCCCAGGAGAGATTATCTTCAGCGATCCTGATGACGAGATCGCGGATCTCTTTGGGCTTCGGAGGACGGCCCCTCTTCCGCCGTGACTGCGAGCTGTTGTATTTCTCGGAGAAGATCCTGCGAAACCACTCGAGGATGGTTCTTGGTCTCACTAGCTCGCAGAGTTCTTCTCGCTCCTTGGCGCTGAGCTCTTTCCCGACGACAGCCAAGCGTCTGCGCTGGTCTTCTGTGAAGTCGATGCGTTCCTTCCCAGTGACGGCCTTCAAGATGTCCTTGAGGACGAGCACCTCTTCCGTTTTGTAGTCCAGCGCCATTTGTTGGCGCTCGCTGATCGCGCAGGCGACC
>JAAESQ010001011.1 GCA_024229275.1 bacterium | reverse complement strand
TCCAGTCTCGTCGCGACCGACGTGCTGCCAAACGCTTCTTTCGTAAGCTGTTGAAGGGTCAGGGTAGCCCGCCCTGGCGGCTTGTGACGGACAAGCTGAGAAGCTATGGCGCGGCGCACCGGAGCGTCATGTCATCGGTCATCCACAGCACGAAGCAATACGAGAACAATCGTGCAGAAGTCTCACATCAACCCACGCGGCAACGGGAGCGACAGATGCGACGATTCAAGTCCCCGGGCCAGGCGCAACGATTTCTGTCGGTCCATGGAGTCATTCAGAATCTCTTCCGTGTCGGACGTCACCTGGTGGGGGCTGCCCATCATCGGGAGCTACGAGGGCGAGCCTTTCTCGTTTGGCATGAGGCAACATGTGCCTGATGCATGAAGAGGGCAACAGCTGACAGGGCAGCCGCTCGCGTCAACAACCGTCAACTTGACAGTACCTTTCGAACTGGTGCAGGTTGCTGCCAGTTCTAGGCCGCTGCAAGAGTGCTTGCGGTCCTCGCGTGCCGGGCCTTGAGTGTAGGAATCGCCTAGCGCGCTGGCTGTCTGCGGAATCTCGCCTTGCCGGCTTCGTCGGCCAAATCTACTTCGAGCGTGTCGCCCTCGAGTTTGGACGACTCCAGTTGGGGC
>JAAESQ010001010.1 GCA_024229275.1 bacterium | reverse complement strand
GCCGCTCCAACACTATTCTCCGGCGCATCCTGGAGGATGAAGTTCGCTATCTTGGCGAGGTTACTGTCATCCGTCGATAATTCGGCCACAACCAGAGGCGTCCACATCGCTATGGCTATAAGTGCAGCAGAGACGATGGCTATGACTCGGTTCTTGCTCAGGCCTTCGCGGCGTTTCGCCGTGATCCAACCTGCCAAAGAAATGGTTGCCACGACAACAAGGGGAAGTGCGTAAACAAGATGACTCTGAACGCACAGCGATCCACTCGCGACCGCGATAGGTAGGGCCCAGACTCGGCCGTTTGCCAATGAAGCCGCGGCACCAAGTGTAAGCAGAAAGGGCAGTATTGTCGCGTGGGGGTTCCAGGGTGAACTCAACACACTCGGCTCCACGTGAACGGCGAGAAGCGACAACAGGGCGGCGGTCCAAGCCATCGCCGTTGTTCCTTCGTTGCGTTTCACCATCCACAAAAGAAGCGCGATACAAACGCCGTTGATCACGGCAATGGAGACTGCTGCCGAGAGATATCGGCATCCGCTCAACAAGTACCCCGGAGCGAACAAGTAAGCGAGCGCGGGACCTGGGTAATGGAAGCCAAAGCGAGAGTAGGGTCCCAGCAACTGGTCGAAAGTCGTGGCCCGTAGAATCGACAACTCGAGAAGTGCGTGATCGGACAGCATTGCTACTTCGGGCAGACCACTGGCGAGGATACGACCTGCGAGCAGGAATAGAGGAAATACGCTGACGACGGTGAGGATGGTCAAGATGCGCGATCTGTTTCGAGACTGCTCGTCGGGCTGATGAGGCCAGTCGGTCCAACTGTCTTGCATTGACGAAGTATGCCAGATTCTCAGACATCGGTTTTCACCATTGAGGAGAACCCCCCACAATGGCTAGGATTTCTTTGCCTGACAGTTCGAACAAGGCCCCCCTTCCGAGGCGGAAGGGGGGCCGAATGAGGCTCATTGAGGCTCAGATCAGAAGCGGCCGATAAACTCGATACCGACGATTCTTGGATCGTTGGTCATACCAGTGAGATTGTTGAAATCGATGCCGCCCTGGATGATCTTGGCATCCGTCAGATTGCGGGCGAACAGAGCCACTTCGTAGTTAGCTTGGTTCCAGCCGTAGCCGAGGCGGAGACCAATCTCGAGACTGTCTGCGTTGAACTCCTTTGA
Source organism: bacterium (assembly GCA_024229275.1). Lineage (GTDB taxonomy): Bacteria > Acidobacteriota > Thermoanaerobaculia > Thermoanaerobaculales > Sulfomarinibacteraceae > JAAESQ01. The sequence continues at coordinate 8,125 of JAAESQ010001010.1, read as the reverse complement.
CTCATAAAGGAAGAAGCTCTTCTCTGAGTGATAGGCGAAATCCAGGGAGCCGAAGAATCCCTTAGATACTGGATCAGAGCGATAGTTGAAGATGCCGTTCATGATCAGTTCCGGCGCATGAGGCAGAGTATTACCGTCGATCAGAGCCAGACCATCTTCTGTCATCGGATCGGTGACCGTGCATCCGCCGCCACACGGGGCAACTGTCAGTCCAGGGTCCTTGATCTTCGTCGGGTTGTAGCTCATGCCGAAGGTCATGAACATGTTCGCCGTTGGCGTGTACTCCATGTCGAGTTCGAGTCCGTAACCCTCGACGGTCTTCGCGTTCAGCAAGGTTGCGACGTTGTATAAGCCGCCGACTGCGGTCAGTTGCTGTCCGTCCACTTCATACCAATATCCGGTGACATTGAGGCGTACGCGATGGTCCGCCAGGATCGTTTTAAGTCCCGTTTCGAACGACAGGATCTCTTCGGTGTCGGCCACCGATACGCCGTTGGTAGCCGGATTCTGCCCGTCCTCAAAGTCCGGGGCGAACATGATCCGACCCTGGATGGAAGGAGCGCGGAAGCTGGTCGCCACTCGCGTATACCAGTTGACGTTCGGGTTGATCTTGTAGATTGCGCTGAGATCCCAGCTCGTGAAGTCTTCGTTCGTCTTCCGCGTGATCGGATTCGTGAGCGGTGGTTGGAAGAGCGGCTGTGGACGATCTGCGGAGAAGTCTTTCTCATCGTGGGAGAAGCGAATACCGGCTGTAAGATCCCAGACGTCCGAAGCATGGTACGTCAGTGATCCAAACAGGGCATAGGCGTCGGATTTCTGATGCTGAATGGCATATCCATTCTGGGGTTTACCGTCCGCAAACGTGTCGTAACTGAAGCTGTCGATCTTCACGTCCTCGGAGAAGTAGAAGACGCCTGCCAGCCAGTCAAGGTTGCTGCCGCCATTGCTGGCAAGGCGTATCTCTTGAGTGAACTGGTCAAGATCTGGGATGCCATCGGCGCTTTCGGCGGGAAACAGAATTGGACCCGGTCCAAAGTTACCCTCGCCGAGGAAACTGGCACCAAAACCGCCGTCGATGTCGCCTCGGCTATACATTTCGAGGGTTTCGAAGCCGGTTACCGACGTCAGTGTCGAACTGCCGAAGTCGTACTCGAGTCGCAGCATTCCACCCTGGGCCTCAACCTCTTGCACGTTGAGTCCGTCGAACCACACTTCATCCTGCTCGAAGCCGCCGACCAGGCCGCCGGTTCCCGGCTTGACGATGTTGGCGCGGAACATGCGCGCGGTGCCGTCGATTTCGTAGCCGTGCAGGTTGAGTAGGCCGCTGAATTTGTCATTCGGTTCCCACAAAAGCTGCAGTCTGTAGGCATGAGTGTCATAGCCGCCGAGCGCTTTGTCTTCGCCAGTGTGTTTGTTATTCACCCAGTCGGAGCGCGACTGGTAGAGCCCAGAGAATCTCGCCGAGAGTGTGTCGGTCAATGGACCGCTGACCGCAGCATTCATATCCATTGTGTTGAACGTGCCGATAGAAGCTCGGGCATAGGCTTCGAACTCCTGCGTCGGTTTGAGGGTCTCAAATTTCACGATGCCGGCCGGTGTGTTACGTCCGAAAAGCGTTCCCTGTGGTCCGCGCAGAACCTCGACACGGTCGAGATCGAATAGCGGCATCGCTTTGACCATCGGGTTTTCAAGCACGACCTCGTCGACGACCATCGACACCGGCTGCGACGCGTTGAGGTCGAAGTCACTGTTCCCGAGCCCGCGGATGTAGAAGCGTGGAAAGATTCGGCCAAAAGATGACTCCAGCACAAGACTCGGCACACGGGCTGAGAGAACGCGGACATCCGGAGTACCCACGGTGAGCAGCTCGAGGTCTTCACCGCCCAGAGTTGAAACGGCGGCCGGAACGTCCTGGATGTTCGCCTCTCGTTTCTGCGCTGTGACGACGATCTCGCCCACGGTGACCGGCAGTTGGCCCTGCATCTGTTCATCATTTTCTTGTTGTTCAGTGGTTGTTTCCTGTGCGAACGCCGGTCCACCGATTGCGATTAGCAGACCGATCAACATGACGCCCGTCAGACGCCTCAATAATGACTCTCCCATTGTGTCCCTCCCGCTCATCAATATATGGATAGTCCCCACGACTCGGGGAGAGAATAGCAATTCTTGATGCCGGATGGGAGTCTGATTTGGAGGGGGATCTGCTCGACAGGGAGGTGCGTCTTGAATATACAGGGCAGTATTTGGTGATTATTCAGCCACAACTGATTTTCGTGGTACCCTCCGCGCGATGCGCGCGGCGAATATACTTCCTCGTTTGCTCCGTTCCCCTCGCACAGCCCATTTAGTTCTTTCAGATGGCACTATCTTTGCCGGTTGGGCGGCGGGAGCACGCACGGTTGTCGAAGGCGAGGTGGTATTCAACACCTCGATGACCGGCTATCAAGAAATGCTGACGGATCCGTCCTACGCCGGTCAGATCCTCACCCTAACGACCTCGCACGTCGGCGAGATCGGCACGAATGCACTGGACGCCGAGTCCAATCGTGTTTGGGCTCGTGCCCTGATTGTGCAGGAGCTTGACACGAGAGCTTCGTCGTGGCGATCCGAGACTGCGCTTGAGGAGTTTCTCGTCGAGCGTGACGTGGCTGTCGGCTGGGGATTTGACACTCGAGCCATCGTCCAGCACGTTCGACAGGCTGGCGCCGTACCGGGACTCTTGATCACCGACGGCAGCAAGCCCGAAGAGCTGCTTGAGCGTGCTCAGTCCGCACGTGGAACAGATGGGAAGGACTTGGCCCGTGAGGTCGCCTGTCGTGAGGCTTACGACTGGACCGAAGGGCCGTGGCTATCCCCTTCGATCGTGCGACCGGAGAACGACCAGCCGAAGGTGCGAGTCGCGGTGGTTGACTACGGCGTCAAACGCTCGATTCTGCGCCGACTGGTGGTGGAGGGTTTCGATGTGCGTGTATTGCCGCCGGACTCCTCCCCCGGTGATGTTTTGGATAACTCCTTTGATGGAGTCGTGCTCTCTAATGGACCCGGAGACCCGGCGGCAGTTACAGGAGCACGCGAATTTATCGACGCGTTGCTCGGAAAACTTCCGATCCTCGGTATCTGTCTCGGACACCAGCTACTAGGCCTGACTCTTGGCGGTCGTACAGTCAAGCTGCCCTTTGGACATCACGGTGGAAATCACCCTGTGCGTGAACTCTCCACGAACAACGTATTAGTGACGTCGCAGAACCATAACTATTCTGTCGAGGAGGCATCGTTGCCGCGCGAGGTCGATGTCACCCACATCAACCTCACCGACCACACCGTCGAAGGACTCACGCTGCCACGACTCGGCATAGAAGCGCTCCAGTTCCATCCCGAGGCAGCGCCCGGGCCGAACGATGCACTCGGAGCCTTCGCGCGCTTTGCGGAGCGCTGCCGCGGAGGTCTGCAATGAACTATCGCGGCGCAACGATCTGTGTTTTGGGCGCCGGTCCTATTCGAATCGGCCAGGCCTGCGAGTTCGACTACTCGGGAGTGCAGGGCGTGAAGGCTCTGCGCGAGGAAGGATGCCGAGTGGTGCTGGTGAATTCAAACCCGGCAACCATCATGACCGATCCGCGCCTTGCCGATCGCAGTTATGTCGAACCCCTGACGGTCGAGGCAGTGACTGCGGTGCTTGAGCGTGAACGGCCGGACGCACTGGTGCCGACGCTCGGAGGCCAAACAGCCCTCAATCTGGCTATTGATCTCACAGAGGCTGGAGTTCTCGAACGGCTTGGAGTGAAGCTTCTCGGCGCATCGGTTGAGTCGATCAGGCTTGCCGAAGACCGCGAAGAGTTCCGTCAGGCGATGGTAAAGGTTGGCTTGCCGGTATTGCCTGCTGTGACTGTGACATCGGTCGACGAGGGCCTTGCTGCGCTCGAAAAGATCGGCCTACCCGCAATTCTCAGACCGTCCTTCACTCTAGGTGGCTGGGGCGGCGGTACGGCGCTTGACAGGGATTCGTTCATCGACCTCCTGAAACGAGGACTCGAAGCCTCGCCAACGCACCAGGTTCTGGTAGAGACATCGGTGCTTGGTTGGAAAGAGTACGAACTCGAGGTGATGCGCGATAGCGCCGGCACCTTCGTTGTAGTGTGTTCGATCGAGAATCTCGATCCGATGGGTGTTCATACAGGCGACTCGATTACCGTGGCGCCGGCGCAGACGCTGACAGATCGCGAGTATCAAGTTCTCAGAGATGCAGCTCGCGGAGTGCTTGACGCTGTCGGTGTCGCTACCGGCGGAGCAAACGTGCAATTTGCCGTCAATCCTGATGACGGGCGGTTTGCGATTATCGAAATGAACCCCCGTGTCTCGCGGTCCTCCGCTTTGGCGTCCAAGGCTACTGGTTTTCCGATCGCTCGGATTGCCGCAAAAGTGGCACTTGGTCGACGTCTCGACGAGATCATGAACGACATCACGGGGTCCACTCCCGCCGCGTTCGAACCGGCGCTCGACTATGTCGTGGTCAAGATTCCAAGGTTTGCGTTTGAGAAGTTCCCCGGCGCGGAGCCGGTCCTCGGCACGGCGATGAAAGCAGTCGGCGAGGTCGCGGCGATGGGTCGCAGTTTCGAGGAGGCATTGCTCAAGGCAATCCGCTCCCTTGAGGTCGATCGTGATTCTTTGGAAGCTCCTGCGGAGATCGTGGCATTCTCCGATGAGGAACTCGAGAAACACCTGCAGACTCCGACCTGCGATCGGTTGTGGGAAGTTGCCGAAGCGCTTCGACGAGACATCAGCCAAGAGCGTGTGTTCGAACTCACCGGAATCGATCCTTGGTTCCTCGATCGAATCGGTGGATTGGTTGCTGCCGAGGCTGAACTCGCCCGCCGCAAGGGTGAGGGTGAAGAGCTGCTGTGGGCCGCCAAACGCCTTGGTTTCTCAGATGATCACCTCGATCGCATTTGGGAGATGGAGCCCGGAGAAGTTCGTCGCGAACGAGAGAAGTACGGCATTCGCCGGGTTCGGCGTCGGGTCGATACCTGTGCGGCTGAGTTCGAAGCACGAACTCCATATCTGTATGGAAGTTTCGGTGATAGGGGAGAGCAACCTTCATCACGGCGATCGGTGGTCATTCTCGGCGGGGGACCAGTACGCATCGGCCAGGGTATTGAGTTTGACACCTGCTGCGTCGAGGCGGTGGCGGGCCTCAACTCAGAAGGCTTCGAAGCGGTGATGGTGAATTGTAACCCCGAGACCGTCTCGACCGACTACGACGCGGTTGATCGTCTGCATTTTGATCCTCTGCATTCCGAAGACGTGCTCGACATCTGCGCTGACGAAAGACCAGTAGGCGTGTTAGTACAACTCGGCGGGCAGACCCCGCTCAAACTGGCTTCTGCACTCGAAAGCAACGGTGTGCCGATCTGGGGCACGCCGCGTGATGCTATTGATCGCGCCGAAGATCGTGGTCGGTTCAGCCAGCTCCTTGAGGAACTCGGTCTTCGCCAACCGCCCGGATGCATGGTGACTTCGGGTGAGCAGGCCACGCGGGCCGCCGAAGAACTCGGATATCCAGTTCTGGTGCGTCCGTCGTACGTTCTTGGCGGCCGGGCAATGGAGATTGTCTACGGCCCCAAACAGCTGATCGAGTACCTCGATCGCGCGGCCGCAGTCGATCCGGATCGACCCGTGCTGCTCGACCGATTCATCGAACGAGCTGTTGAGGTTGATGTTGATGCAGTGGCTGACGGCGAGCGAGTCGTCGTGTGCGGCATCATGGAGCATATCGAAGAGGCAGGGGTCCATTCAGGCGACTCGGCTGCGGTGACACCACCGGTCAGCCTGCCGCTCGAACTCCAGGCCGAGCTGCGTCGCCAGGTTCGCCTTCTGGCACTCAGCTTGGGTGTGCGTGGCCTAATGAATGTGCAGTTCGCCATTCGGGATGGCGTCGTCTACGTGATCGAGGTCAATCCACGAGCGTCCCGCACTGTGCCGTTTCTGGCCCGCGCAAACGGTGTTCCGTGGGCAGAGTTGGCCGCTAGAGTCTGTGCCGGGGCCAAGCTCGCCGATCTCGGTGTGCATGATGGTGTGCCGTCTGAGATCGCTGTCAAGCTGCCGGTCTTCCCGTTTGACAGATTTCCTGGAGTTGATCCATTGCTGGGTCCTGAGATGCGATCGACAGGCGAGGTCATGGGTCGTGGCCGTACCTTTGGCGAAGCGTTTGCCAAGGGGGCATCGGCCGCCGGCTGGCGATTGCCCGACGAGGGAAGAATTCTGCTTTCGATTGCTGACAACGACAAGGTGCGCTTGCCCGCGCTCGCGTCTCGTCTCGAGGAACTTGGTTTTGATCTTGCCGCTACAGAGGGCACCACTGCCGCGCTGCGCGAAAGCGGTATCGAGAACGTTCAGGCAGTGGCCAAGGTTGGCGAGGGGTCGCCAGATATTCCAGAGTTGCTGGCCGGGGGGCAGATTCAGATGGTCGTCAACACAGCGGCCGGAAAGCGTGCGGCAAAGGATGCTGGGTCGATTCGTCGCGCGGCGCTCGACGCCAGAGTGCTCTACATCACCACGTTTCCTGGCGCCTATGCCGCTGCCGAGGCGGTTGCTGCCAGACGCCGAGGACCGATACCAGCACGCGCTCTACAAGATGATCGAGCTCTTCCACCCTGGGCGGCGAAGTTCAGAAGCTAGAAAACCGGGCGGCTGATCTTGACGAACGGGACGAACGGGACGGAGGCACGGAAAGGGATTGCCCTCTTTACCTTTTACCTTTTCACGCTTCACACGTCTTACGAAATCGTCTCTGCTCTGAACTCTGCGAGCTGTCTGGCATCGAGAAGCGTGTGGTGGTTGCCTTCGAGGCGAAAGAAGTGCTTGCCGGTCGTGTAGGCGACTTCTATTTCTCTTTTGATCTGGGATTGATCGAGCTGCAAGCGTATTGTCAAACCGACCTGCATATAGCTTGTAAAGACGAGATCATCAGCAGTGTTCATGGTCCCGTCTGGTCCGGCGGAACGCAGCGCTAACCGCATCCACTCCCCGTCCTCGAAGTCCGGGACGCCCATTCTGAAGAAGTTAACTCGAAGTCCGGCTTCGAGATCCGCAGTAATCTCGGGGTCATTCTCCCATGAGTGATCGAATGCGAAAGTTTGAGAGGTTACGGAGTACGGGTTGTTCCAGCCGTCGATTTTCCTGACTTCGTAGAATTCCTTCACCGAAGTCGGTGCCATGCCGGTATCAGCCCCCATGAAGATCATCGGAATCCAACCGCGAATATGAATGGTGGCAAAGGGGTGCAGAGCGTCGGCCCAGTTGTCTTTCTGGAAGTCCAGCGACTCCAACTCGCGAAGTGCGAAACGTGATGCGGCTAGTGAGATCTCGTGAGCGCGATGAATGGTGACCAACTCGGCGGCTCGACCGTCGTCGCCGAAGACCATCCAGCGAAGGGTGGTTTCGAGATCGGGTCCAGGGCCTGTAGATTGCAGACGCATGAATCCAAGAACAGGGATCAAGACGAGGAGACCGTAGAAGACCACCCGAAGTCCCGCTGAAACGATGGTTGCAGCAAGAGATCGCCTCATGGGCTGTGTTGCTGCCACCGTCAGGTCCCAGCCGCAGTCAGGGCAAATAGAGGCTCCAGGTTTAAGACTGGCACCGCAGACTTCGCAGATCGACTCGTGGTTCACGCACGCCTCCGCGCATGGAATGGTAGCGCAGTTTCGTGGTGAAGAGTGAAGAGGTGAGGAGTGAGGACCCGCTCATCTCACGGCCGCTAGAACAAATGGACTGAATCTGGCAACTGTTCCACCTCCTCTTGATAAATGCTGTGCAAGCGATTTTCTCGTTGGTCAGTCAAGATCTCCGTAGCCCGGCGTAGCGAGTGGATGGATCTCCCACACATCGAAGATCAGCCGAGCCCAGCAATCCCTCCCTCCAGAGAGTTCAATCTTTCGCCTCATCGCGCTTCACCGTCATCGCCATCGCCGCCCAAGGAGTATCTGCCTTCACCCTTCACCTCTTCACTCCTCACGTCCCGTCCCATCGCCACGATCGCTCCCTCGACCTCATCCATCAATGAATCTGGTGTCGAGGCACCGGCGGTGAGACCTACACATTGGGCGTTCGCAAACCACGCGGACTG
>JAAESQ010001009.1 GCA_024229275.1 bacterium | reverse complement strand
GTCGCAAGGTCGAGTACACGGAGTTCCGGCGACAACGCAATCCTGCCGAGTGCCTGGCGATACTCGGGGAACAGATGCCGCTCCACGATGGGATAGAGGAGCGACATCCGGTTGAAGAAACGCCGCGTGCGCCTGCGCTCTTCGAGAAACTGGTTGGTTGATGCCTGCATCATCGCTAACTCCGCGCTCCTATCCCGCATCGAGCCTCAGGGTACAATAGCAACATAGGCGTTGAATGGGAGGCAACACCCGGATGGACATCTCGACCGTACTCCAGAACTGGCCACTCCAGGCCGTGGCCGCAATCATCGCTGGGGTGATCGTGCTGTTGGCACCGCGCATCTTGAACTATGCGGTCGCCGCCTATCTGCTCGTCGTCGGAACGCTGGGGCTGCTGCATTTTATGTATGGACATGCAATCCGCCCTCAGATCGTGATCGCACTTGTGGCCGGCGTGCTTATCCTGATCAAGCCCAACATCCTCAACTATGTCGTCGGCATCTACCTGATACTCATTGGCTTGTTGGATTCGGGCATACTCCGGTTCTAGCCTCGATTTCCACGGTACTGGGCTCAGCTAACATTGGGCACCGAGGTAATCATGTTGG
>JAAESQ010001008.1 GCA_024229275.1 bacterium | reverse complement strand
GTTTCAAGAGGAAACAGTGTGGAAACGCCCCACCTACGGCGCGATGTATCGCATGCTCACCAACCCTGTTTACGGCGGCGCGTATGCTTATGGCAAGACCGAACACTCGGCACACTATGAAGACGGTCATGCGCACCGGCGTTCTCGACGCAAACCCCGGGAACAGTGGTTGGCACTGATCCCGAACGCTCACGAAGGCTACGTGAGCTGGGAGGAGTTCGAACAGGTCCAGCAGATGATATCGGACAACTTCCGCGCACCGGGCCATTCGGGGGCAGCGAAACGGGGGGCATCGTTGTTGACTGGCCTGTTGCGTTGCCGGCGATGCGGTCGTAAATTGACCGTACACTATACCGGGCGCGAGGGTGATATTCTGCGCTACTCGTGCTATCGGGGTTGGCTCGATAACGGCGAACCACGTTGCATCACGTTCGGCGGTGTGACAGTCGATGGTGCCGTTGCCCAGGAGGTGTTGCGGATCGTACAACCGGGAGCGATAGAAGCAGCTGTGGCAGCAAGCGAAGACGAAGTGCGTAAGCAAGACGAGGTCCTGGAGGCGCTCAAGCGTGACTTGGAGGCGGCGCGCTACGCGGCTCACCGTGCCTGGAAGCAGTACGACGCGACAGACCCCGAGAACCGCCTGGTGGCAGACGAGCTCGAGCGACGCTGGAATCAGGCTTTACAGCAGGTTGAAGCGCTGACAGAGCGAGTTGACGAGTACCGTGCATGTGATGCTCACATCCCCGATGTCGGCGTTGAGGGCTTTGAGGATCTAGCGGCAGATTTGGAAGCGCTATGGCATCACCCCGACACTGACGCGCGGTTGAAAAAGCGCATCGTGCGCACTCTGATTAATGAAGTCGTTGTCGATGTTGACTCTGAGGCGGGCGAAATCATCCTGGTCGTTCATTGGAAAGGAGGCATGCATACGGAACTGCGCGTACCACGGCGTCGTCGCGGTCAGTCCAGCCAGCATACATCAAAAGAGATCGTTCATGCGGTAAAGGTACTCGTCCGAGTTTGTTCCGATGATATGATCACGGGTCTACTCAATCGCAACGGATTGCTTACAGGGCGTGGTAATCGATGGACACGTGAACGAGTAGTCTCGCTTCGTAGCAAGAGTAAGATCCCGTGTTATAGCCCCGACAAACAAAGGTCGGAAGGATGGATGAATCTCACGCAAGCAGCGCAACGGTTAGGCATCAGTCCTATCACATTGCGCTTAGCAGTTGAACGAGGCGAGATTAAAGCGGATCATCCTCTAAGCGGCGGCCCATGGGTGTTTCACTGCCAAGAATTGGAGACCAAGGCCGCAACCGACCTTGTCGAGCGCACTCATCGCCGCAATGGCCATACCGAATTATCAACCGCTCGACAACGAAACCTCGATTTTTCAAGCGCATAGCGAAATGGGGCAGTATGAAACATTCTTGTAATGTGTGACATATTCTCTAAGTACCCGGCGAAGGGATACCTCTCCGAAAAGAATCATTCGATCACTACACTCGC
>JAAESQ010001007.1 GCA_024229275.1 bacterium | reverse complement strand
GACGAGATTGTCCTCGATGAGTTCCTGTCGCTGTGCAGTGACCTGAATATCGATCACAAACTGCTGCGCGAGGATGCGTTTGAAGCCATGATGGGCCTTCTCACTGCCGAGGTCGCCAAGGTCGTGACAACGGGTGACGACTCATGAAGCTCGAGTCCATCGAACTGCGCAACACAGGCCCGTTCACCGACGCCGTACGTGTCGGGCCGTTCACAGACGACCTCAACGTCCTCGCCGCCCGCAACGAGGCTGGCAAGTCGACACTGCTCATGGGCGCTGCACGAGCCCTCTTCGACCGGCACAACGTCACGGGCGAAGCCATCAAGCGCCTCCAGCCGGCAGGAACAAGTCTGGCGCCTGACATCACGGTCGTGTTCCTGACCCCCGAGGGACGGTTCAAGATCCGCAAGTGCTTCTTGAACTCCGCGACCAGCGAACTCAGCGAAGACCGCAATGGGCAGTGGCATCCCATCGCCGATGGTGACGCTGCTGACAACCGAGTCCTCGAACTCATCGGCGGAGTCCGGCCGGGGCGCGGTGTCAGCAAAGCCGAACACTGGGGTCTCTTGCGATACCTATGGGCCCGTCAAGGAGAGGCCTCCGATTGGCCGACATGGGACGACGAGGCGGGGGCGGGTATTCGATCTGGTCTCGCCAGAGTGGAGATCGATCCGCTTGTGGAACGTCTCCGCAGCCAACTCTGGCAAGCACAGATGGAGCAACTCACTTCCACAGGGCGTGTCGCCAAAAACAGCCCGCTACAAGACGCGCAACAAGCTGTTGACAACCTCCAGTCCGAGCTCGAGTCCGTTCGTGCCGATATGGATCAAATCGACAGGAATGTGCAGGAGCTTCAGCAACTGTACGAAGAGTTGGTCACCAGCGATCGCGAGAAAAATCAGGCCCAGGAGCAGGCGGAGACACTCACCGAAACGCTGAAACAGCTCGAACTCCTGCAGAAGGACCTGGAAAGGTTTCAAAGCGCTTTCGAGGCGGCTCAGCAGCGGATGAATGAAATCCACAAGGACAGCGAGGCCCTCAGCAAGGCAGAGACCAGCCTGGCTGACGCCGCCAAGGAACTCGAACTCCGCCGGGGTGAAGAAAGCCGAACGCATCAAGACGAGACGGCAGTCCGAGAAGCGCTGTCCACTCTTCGAGACCAGGCCAAAACACTGCAGAAGAAACTCAAAGCAGGGCGCAACACCGAAGCTCGTCTGCGCGAAATTCAGGAGCTGTACGACCTGGATGAGAACCTCGCAGTACTCCGAAAACTCCTGAATGCTGTTCGCAAGCAAGGTGAATCAATCGATAAATTGCGGCGTAAAAGGGCCGCTGTGCCGAACGTCAGCAAAGCACAGGTCGCAGAACTGGAGACTAGCGAACAGGCCCTGCGCGAGCTTTCGGTTCGAGCAGAAGCTGTCGGCCTGCGCGTCAGCATCACGCCGGAACGAGACGTCACCATCTCGGCCGATCGCGACGGAGATGAAAACACCAGGGTACTGGCCACGGGTAAGGCAACGACCGTCACCGCCACGCGAAACCTGCGCCTTCAACTGCCCGACTGGGGAGAACTCGACATCACCAGCGGCGCGGAAGAGGCGGCCGAATTCGAAAGGCAGATCGCCAGTAGCCGCAAAGCTGCTGACGAGGAACTGAAGAAACTCGGCGTCGCGTCCCTCGACCAGGCACGAGCCTGCGCCGAGCAGATCAAAGATCTCGAACGCGATATCGACTCGGCAGAGTCCCGCCAGGCTGAACTACTCGAGGACTGGGACTCTCTGGAAGCCTTGGTCACCGCCGTTGACGCAGCCCAAGCCGATGCCGAGAAACGTCGTGTACGACTCAACGCCAATGAAGAAGAAACTGCCCTTTCACGTGCCGAACTAAAGTCTGAAGTGGCAAAGACCCACGCTGATGTCCGCGCTGATGAGACCGCATGGGGATCACTCCAAGAGTCCATCGAAGCGCAAGGGAGCCACATCGAAGCGCTCGCTGTGACCCGCGAAGAGGCCTCGAGGAAAGCCAACGACACGGCGAACCGAATTGCCTCGCTGGAGTCGCAGCTCAAAACAACCGAAGAGCGCTATCCCGACGGAATTCAACAAGCTGAAGAACGCGCACAGATGGCTTTCGTCGAATCCAAGGCCGAGTTGAATGTCGCGCAACAGAAACTGCCTGAAGACTGGGAGAAGCTTGAGTTTCGGCAGGATCGTGCACTGAAATCGGCAGCTCAAGCAAACCAAGAGCATCTAGAACTCGGGCAAAGAATCCAGCGTCTGGAGGGGCTCCTCGAGCACGCCGGCTCACAGGGACTCTACAGCCGCGAGTCCGCTCTGGTGGAAGCTATCGCGAGTGCGAAAGAAAATGCCGAGCGGCTGCTGAACCAGGCATTGGCTGCACGGTTCCTGGCAGGACTCATCGACTATCGTAAGAAGGCCGCCGTTCGAACCGTCCTGACTCCTCTCGAGGACCAACTCAGCGCAACCTTTGCCGAGATCACCGGCGTCCGCGACCGTCGGGTGTTCCTCGATGAGAATCTGCAGGTGACCGGAGTCGGCCGCAAACGGGACGAGAGCTACGCATTCACCCAGCTCTCCCAGGGGGCACGGGAGCAATTGCTGTTGGCCCTACGCGCTGCCGTCGCCCTGGAGCTCGCCAAGAATGGCCCTCAGATTCTGATCCTCGACGATGTTCTTGTGAACACCGATTCGACTCGGCAGGAGAACGTCCTTGATTTCGTTCAGGGCCTCGCCCAGCAGGTGCAGGTTCTGATCGTGACGTGTCATGCCGAGCGCTACCGGGGATTGGGGGCTCGGCAGGAGATTAAGGGAATCGAAGAGAGTTTGAACCACTAAGACGCGACCACACCAGAGGGAGTGGTTCGTGAACGTTGGCAGATGTCCGAGCTGCCAAACGTTCACCCACTCATCCTGGTGGGGCACCGCGCCCGCAGGGCGGTAGGTAAGATCGCTAGGACAGCACGAAGAGAGGATTAGGGGACCTTCGGTCCTAGCATTACAGACTCTCCAGCTCCCCTCCCCCGAATGAAATCCGCTTCGAAGGAGGGCGTAGGGCAGGTACTCGCAATGGCCATCGTCATCGCTATCGTCATCGTCATCCGGCTTCGTCTTCGGCTACGCCGTGACAAGTCCTCATCGTCATCGCATGGCTAGATACACGCGGGAATTTGAACAGGAGGACGCAGAGGTAGCAGAGAAGGAACCTGGAGAGCGTCTGGAGAACCTCCCCTCAGGCGGCTATGCCATTGCTGACGATTTTCGGGTGAGATCGGTCGAGTGGGCGTGGCTTTGGATCGAAACATCGTCAGCGGTGGCAATGCACGGGAAGCGCGATGGGAGAACGGCGCGATCGGCGGCGCGTGCCTGGCTCTGGTTTCTCGTTCCCAAAACCGCTTCGGTATAGTATGCCTTACGCTATCGAGAAACCGTGCCTGGCAACGCACGGGAAGCGCGACGGGAGCAGTTGCCGGTGGGGTGACCTTGGCTTTGGATTTAACCTCTTAGGATCTTTGGAAAGGACTATCCATGGAACATGATGTGATATCTGGTTCTTGTCTATGCGGTCAGGTGTCGTTCAGTTTTCAGCTGCCGTATGTGTTCTTCCAGTGTTGTCACTGCAGCCAATGCCAGAAGAACTCCGGGAGTGCTCACGCAGCGAACATCCTACTGAAAATCGAACAATTCGAATGGAAAACGGGCCAAGATCTTGTGAAGCGATATGAACTCCCAAGAGCTGAGTACTACTGCACAAGTTTTTGTTCAAACTGCGGTTCTGCGATGCCTTGGCACTCAAGAAACGGAAGGTACATCCTCGTCCCAGCCGGTGCCCTCGATGATGATCCTGGCGTCAAGCCGGAACGATACATCTACTGGGAATCGCGCGCTCCCTGGTATGTCCCTCCTGGAGAACTCCCGGTTTTTGACGAGGAGCCGTAGCCGTAAACTCTGGGTTTCCAGAGTTTCGAAGGCCATACACCTCTCGACCACCTCTCGCTTCGTAGGAGCGCGTAGGGTAGGCATTCGCAACGGCCATCGTCATCGCTATCGTCATCGTCATCGTCATCGTGTGGGGAGGCACGTGAGAATACGATGACGATGAGGATGACGACGGGACTACGCCCTTCCTAAACGTAGGCGGGTCGTACACGGCCCGCCCCCACGATCCCTGGATCAACGTGCTGCCTCAATTTCACCGACTCCGAAATGCCATCCTCCATATATGTTGTAGCGCGCGTAAGTTTTGTGAACAGGAGGACGCAGAGGAAGCAGAGAAGGGCAAGAATTCTCCGCTATCTCTGCCTGCTCACTGCAGCAAACATCGCCAATACCGTCGCCCCCCCCCGCAACCTCAACTCGCTCACCTCTACCGAAAATGCTGTGCACGAACCGTGCGAACCACTCCCCTCTGTTCCCTGCGATATACTCAACGAAGGAAGGAAGGCTTCTATGGTTCAAACGATGCTCAGGTTTGCGAGTTTGGCAGTTCTATCACTCACGATTCTTGGCTGCGGAGGGGAGAAACCTCCGGTCCTGAAGGTCTGCGCTACTGGCAATGTCGGATTCTTCCACCTCAAAAATGGCCAGCCGAGTGGAGTCGAATATGACATCCTGAACTCGTTTGCAGAAAGTCAATCGATAGGTATCGAGGTTTCATGGGATGATCCGGTGCAAGTCCTCGAGAAGGTCGTAGCGGAACAGTGCGAGATCGGTGCCGGTATCTTCACACCGACACCCGCTCGCAAAGAGTCCCTGGACTTCTCAGTATCGTACTTTCCCGTAAAGGTCCTGGTTTTGACTAAAGCGGACACCGCAGTACAAACCGTTGAGGACCTCGCCGGCAAACGGATCGCGGTCATCAACGGGAGCAGCCAACCTGCAATCGCTGAGACGATACCTGGCGTTGAACCGGTACTGGTGAGTTCCATCGAGGAAACTGCCGAAGCGGTGATGAACGGAACCGCCGACGTGACAATTCTCGACTCGATCCTTGCTCCCTCGCTCCTGAAAGCTTACCCGGATCTCCAACCCATGTTCTTC
>JAAESQ010001006.1 GCA_024229275.1 bacterium | reverse complement strand
TGTAAGCGTTAAGCTTAGTCGATTTGGGCGCTCCGCCGGTACCATCTCCTCACGGCTTGGAGCTGAGAATGTATGTTCGCTTGTAGCTTTTTGAGGTGATTATGGTCCAGGCGTGCAGGTCTTCAAGTCCGGGCACGGTTGTCAGTGCCGGGTAAGCGCAGAGGGCTCGGAGTGATTCAGGAATGGAGCCGGCCACCCGTTCACAGAAGCTCTGCTCTCCGACGATCAAGGCGTCTTCCCACCATTCTTCTTCGGCATACTCGTGGCTGTTCCACTTGTCGTTGCTGGCCTGGAGATACCATTCCCGGAAGTCGATCCACGGTGCGTCCATAAACCAGCGCCGCAGGGCCTTGCGATCAATGATGCGGTAGCGCTTGCGGACCTCGCAGAGCTCAAGGTGTCCGGAGTGTTTCCACAACAACGGATGGCCGACATCGTCGGGCTGCTCCCTGAGCATGGTGAAGTCCATGTCGAGGGAACAGCGCAGCGCCTGGGCGTGTGACTGAACCAGCGTCACGTTGAACTTCCCTTTCCACACCGAGCCCTCCCATCCCTTGCGCACGCAGTACTCCTGGGCGGTGGTGCCGTTGAGAAAGCCGATTGGTGCGGCTAGCGAGGCCGGATCAGGAGCGGCGAGCAAGAGGCGATAACCGTCGGTACCGACAAGAAAGTTGAGCACCTTGACCGGATACCTGTCCTTCATCTCACGCAGTCGCCGCATGAAGCTGTCGCGCTGATGCGAGAACTGCAACGCTTTGGCGTTGCGCACGCATCGGTGACTGATGTGATAGCAACACTCCTTCAGCCATGGCCGTCTGGCTCTAGAGAAAACTCGACTCGATTCCATTGGCTGATGATAGCGACCGGTACTGCTCAGGTCACGCACCGCTCTTGAGGTGACGAAAACTTTCTCGATTATTCCTCTTGCTTTTTCTGCTGGCATCTAGTTATATGAATAGATACCACAAAGGAGGGTTCTATGGGCTTTAAAACAAAGATCCAACTGATCCAACGTAAGAGCAGTCAGCAGTACTACATCAACTTTCCGTCAGCCTGTGCGCAGATGATGGACTTGCGCAAAGGCGAGGTCGTGGAGTGGGAACTCACCCCCAAGGGCGACTTGGTTCTGAAGAGGAACATCCGCACCAAGAAATGAGCAACGCCGACACACGCGCGCCCGGAGATACCGATGCCGCGACGGCGGCATTGCGCCTGGAAGCCGAACAGCTCAGGCGCCAGACCCAGACCGACCGGCGCGTCCTGGATAAGTTGCAGAACGTTCCGCAGTCCGGCACGGCCAGCCAGACGAGTCAGGCGCTGCATCAGCGTTATCAACAGGCCCTCGAGCGACGCAGTGATTTGCTTGAGACGCTGCTTCAAACCGCCGAGGTGCACGGAGGTGAACTGCAAGAAGAGAACCACACCCTACGAACAGCGGTTGACCGCTTGAGCTACAAGCTCAAGTGCGCTCATTACGAACTGAAAAAGGCTCTTGGGGTGAAAGCTTCCACTGCCGAAGAGACCTCCGGCGATGGTGATGCACCGGTGGACAAGAACCAAGAAAGAGAGGCCGGCCGCCAACGAAAGCGGGGCGCTCCAAAAGGACACCGGGGCGTAGCCGCCCGATCCCCGACAGAATCGGCTTCACTGAAGAGATCCCGCCTCCCGAAACCTGTGGCTGTGGAAGCCATCACATTGATCCAATCGACACGTTCGACTCGAAGTACATCGAGGACATTCCGCCGGTAAGCAGGATCGTCACGCACCGCAAGTACCAGCGCGGCCGGTGCACGCACTGCGGCAAAGAGCTACGCCATGCCGAGGCTGTGCACGGACCACCGGTAATCATTGGTCCGAACCTGGCTGTCCATCTGACGCT
>JAAESQ010001005.1 GCA_024229275.1 bacterium | reverse complement strand
GTTCACCAGAGAGTCGATAACGAGAAAGACCGGTTCCGACACCGGGCGCTGACGATCTGCAGTGATCAGACGTTGCTGACGGGCGGTCTGCTTCCAATGAATTTGCCGGCGTTCATCACCCTCGATGAATTCACGCAATTGCACAACTTCACCTTCCCGGCCGCGACCGGAATACTCCTCAAACGAACGCCGCCCACGTTCGAGTGCCTGCATACTGCCAGTGTTCTGCGCGAGCTTCGGGTAGACCAAGAGCCGCAATTCGGTGACGACGTCCCGTGATTTGACGAAGAAGCCCAGAGGCAACGAGACCTCAAGGCGCCAGGGGCTGAGATTGATCCAGCCTCGGCGATCGACGGTGAGTTCTACGAAACGTCGGGTTTCAGCATGCGATTCTACGAGAGGTTCAACCAGGACGGTCTTGCCTTCCCGGTCCACGATCTTCAATCCATAGCCTGGGAAAAATCGCGAGTGGTTGGCGATCCGCACCTCAAACGTCGCGGCCTGCCCAGCAAACAACTCGCGCGGGGGAATGACTTCGACTCGTGCATGTTCCAGTACATCGCGCGACCACAGTCCGGACAGGATGAAGCTTCCGAGCGAGAACCCGAGGAGCAACATAAGGGCGTTGTTCCCAGTGTTCACAGCCGCAGCTGCCACTGCCAATACTGAGATAAGGAAAACACCGCCCCAGCGAGTGAGGCGAAGCCTGAATGCCGGAAAACGTTCCGAGAACTTCTTCACCGTGGAACCGGTACCTCCTCGAGGATCCCTCTGATCACTGCCCGCTCCTGTCGGCTCCGCTCCCAGCCGCCACCTAAGAGTGGATCGGAGACCACCACGCGGTGGGCCAATACCGCCTCTGCAGTGTTCTGGAGGTCGTCGGGGATCACAAATGACCGGCCCCGAACAAGAGCCATCGCTTGGGCTGAGCGCTGCCAGGCGAGGCATCCTCGGGTTGAAATGCCAAGAGTCAGTGAGGCGTGGCGTCGTGTGGCTTCGACAACTTCGAGTAGATATGAGAGGAGTTCGTCGGCGATATGCACTTCGCGAACTACCTGCTGCAGATTCAGAACCTCTTCGGCTGTCAGCACAGGTGTGAGCTGCTCCAATTCAGGTTCGGTTCCACCGGATCTCAGTAACTCGAGTTCCTCATCTCGACCGGGATAGCCCATTGAAAGGCGCATCAGGAAGCGATCTAGTTGAGATTCAGGCAGGGGGTAGGTCCCGGTGGCTTCGACCGGATTTTGGGTGGCCACGACGAGAAACGGCTGTGCAAGCTCGTGGCGCCTATTCTCCACCGTGACGGCGTGTTCGCTCATGGCTTCGAGCAGAGCAGATTGTGTTCGAGGTGTTGCGCGGTTGATCTCGTCCGCGAGGACAACATTGGCAAAAAGTGGTCCGGAGACGAATTCGAACTCGTTGTTGTCCTGACGAAAAATGGTGATGCCGATGATGTCGGAAGGAAGGGTGTCCGAAGTGAATTGAATGCGACTGAAATCGAGCTGGAGAGAACGTGCGAGCGCCTGTGCCAGCGTCGTCTTGCCAACTCCTGGGACGTCTTCGAGCAGTACGTGACCGCGAGCAAGTAAAGCTGCGATGAGTGAATCGACGATCTCTTCCTTGCCTCGAATGACCTTCACGATCGAGCTGTGGAGGCGTTCGAGTCGAGCCAGAACTGACGGTGCGACTGGGTTCACAGATAGCTCCCTTGGTTGGGCGATGCTCTGCAAAGCGCCAAGCATCTTTCTCCCCCCCATCAACTATACGGAACTTATAGAGTTTCGGTTGTGTTCCAACCGATTCGCACTCGGATGGAGAAAGAGTATTGAATTTGCATGCTCCTCCTCCTGCAGTGAACTTGGTCTTCGATGACGATGACGATGACGATGACGATGACGATGACGATGACGATGACGATGACGACTTGTCACGGCGTAGCATACATGCGAAGCCGGATGATCCAACAAAGCCTTGCTCCCCGCTATCATGGTTGAGTCTTTTCCTCACAACTGAATCGAAGTCTCGAGTAGGAGCGGACATGGAACGCGATGACGATTACAAACCAAAGCCAGAGAAACCACAG
>JAAESQ010001004.1 GCA_024229275.1 bacterium | reverse complement strand
TCCTCGCTCGCCAGCACACTCGCTCGCACAGTGCCAGCAGCTGCTTCTTGACGGCATCCCGGTTGCCGATATCCATAGAGAATGTACGTTCGTTTGAGATCGAACCGATGGTCTCGTGCTGCGAGTCGTGCTCGAGAAACGTCGGCCGGTCCCGCCCGAGCCTGTTTGGGTTGTACGGGTCAATTGCCCTGCGAACCGAGCTGGCGGCCCTAGAAAACCGTTCGCGCCACGAACCGGACTCGGGCCCGAGCAGTTGCCCGATAGTCGAGATTCCGGCCTCCTTCAGCTGTTCCTCCATCACCGGACCGATACCCGGCATCTTTCGCACTGGTAGCGGCGCGACGAAGCGCTCCTCGTGACCCACCGGCACCATCAGCACACCGGCCGGCTTGGCCAACCCACTGGCGATCTTGGCTACGGTCCTGGTTGCAGCGATGCCTGCGCTCGACGGCAGACCCAGCTCGGACTGGATCGTGTCCCGCATCTCCCAGACGACTCTCTCGATGGTGGCATCTGCATCGCGATCCCGCGCCTCGACGTAGAGCCGCTCGCAGCCACGAAAGTCCACGAAGAACTCGTCAATGCTAGCGGTTTGCACCACCGGCGAATATCGCTCGAGGATTTTGCGCACCCTGACAGCGTACGGTGAGTACACCCCATGACGGGTGGGGAGAAAGACAGCATGGGGAGCCAACCGACGCGCCTGCGCCGTGGGCATGCCCGAGTGCACTCCGAAGGTCCGCACCTCGTAGCTGGCGGCAGTGACCACACCACGCTGGCTTTTTCCCGCCACCACCACCGGTTTGCCGACCAGATCAGGGTCGTGTAGCCGCTCGACCGAGACAAAGAATGTATCCAGATCGAGGCAGCAAAGACGGGCTGCCGGCGCGGGCGTATTCACCACCATTCAGTGTACAGGCGCTATGACCAGTCGTCGGCTGTAGGAAACAAAAAACTTGATCAAGGTCCCGTTTGCAAGATTCTGTTCAGGTGCACCGTGAGCCTCTTGCAGAACTCTCAGCTATATCATCCCGAGCACTGCTAGGCCGCATTCGCGGCGGATACTCCTGGAATGACAATGCCGCTAAAAGGTGGTCATCCTGAGCGGAGCGCAGCGGAGTCGAACGGATCTCCAGTTCCAGTAATGATCGCCTTGATTGCGGTGAATCATTCGGTTGCATACTGCTGATTTCAAGGGGAGATCCTTCGGCTCGCAGGCTCGCTCAGGATGACAATTCAGGGGGCGTGTGTCATTGGGAGGAGCGAAACGACAGAGAATCTCCCGTCAAGGTTTAGCACACGGCTCACGTGGTGTCCAAGTACTCCTCCCATCTAGAACCAAAGGAGATCTCACACCTGACGTCCATCCGGAAGAGACGGATACAATTGTGCGCGAGGAGGACCCGATGCTGATCCGTTACGACAGACTCCGCCGTGTCGCCGAGGCCGTACTGGGAGGCACAGGAAGCACCGCCGAGGAAGCGGTGATCGTCGCCGAGCACCTGGTCCGGGCCAACCTGACCGGCCACGACAGCCACGGCGTGGGGATGATTCCGTACTACGTCCGTTTCCTCGGCGACGGCCTTCTGGTTCCGAATACAGCCGCCCGACGAGTGCGGGACGACGGCGCGATTCTGGCCTTCGACGGGGACCGGGGGTACGGTCAGAGGGTTGCGCGGGAAGCGATGGATGCGGCCATCGAGCGCTGCGCGGAGACGGGCGTCGTGTTGATGACACTTCGCAGCTCGTGCCACATCGGTCGCATTGGCAGCTACGGCGAACAGGCCCTCGCCGCGGGATACGTCTCGATCCATTTTGTGAACGTCCAGGATCACCCTCCGCTGCTCTCCCCTTTTCGCGGGGGAGACGCCAGGTTCGGAACGAATCCGATCTGCGTCGCCGTGCCGGGATCGGGGCGCACTGAGACGATCCTGCTCGACATGGCGACGAGCAAGATCGCTCTGGGCAAGGCGCGGGTGGCGATGAACAAGGGCGAGCTCGTGGTTGAAGGACGACTGATCGATCACCGGGGGCGGCCGACGTCCGATCCTTCGGTTATGTTCGCGGAGGAACGGCGCGGGGCGCTGTTGCCGATCGGCGAACACAAGGGTTACGGATTGGCGCTGGCCTGTGAGCTTCTTGCTGGCGTGCTTTCCGGGGGCGGCACGATCGAACCCGGTCGTCGTCGCCAGGGCTCGATTGTGAACAACATGCTCAGCTTTGTGATCGACCCCGGACGCCTCGTTGACCTCGAGTGGATGCGGAACGAGATTGACGCGATGGTTGCCTACGCCAGGGATTCGCCTCCGGTGAACCCGGAGGAGCCCGTGCTGGTGGCGGGGGAGCCCGAGCGACAGAGTGCATCTGATCGGATGGCGAACGGTATTCCGGTGGACGACACGACCTGGAGTGAGATCCGCGGAGCCGCGGAGACCGTCGGGTTGAGTAGTGAGCAAATCGAAGCTTGGTCGACCGGAAGTTTCTGATCTTGGTGCCCAAGTATAGGTGCAGGCACCTTTTTAGCTTGGCCAATGGGGAATTCTTGCGGCAAAGTAGAAGGTTCAGGTAGAACAAAAGTATCCGATGTCATCAAGGCCCGGATCTCAGGGCAAAGTTTGGAGGATCTGAGAAATGAAGGGACGCTTTGTCGTGCTGCCCGTGTTCATCCTGCTTTTTAGTATCTCAGGTGTGGTCAACGCTCAAGAGAGACCAAACATCGTCCTGGTATTCATGGACAACTTCGGCTGGGGGGAGCCCGGCTTCAATGGCGGAGGCATCATTCGCGGAGCCGAAACTCCGCGCCTGGACAGGCTGGCCGATGAAGGCCTTCGTCTCACGAACTTCAACGTCGAAGTGCAATGTACGCCATCCCGATCCACACTCATGACAGGTCGCTATGCCATCAGAAGCGGCAATGGAACGGTCCCCTTAGGGGAGGGAGTCTACGGCTTGGTGCAGTGGGAAGTCACCATGGCGGAAATGCTATCCGAGGCTGGTTATGCCACTGCTATGTACGGGAAATGGCATCTCGGTCGGACGAAAGGCCGCTTCCCGACGGACCAAGGTTTCGACGAATGGTACGGTGTTCCCAACTCCACCGATGAGTCCGTCTATTCGTCGTTGGAGGGTTTTTCAGACAGCGGCGTCTCGGAAACGTTCGTGATGGATGGTCAGAAAGGGAGTGTTCCGAGCAAGGTTCGGCCCTATCGCCTCGACTACCGGCCGCTGATCGATCGAGATCTGACTGACAGAGCCGCCAGCTTCATGAAGCGACAGGCCGAGGTCGGAAAGCCCTTCTTTGTCTATCTTCCCTACACAGCCACGCACTTCCCCACTATTCCTCATCCCGACTTCGTCGGGAAATCAGGGAGCGGACCGTGGGGTGACCTCCTCATGCAGATTGACAGCTACACCGGCGAACTCCTCGATACGATTGATGAACTCGGGATCAGGGACGACACGATCTTCATCTTCACCGCCGACAATGGCCCGGAGGCCTTGGATAGTGGAAGCACGACTCTTACCGTGGAAACGGCTGTACACGGCTCTCCGGGGCCGTGGCGGGCGACGCTGTTCACCGGATTTGAAGGAGCGCTTCGCGTGCCCTTCGCAATTCGATGGCCAGGCAAGATCGCCCCGGATCGGTCGAGCGACGAGATCGTTCACGCCATGGATCTGTTCCCGACAATCGCGAAGATCGTCGGAGGTAGAGTTCCCGATGATCGTGTAATTGACGGCATCGATGTGTCTGACTTCCTGCTCGGGAAGAGGCAAGAATCGGGTCGTGATGGATTTGTCGTCTACATGGGGAACGATGTTTTTGGAGTGAAATGGCGAAATTGGAAACTGCACTTCAAAGAGCAGGATTCATGGAACGGCGTGCTGCGTGAATACACGATGCCGCGGGTCTACAACTTGATGAGCGATCCCCAGGAACGCGACAACGTTCTCTTCCCGAATACGTGGGTGCCGAAGGCGGCACTGCCTCAATTGCAAGAGCACGTTGCTTCGCTGAAGAAGTACCCGCCGGTCCCAACCGGAGCGTTGGATCCTTACGAACCGCCGCGGAGGTGAAACGCATCGGTGCCAGATACCAAGTTCCTAAGATTCTGAGGTGGGATTGAGGGGCGGTGGTGGTGCCATGCTGCTTCGGTCGAGGCAGCATATATAGGTGCCTGGTACGTTTGTTTCAGTCGCACCTTTATTAGACCTAAATTGAGCGATTCTCACCGGCGATCTGCACCAATCTCTTGCGCTCTGGACACTTGCGCCAATGCTCGACGTACCGAAAGGTACGCCTCCGCTTGTCGCAAGTACCACAGCATCAAGATCTTGGCACATCTCATCCGGCAGAATCGCTCAGTTTAGGTTAGATCCAGTATTCAGTTTGAACCAGTGCCCCCTTTCGTCGCAGCGCGCATTGTTCGCACCACGAACCTGAACTTGGTACCACCGAAGCTCACGACGTCGCCATTTTCGAGTCGCGTTGTGGAGATAGGGCGATCGTTGACCACGGTGCCGTTGGTCGAAGCGAGATCTTTGAGGGAGTACTGACTCGGGCCGAGGACATCGAGTTGGGCATGCTTCCTGGAGATCCGTCCGTCGGGAATGATCACATCGCCGGTGGTACGGCCGATCAAGGTCGGAGTTTTCTTGACGCGGTAGCCCTTTCCTTTGTTCGGGCCTTCCAGGAAGACGAACCCGATTTCGAGCCCCTCGAGTGGGTTGTTCTTGGTGAAGCGGCTTACCCCTTCGGCCATCATGTCGAGAATGGTCCCATCTAGGGCGTCGCTTTCGGCCTGCGCGGAGGAGGGAGCTGTTGGACGAGCAGACGCTGTCATGGTTTGTGGATTCGCGGGAGACTGCTTGACAGGAGAAGGCCTCGTGGAGGATGAAATCTGCCGCCCACTTTCGAGGTCTAGAATTGTACTGCCCGCGGCCGTCGCGCCCTCGTGACGTAGAGTTGTAGAGCCAATCTGCGTCTCGGCCCCTTTCCGCGGGGCTTTGCCG
>JAAESQ010001003.1 GCA_024229275.1 bacterium | reverse complement strand
CCGCCGCTACGAGGGATATCGCTGGCGCTGTGCTACCTACTTCTGGCCTGTCTGCCCCCCCCAGGGTGACACTTGCACACAGTGCCAGCGTAGCCACCGCCAGGGTCGTCATGGATTGCTTCTTCATCAAGTTGCCTCCGTTTAATTCGTTCTCAGACCTAAACTGAGCGATTCTGCCGGATGAGATGTGCCGAGATCTTGATGTGCTGGCGCTTGCGACAAGCGGAGGCGTACCCTTCGGTACGTCGAGCATTGGCGCAAGTATCCAGGGCGCGAGAGATTGGTGCAGATCGCCGGTGAGAATCGCTCAAGTTAGGTCATGTAACGTCTCAGCCACATGCAGCCATTCCGGCTAACGTGAGTATCATCTTTCTCTCATGAGCCGGACGACGACACATGGTTACCTTGTCAACGGTCCAACAACATTTCGCAGCAAAAGACTTCGGGCGCCTCACGATGAGGCGCCCGACTCGCAGAGGGGGAGGACCCTTTGGGAGGAACTGATTATGGGGCGGCTTCCAGGAGGGTGACGGTTACAGCCATAAAGACTCCGTTCTCCCAGCAACCGTCGACTCTGACTACATCACCAGTCGCAAGAATGTGGTCGCCAAAATTGAGCCACAGGGTTTGGCTGTCAGTCTCGACAGGGACTATGTCTGCACCGATGTGGAGAGCAAAGCCATAGCCTGTCAGCATGGCCACTGGTCCCTCGAGAGTCATACATCCCTGCTGAGCCTCGAGGAGTTTGACCCATACCGCAACAAGGAGCTGACCTTCCCAACAGCCTTCGACTCGGACAAGGTCGCCGACTGTAAGTTGATGATCGCCGAAGTTGAGCCATTGAGTTTCTGAATTGAACTCGACGATAATCACGTTTCCGCCGACTTTGAGCAAGAACTCGTCCATGCCGACCGACAGAACTTCGCCTTCGAATTCGGCACATTGTTGAGGTGTGTCGAGCAATTTGATGCGCTCGGCAACGAGCACTTCGCCTCGCCAACAGCCCTCAACCTTGACGGTATCGCCGATTGCAAGGGCGTGATTGCCGAAGTTAATCCATTGGGTCTCGTCATTGAACTCGACAATGACGTCGCCTTGTTCCGTACTCAGCACGAACTCATCAACACCTATGGCGGTGACTTCGCCTTCGAGAGTCGCACACTCGGGCGCGATCGCGATGAGTTTGATCCAAACAGCGATCAGAAAGTCGCCGTCGTAACATCCCTCGAGCTTCACCGTGTCCCCGACGGCGAGTTGGTGGTCGCCGAAATCAATCCACTGGGTCAGAGGAGTGACAATGACCTGGACGGTGTTGCACTCGGATTCAATTCTGTTTTGGGTGCTGATATGGACCGACAGACCGTTGTCCGTTTCGATGATGAATCCATTGGCCGTGATCTCGGTGACCGTTCCCTGAAGTTCGCAACACTCCTCTTCCGCTTCGAGGAGCCTGACCGCCGAAGCGACCAGCAAGTTTCCGTCCCAACAACCTTCGACCTTGACCTTGTCGCCGACCGTGAGGACATGGTCGCCGAAGTCAATCCACTCGGTTTCATTTGTAACGATGACTCGGATGTAATTATGAGGAGTGGTCTTCGTAGATGACGTTGCGTCGGAACCGTCGACAACTTCAATTTTGAAGCCGCTATTCGTGAGTTCTGTGACATAGCCAATACGCCAGCCACACTCCTCCTCGGCCTCGAGGAGCTTGACCAGTTCTGCAACGAGGAAATCGCCATCCCAACAACCTTCGACCTTGACCTTGTCGCCGACCGTGAGGACATGGTCGCCGAAGTCAATCCACTCGGTTTCATTTGTGACGATGACTCGGGTGTAATTGTTAGGAGTGGTCTTCGTAGATGACGATGCGTCGGATCCGTCGATAACCTCAATTTTGAAGCCGTTGTTTGTGAGTTCGGTGACATAGCCGATTCGCCAGCCACACTCTTCCTCGGCCTCGAGGAGCCTGACCAGTTCTGCAACGAGGAATTCACCGTCCCAACAACCTTCGACTTTGACCTTGTCGCCGACTGTGAGGACATGATCGCCGAAGTCAATCCACTCGGTTTCATTTGTGACGATGACTCGGGTGTAATTGTGAGGTGTGGTTTTCGTAGATGACGATGCGTCGGATCCGTCGACAACTTCAATTTTGAAGCCGTTGCTTGTGAGTTCAGTGACATAACCTGTGCGCCAGCCACACTCTTCCTCGGCTTCCAGGAGTTCGACTTCCTCCGCAACGAGGGAGTCTCCATCCCAGCAGCCTTCGACTCTGACTTTGTCACCAACTGTGAGTTGGTGATCATCGAAACCTTCCCATTGCGTTTCAGGAGTGACAATCACTGTGAGGTAGTTGTGTGGTGTGGTGTGTGTATGTAGATTCGCTTGCGAAGTGTTGGCGACCTGCATCTTGAAACCGCTGGTGGTGATTTCAGTGACATAACCAGTGCGTGAGTCGCACTCTTCCCCATCATCGAGAAGCTTGACCCAGTCCGCAATGAAGACCTCATCGTCCCAGCATCCGCCGACCTTGACGGTGTCCCCAGCTTCGAGGTTGCCGTCTCCGAATCCGATCATTTCGGTGTTCGATGTTGTCACTACGGTGACGACCTCTTCGCCTATCCTGATTTCGAATCTGGCTGGTTCGACACCTTCTACGACACCTTCGATGGTGTCGCACTCAGATTGTCCTTCGATGAGCTTTACACGCTCAGCGACGAAAATTTCGTCTTCGAAGCATCCGTTGACCCGAACTTGATCGCCGACCTGGAGTCCGTGATTGATGAAGTTGATCCACCTGGTTTCAGGTGTAACGCTGACCATGACGCTAGACTCGCCGAATTGCAGGATGAACCCATCCGACGTGATCTCAATGACCTCACCTTCGAGTTCCCTGCAATCGCGGGCGCCATCTCCTGGGAAGGAACCCAGAAGGATGGTCTCACCACTTTGGTCTGACCACATAACCGTCACGATTTCAGAGACTGGATTCAGGTCTGTTGGAAGTGGATTTTCCTCAGATGGGTGATTCAGTAAGACACCGGCTTGGCCCTCGGAATCTGCGGTTTGAATTGCTGTCTCGAGATCGTCCACTGTGATCTTGTAGACGTTGCCTGGGACAAGTCCAGTCGCCCGAGTCATGAACTCTTGATATCCGCTGTCGCGCATTTCGACCCGGGCGAGGCCAGAGAAGCCTCCTTGAGTCATGTCGTCAAGCTCGATCAACTCTTCATAGACGAGATCGCCTGGGCAGTGAACAATCGCAGTGAACGTCCCTGTGAGCGTTGCCGCGAACGAACCGTCAAAAATGGTCACAGACTCAAGCTGATCGGCTTCCGGCAGGTCATCGGGCACAGGGTTGTGCCCCTCACCTTGATCCTGCAACCTGAGTTCGGCACTTCCGCTTTGATTGGTGCGTACGGTGCCGACGTCAACACCTTCTATTGTGATGATGTACTCGGTGTGTGCCGCCATGCCGTGAATCGCTACCTGGACAGAGCGGATCGATCCACTTGGAGGATCGTTGTCGCGTACCACGGCGCGCCCCCAGCCTGATACTGCACCCACAGGAGTCAGAGCCGCGATGGCTGTCGTTTGGTCGAGGTTTGGCCGAGCCCTCTCTTTGATGGCCTGAAGCGTGCGAGCCCCTACGGCTTGACTCGATAGTACAAGAACGAGTCCAAGTCCCAACCGCAACAAAGTGTGATGCCTGCTTCTCATAACGACCTCTCCTTCGTGGCGCCCGCGAAGGGCAGAGACTGTGGGGATGACACCAGCAGCGTAGTCATGAGATGGCAAAAGGGCGTGTGATCACTGTCACGAACGCTTGTTCGAATCTTGGCTGGCGGTGTCAGAGCTGCTTTAAGGCCAACGACTGGTGCAAGCTCAGTGGTGGCCTCATTCCATCGAGGTTTGACTTGCATGTACTGTCGAGGCGAGCTAGCTTCATGGCTGGATAGCAGCGTCGACAAGGTGTTTGAGATGGCTAAGGGATTCATTGTTGCCGGAAGCGGGAGTGATCAGCGTAGAGTGCCGATCAGTCCAGTGCTCCTGATTGGGCGAGCCGAATGTTGTGGGCTCAAGATTAAGGATCCGTTGGCGTCTCGGGAGCATCTCGAGGTCCGTGCTTCTGAGGAAGGGTACATCTGCCGCGACCTCGGCAGCAGCAACGGTACGTTGGTAAACGGAAAGCGGATCACTCGCTGCCGGCTCCAGCACGGCGATCGTATTCGCGTCGGCGACATGGACTTCCAGTTCGAAATCGGGGAGGAGCCTGAAGAAGAGGTTTCTGGACGCACGGTCTTTCTACAAACCGTGCTTGATCCTGAGGGCCGCGAACAGAAACTGCCGCCACCATCGCGTTCAAAAGAACTGTTAGAGGCCGCCTATACGCTCATGAATGCACTCGCGGCGAACTTCAATGCTTGCGATCTGGTGGATCGGGTTCTGCAGACCACCACAGAAGCCATCAACGCGCAGCGCGGGGCCGTGGTGTTCGCCGGTGAAAACGGGAAACTTAGACCATGTGATGTGTGCGGCCGAGTGCACACCATTCGAGAGGGAAAACCTCATCCGGCAGATGTTGAGGACATTCAGATCAGTGAAACTGTTGCCCAGCGTGTTCTGAAAGATGGTGAGAACGTACTGTACCAGGGTGGAATGACCGACACGCCGTGGGACTCCAGCAAAAGTATCCAGGCCCTGAAGCTGTCTTCGATTCTGTGTGTTCCGATTCGAACTCAGAACGCGATCCTTGGGATCCTTTATGTCGATACCGATATGGCCGATCGTAGCTATACGCAGGATGACATGCTGCTCGCCGCTGCGGCCGGCAACAGTGCTGGATTGGCTCTTGAGAATG